>CAADHA010000197.1 GCA_900696685.1 uncultured Planctomycetota bacterium
ATGTTTACATCCGGTTCACACTTCGCTTTGACCTCCATGACCGCAATGATCTGTTCTCGACATACCACGACACCTACGTCTCCTGGATCAGCGCCGAAGGCGGCTGCGGCTACACCTTCTGCCTCACTCCGGAGCAGTCAACAGCGGCGAAGGCCGGAACGCCGCATCTCCTGACCAACTTCAACCCGCACTTTCTGGTTGCGGCCGTTCCGCATACGCTGGATCACACGACCGGGCTGCAACTGTACAAGCGCAACGGCACGCTGAACACGCTCCTGCTCAACACGCCGATCGGGAATCTAAAGAGCCATCCAACCTCGCACAAGTGCGAACCGGACGGCGCAGCAATCGAAAGTCTTACACACGTCTCGGGTGCTGCAGGGCACCTGAGGACAGGTGGACTCTCCGCCTACTACTTTGATCCCCTTGAAGAACTCAACGGTAGCACGCCGGAGGAAGGGTTCGCCACGTCCTGGTTCGAGATCCCCCCACATGCCGTCGAAGCGCCGACTGACCAACGGGCGCTCTACATGTTGTTCTGGTTGATCCCGCCGCCGCCTGAGTGACTTCTGATCGGCCTGCTTGACTGGGTGTTCGCCTGATGGTGCGGCTCCCGTCCGTCGCTGCCGCAGTCGATTCGGCGAATCCATTCGGGTCGGGAAGTGCGCCCTTCCCTACCCTTCCGCCATGGGAGATTCATTGCTCGACGCCGTTCTGCGCCGTCGCCTTGACGAGATGGCCGCACGCCTCGGCGAACTCGATGCCCTCCTCGCAGACCCGGAAGTGACGGCCGACTATCGCCGCGTGCGCGAGTTGAGCGTCGAGCGGGCCACGATCGCGCCGGTCTGCGAGCGCTACCGCCGCTGGCAGCACATCGAGCGCCAGTGCGAAGAGAATCAGGTGCTGGCCCGCAGCGGGAGCGACGCCGAACTCGCCACCCTGGCGCGCGAGGAACTCCCCGCCCTCCAGGCCGAACTCGATTCACTCTGGGAGCAACTCAAGGCCGACCTCGTCACGTCCGAAGACCGCGCCGTCGGTTCGATCATCCTCGAACTCCGGGCCGGCGTGGGGGGCGACGAGGCGTGCCTGTGGGTCGGCGACCTCCTCGACATGTACCGCCGCTATGCGCAGGGCAAAGGGTGGCGCGTCGAAGACATGGACTTCTCGCCCGGAGACGCCGGCGGCTACCGCAGCGCGGTGCTCAACATCGCCGGCGAAGGCGTGTGGGCCCAACTCGGCTACGAAGGGGGCACGCACCAGGTCAAGCGCGTCCCCGCCACCGAAGCGCAGGGGCGTGTGCACACCTCGACCGCGACCGTCGCCGTCCTCCCCGAACCCGAAGAGATCGAACTGAAGATCGATCCCGAGGACGTGAAGGTGTCGATCACGACGGCGCAGGGTCCGGGCGGACAGAACGTCAACAAGGTCGCCACGGCCGTCCACCTCATCCACCTGCCCACCGGCATCGAGGTGCGCATGCAGGAATCCAAGAGCCAGCAGCAGAACCGGGAGAAGGCGTGGAAACTTCTCCGCGCCCGCCTCTACGAGCGGCAGCGCGAGGAGTTGCACAGGCAGCGCGATGAGCAGCGTCTTGCGATGATCGGCTCGGCAGGACGGGCGGAGAAGATCCGCACCTACCGCTACAAGGAGAATCTCGCCGTCGATCATCGCATCAACGAGAGTTTCAACCTCGGCCGCATCCTCGAAGGCGATCTCGATCCGCTCGTGAAGTCGCTCATCGAGCATGACACGGCGCAGCGGCTCGCGGGCCTGGGAAGGGCGTCATGACGTTGACCGATTCGGCGCCGCTCACGCCTCTGCTGATCGTTGTTGCCGTGAAGAGCGAAGCGCGCGCGCTGCTGGCGCAGGCGCCTTACGTTGACGGCGAGGCCGCTGACGCGCGCATCGGCTGGCCCATCATCGTCGTCAATCCGTCGATCACCGTCGCGATCAGCGGAATCGGGCGCGCCAATGCGGCGGGCGCGACGGCCCAGGCGCTTTCGCTGCGGCGTTACGCCGCGGTCCTCAACGTCGGAGTCGCCGGCGCGCTTCCCAGCGGTGAACTCGCCATCGGCGACGTCATCCTCGGCGAGGAGTCCGTCTTCGCGGAAGAGGGCATCGACCTGCCCGAAGGACCAGCCGACATGACCGCGCTGGGCTTTCCTCTCGGCGACGAGCCCTGGTGCCGCGGCAATCGAATCCGCGGCGACTTGGCCCTGCTCGATCGGCTTGCGGCCTCGGTCGGGCAGGGCGTGGAGCGCGGTGCGATCGCGACGGTGGCGCGGTGCAGCGGAACGGACGAGTCCGCAGCGCAGGTTGCGCGACTCACCGGCGCGACGGCGGAAGCCATGGAGGGCGCGGCCGTGCTCGTCGCCGCCCACCGCATGGGCGTGCACCGCTGCGCCGAGATTCGCGTCATCAGCAACACCTGCGGCGAGCGCCTGCGCCAGCACTGGGACCTCCCCGCCGCCTTCAATCGCCTCGACCTGCTCCTCGCGCGCATCGCGGAACTCGTGCGCGCATCCGCGCGATGTTGACGCTCGACCGGACCGCGCCGCGAGGGCGCGGCGGCTCGCCGCTCACGGCGCCTTGTAGTCGGGATCGAGTTGCTCGATGAGGCGCTCGATGTAGCGCCAGGCGTTCAATTCGCGGCGGATGTCGGTGAGGGCGGGGTCACCGGCCCGGCCGCCGGCACGGCGGAAGAGTTCGGCGACGCGGCTGCGGTGCGCGGCGCGCTGCTCATCCGCCCAGCGCTGCACTTCGGTCCGGCGCTGCGCATCGCCCGAGGCCATCGCGTCCTGGAGTTCCTCGCGCACTTCCATGATCTCCGCGAGGAATCCGTCGGGCAGGGACTTGTCATCGCTGCGGCCCGGCCCGCCGAGGAGCGCCAGCAGCGCATCGGCCCGCTGCTCGTCGTCTTCGAGGATGACGCGCGCGCGGTTGATCGCGGCCGAGTGATGCTCCGCCTCGCGCCTCTGCACCGGATCGGCGAAGCGGTCGGGATGCCACCGCGCCGCTTCCGCGAGCCAGGCGCGCTGCAACGTCGCCCGATCGATCTCGAACGATCGGGGCAACGCGAAGACGGCGAAGGGATCTGGGGACATGCGCGATGATAGGCGAGGGCACGAAACGCCCGGTCGAAGGGAAGCGCGGCGCGTTCAGCCGGCGGCGGCGCGGTAGTCGCGGCGCGAGGCGCTTGGTCGGCCGCCGCGCGCCGGCCGCGGGCGCAGGCCGTCCGTGCGCGAGCCCGAGCCGTTGGAGGCTCCGTTTCCATTCGTGCCCTTGTTGTTGAGCAGGTGGCAGCCGAAGCGGGATCGCTCTTCCGCGAACAGGCGGCCGGGCGATTCGCCGCTGATCTGCTCGTTGAGCTTGGCGAGCGCCTCGCACTCGATCTGCCGCACGCGCTCGCGCGTCAGGCCGATCTCGCGCCCGACTTCCTTGAGGGTGCGCGGCTCGCGCCCGTCGAGACCGAATCGCAAGCGCAGGACCATTGCGTCGCGATCGTCGATGACCTCGAGCAGACGGCGGATCGCGCGGATTTCGTCGTCGTACATGATCGACTCCTCCGGCTGATCCGAGCGGTTGTCCGCGAAGATCTCGGAGAAGTTGACGGTCTCGCCGTCACGGCCGGCGGGCGCCTGGGTCGAGCACTGCAGCGCGCGGACGGCGCGGCGGATGACGAGAACCTTGCGGGCAGGAATCTCGAGGACCTCGGCGAGTTCGGCGAGGGTCGGAGTGCGGCCGAGTTCGGCCTCGAGGTGATGCGTCGCCTGCTTCCACCGCGCGATGTGCTCGACCATGTAGGCCGGGATGCTGATGGGCTGGCCGGCATTGATCAAGGCCCTCTTGATCGCCTGCTTGATCCACCACGAGGCATAGGTGGAAAAGCGGGCGCCCTGGGCGGGGTCGAAGCCCTCGACGGCGCGGATCAGCCCGACGTTGCCCTCTTCGATCAGGTCCGCGAGGTGCAGGCCCCGGTTCATGTATTTCTTGGCGACCGAAACGACCAGGCGCAGGTTGGCGCGGACGAGGAGGTCGCGGGCCTCGGGATCGCTCTCGTTGACCACGCGCCAGCCGAGGTACTTCTCTTCGGTGGCTTCGAGCAGGGGCGTGTCGTTGATGTGCTTGAGATACAGCTGCAGTTCCGTCTGCAGTGCGGCGTCGTCCGTGCCCTTGGCGCGTGGCGTATTCAAGCGTGACCTTCCCCACCCCGGCGCATGTGTCAGTCTTGCTGTGGTGCAACGGGCGACTGTGCATGCGCCGCGTGATGATACTCAGCCTCAGGAACACGCGCCCCGGTGAACGCGAACCGCGAACGGTGCGGCGCTCATCCGGGCGGGAGGCCGGAGGCCACCGTACTATTCGTCGATACTTGACAAAGGTTCGACAATTGACGAGAAACACTTGAGAGCGCGCCGGTTCGGGGGCGCCCGAACGGGCCGCCGGCGCGGGGCCGATAAGGCCGAGCAAGGAAGCCGACATGACCGACGAGGATCTCACGCCCATTCTCCACCAGTGGCCTTATGTCAGCGGTGAGGTCAACGTCCGCCTCATCCAGGCAGGGGATGGACGTCCCATCATCCAGATGCGCGTCGACCTGGGAATCCTCCAGATGGAGATGAATGGTCGGCCGGACGGCACGCGGCCGGAGGACTCGGACTCGCTTCTCGAGGCGTTCGCCGCCCGTCTGCGCCGCCACGTCGAGGAGCATGGAGATGCGGAGGGCTTTGTCCTCACGTCCGAGCAGTGCCGGCGTCTGCGCGAGGAGGCAATCCAGTTCTACCACCGCTACGTCAGCCTCTTCGCGCTTGAGGAGTATGAGGGAGTGATGCGCGACGCCGAACACAACCTGCACATCATGGAGTTCTGCCGCCAGTTCGGCGAGACGGAGTTTGACCAGACGGTGATGGAGCAGTTGCGCTGCAACACGCTGATGATGCAGGCCCGGGCGGAGGCATGCCAGGCCGTCGCCGCCAACGACACGCGCACCGCGCTCGATGCCATCGACCGCGGCCTGGAGGCGATCCGCAACGCAATCGAGGCGGAGGATCAGGAAGAAGAAGACGCTTTTGACAATTCGGCGGAGGTCCAGTTGCTGCGGTCCATGCGCGACGCGATCATCCCCAAACTGCCGGTGAGTCAGCGGAGCGAGCTGCACGACCGCCTGAAGGCCGCCCTCGCCGCCGAGAACTACGAACTCGCCGCCATCCTCCGCAACGAAATCCGCATGTTGAAGGACGAGTAGCCGTACGCTATCGAGGCCGGGACAGGCGGCGGCCTCCGGTCGGTCCGGCCTAGGCCGCGCGGAGCGCCTGAGAGTGTTGCACACCGATGCGGTAATGTCGTGGGGCGAGGGTCCGGCCGGTGGCCTCGTCGAACACCGCCGGCACTTCATCGCACCGGACCACGCGCGCGATACGCCCGCGCACACGGAAGGGCGCCAGCCGCACCTCGACGAAGTCCCCGATCGGGATCGCCCGAGGCGATCGCAGCCCCAGGCCGGTGTTGCTGACGTCCGCCAGTTCCACCGTTCCGCCGAGAAAGGATTTGTAGGGATCGAGACAGATGAGGCGCGCCCAGCCGCTGGTCGCCGCACGAGGTTCGCGGCGACGGTCGAATCGCAGCGGCTCTTCCTCATCCCTCGCCCACACGGCACGACGACGCGCCGGACCGGAGGGCAGTGTAAGTCGCGACCTGGCTTTCAGTCTCAGACCCATGAGTTGATGCACCCTGCGGAGGTTGGAGGCACATCTCCCTCCCCTCATGCAGATTCATCGGACGCCCGGAAGGGCGGGTTGAGACGGCGCCGGCTTTCAGCGATAAGGTCGAAGGCCGCGGACCCTGCGGCGCTCGTTGAGTTCAGCAAGGGCGGGCGGGAACTCCTTGAGCAGACGGATGATCTGCGTCCTCGACAGGCCAAGCAGCAACGTCGCCCTCCCGAGGTCGTCGCGCAACGCGGCGAGCACGTCGAGCACCTCCGCCAGAATGGCCGGGGCGTCGTCATGCTCGGGGTTGAGCGCCAGCCGGCCGCCGCGAACCCGCCGGCGCAGGCGCTCGCTCGGCTCATACCCCGGCAGGGGCACGCCGAGGCGGTGTTCAAGGGCCAGGCGTACGCGGAGGCGGAAGATGGCCGTCTGCCGGTTGCGCTCGGGCTGGCGCGACTCGGTCGCCTGCGCCTGGATTCCCGACGGCTCGTGGCAGATGAAGACGGCTGTCTCGACCTTGTTGCGATGCTGCCCCCCCGGCCCTGACGCCCGCCCGCGCGTGACGCGGCAGGACTTGAGCAACTGGGCTTCATCGATCACCGCGGGATGCGCAAAGACGAACTCTCCCATGCGCCATGATAGTGGCGGCGGGAATCAGTACAGACCCGCCGGGCTTGCGGTGAGGCTCAGGTCATCGACCAGGCCCGCTTCGAGGCGCAGGCAGCCCAGGCCGGCGATCATCGCCGCGTTGTCCAGGCAGTAGGTCATTGCGGGCAGGTGCAGTGACATGTGGAGGCGGTCGGCGAGGGCCTGGGCCTCGGCGCGGAGTCGTGTGTTCGCGCTGACGCCGCCGCCGATGATGATCGAGCGGATCATCTCGCCGCCGGCTTCGCGCCTCTGCCCGATCGCGCGATCAAGTTTGAGCATCACCGCACCGACCGCCGCCTTCTGAAACGAAGCGCAGAGGTCATCGATCTGCGGCCCGGTGAGACGCGTGGCATCACGCTCGAAGGTCGCGCCTGCGCCGCGGCCCGTAGGCGTGCCACGCACGGCGTAGAGAAGGGCCGTCTTCAATCCAGAAAAGGAGAAATCGAGACTGCCGGGTTCGAGCCTTGCGACGGGAAAATCGTGCGCCCGATCATCGCCGCGCTGCGCGCGGGAATCGACGCGCGGCCCGCCGGGATACCCGAGGCCGAGAATTGCCGCGGCCTTGTCATACGCCTCGCCGATTGCGTCATCAATCGTGCGGCCGATGCACTCGACTTCCAGCGCCGAGCGCATCGCAAAGAGACTCGTATGCCCGCCGGAGACGACGAGGCCGATCGCCGGAAACTCGGGCTCACGCGCAGTATCGAGCGAAACGGCGTGCAGGTGGGCGACGATGTGATCGACGCCGATGATCGGCCTTTCCCACGCCCACGCCAGCGCCTTGGCCGCGGCGACGCCCACGAGCAGCGAGCCGATCAGGCCCGGCCGATGCCCGACCGCAATCGCATCAATGCCGTCGCGGCCGATCTGTGCCTGTTCCATCGCGTGCTGCACAACCGGGTAGATGCGTTCGAGGTGCGCCCGGCTGGCGATCTCGGGAACGACGCCGCCGTATTCCTCGTGCAACTCATCCTGGCTGGCGACGACGCTGGAGAGGACGTGCCGGCCGCCGCGCACCACCGCTGCAGCCGTCTCGTCGCAACTCGTCTCGATGCCGAGGACGGTTACGTCGCCGGGATTGCGCTTGGCCGTGCACGACACTGCAACACCTGGCGGCCGCCACCCCCACGATGAGCGAATCTTCGAGCGAATCGTGGGGTGATCGACGGCATCAGTTCTCCTTTGTTTCCTTCGGCGTCAGCCCGGCCCGGCGCAGAGCCGGCTCGAGCGCAGCGCTTTCCACGATGCTCAGCACCGCGACGACGTTGCCCTCGGCGTCACGCACCTCCACCGTCCCGCCCGCAACGCTCGCGCCATCCGGGATGAGGTCCGCCGGCTCCTGATCCTCGGCCGGAATGAAAGACGCCAGGCTGTTGAGCCTCTCTTCCACCTGCTCGAGTTGCTCGATGAGAAACTCGCGCTGGCGCTCAACCAGTTGCATCTCCTTGATGAGTTCCTCGTTGGGATTCATCTCCTGCCCGGTCGGCTGCCATTGCCCGCCCTCGAGGCGCAGCCGCAGGGCCTTGACGCCCGCGCTGAGTTGAGAATCCTTGAGGCGTTCGTCGATCCACTTCGGGTCATTCCATTCGCCCGCGCCGTTGTCCTTGCGGATGACGGAGAGTTCGTTGCGGATGCGGATCATCTCGCGCATCTGGTCGTTGGTCATGGGGACGAAGAAGCCGGCGTTGGGATCGACGCCCCAGGTCTTCGAGTCGGGCCACTTGTGAATGTTGCGCCCGGAGGGCAGGTAGTACGCGGCCGTGGTGATTTTCAACTGGCCCGTGCCGCTGCGCAGTCCGCGGACGTCCTGCACGAGTCCCTTGCCGAACGTGCGCGTCCCGAGCACGATCGCCCGACCGTCCTCCTGCAATGCTCCCGCGACGATTTCGCTCGCCGACGCCGACTGGTTGTTCACCAGCACCACCATCGGAAAGTCCGGCAGCGTCCCCTGCTTGTGCGCCGCGTACTCCTGCTCGCGGCCGCGACCCTTGACGGAAACGAGCACCCCCTCGGGCACGAACATGTCGCCGATCTCCACGGCCGCCTGGAGCGACCCGCCGGGATTGAACCGCAGGTCGAGGATCAGCCCCGCCAGTCCTGCCTTGACGAGACTTGCGACCGCGCTGTACAGGTCGGCGGACGTCGTCTCGGTGAACTGGCGCACGCGCACATAGGCGAGTTTCGCGTGCGGATCGAGCCAGTAGTCCCAATGCTCACCGACGCGGTGCACGCCCTCGACCGTAGAGACCTGAATCTGGCCGCGCATGACGACAATTTCCTCGGTCTCATCCTCGGGCGCCCCCTCGCGGTGGACGGTGACGGTTACCTTGGTGTTGGGGTTGCCCATGAGGCGGTTGATGGAGTCATTGATGTCCTCGCCCCTGGTCGTCACGCCGTCGATGGCGCGAATCTGGTCGCCGGCGCGGATGCCCGCCTGGAGCGCAGGCGATCCCGCCATCGGGCTGACGATCGTCAGCCACCCGTCGCGCATGTCCACCTGTGCGCCGATGCCGACGTACCGGCCGCGGACGTTCTTGTCAAAGTCGCCCTGCTCCTGGAGAGGTATGTAGTTGGTATAGGGATCGCCCAGTTCCTTGAGCATCCCGTCGATCGCGGCCTTCTGGAGGCTCTTGTACTTCTCTTCGCTGAGTTCCTCGACATAGCCCCGGCGGACTTCGAGCAGCACATCCTGGATCGGATCAAACCACGCGAGCGCATCAAAGCGGTCTCCCGCCGACGCCGCCAGTTGCCCGAGCACCACCAGCAGCAGCGCCACCATGCACCCCGGGGCCACGAACCGCTTCATTGAACGCATGAAAGACTCCTCTCGAAGACCGGACAACCGCACTCACCAGCGCCGCCGGCGCCGGTCGACCATCGGCTCAGGGCGACGCCCGATGATAGCCGAAACGCACCAGACGCATCCGGAGTTCGCTTCCGTCACAGGACAGGCGTGTGTTGCGGCCGATACCCCACGCAATGACTCCTGCTCGAATCCCGCGGCGGCGTTAGAATCTGCGATGCTCGCTTCGCCCAGCCGCCCGCGCCGACACCATACCACTCGCCGCCGATGACCCACCGCGCCCGCCAGCCCGTCGTCGGCCTCACCATGGGCGATCCCTGCGGCATCGGGCCGGAGATCATCGTCAAGGCACTCGCCGATCCGCGCCTGCGCTGTGCCGCCGCCTACCGAATCTTCGGCGAGTCGCAGTGCCTCGCCCGCGCCGCCGAGGCCGCACGCCTTGATGCCGACTGGTGGATCGAGACGCCCGGGAGATCTTCCGGCGTGCGCCCCGTGCCCGGCCAGGTCGTCATCGCCGATCACCCGCACTTCGCCGACGCCATTGCCGCGGAGTGTGCTCGCCCCGAAGTCGGCCCGTCGCGCATCGGCGGAGAATCGTCCCTCGCCTTTCTTAATGCAGCCGTCGATGCTGCGACCTGCGATCAAGCCGAATCGCATCACGTCGATGCGATCGTCACAGCGCCGATCGCCAAGTCATCCTGGCATCTCGCCGGCTTGCGCCGCTTCCCCGGCCACACGGAGTTCCTCGCCGACCGCACGAAGACAAGGCACTTCGCGATGATGTTCGTCGCGCCGCAACTGCGCGTCGTCCTCGCCACGATCCACATCCCCCTCAGCCAGGTCGCCGAGACGCTCACCATCGGCCGCGTCTTTGAGCCGATCCTCCTCGGCCACGACGCCTGCCGCGAACTTCTCGGCAGAGACCACCCGCGCATCGCCGTCTGCGGCCTCAACCCCCACGCTTCCGAAGGCGGCCTCTTCGGCGACGAAGAGAAACGCTTGATCGAGCCCGCCATCCGCCAGGCCGTCGAGCGGGGCATTGACGCCTCCGGCCCCTTCCCCGCCGACGCCATCTTCAACGCCGCCGTTCAGGGCCGTTTCGACCTCGTCGTCGCCATGTACCACGACCAGGGACTCATCCCCGTCAAACTCCTCGCGCGCGACGAGGCCGTCAACGTCACCATCGGCCTGCCCATCATCCGCACCAGCCCCGACCACGGCACCGCCTACGACATCGCCGGCAAGGCCGCCGCCAACCCCGGCTCCATGATCGCCGCGGTCCGGCTGGCCATCGACATGGCCGCCCGCCGGTCCGCGCCTCCCTCCTGAAACGACAGCCCCTGGCCCAGGAAGCCTCAGCACTCCGGACCGGGGAGGACACTCCCCTCTCTTCTTCTACCCTCGCTTGCCCCGTCGATTCGGCACGTTCGCCATTGACACTCCGCCCGATTTCGTGTACCTTCAAGATGTGATCCTCCGCCAGCGTGACGCCAACTCGGGCTGGACCAGTGCCGCCGACGGCACGATGGAGGAGCGCCGCTACTACTGCCAGAACTGGCGAAACGACGTGAGCGTCATGCTCACCAGCGCCGGCGTCATGGTCGAGTGGGCCAAGTACTCTGCCTACGGCGTCCCCTTTGGCATTCCCGCGGCGGACATTAACTCCAACGGCACACCACGGCCGGGGAGGTCACCACCATCCAGACCTGGGTCGCCGCCTACAACGTGCGCGCCGACCTCGATCTCGACGGCAACATCGACGGCGATGACGCCACGCTCGCAAACGGCTACGTCGGCCGCAACCTGGGCTGGACCAACCTCTCACACGAAACCGTCGCCAACCGCATCGGCTACGCCGGATACCAGAAGGACATCAACCTCGACATCTGCCATGTGAGAAACCGAGTCTACGACCCGCACCTGGGACGATGGACGCAGCGCGACCCCCTTGGGTACGTCGATGGGATGAGCCTGTATGAGTACATCGCGTCAAGCCAGCCCCCGCCACTTCGCCCATGTACGCTCTGATCTGCCCGATCTGCTCATGCCCAGAATGGTCGCACCCACTCGGACCCGGAACAGACGCGGTTCACGCACCGCTCACGCAATTCTGACCCGATTCCGACACCAGTGATGAACCACGATCATCAACTCCGTCCCGATTCCAGTCATCCAGCGTCATCGTCGCGGTTGTTCAGAGGTCCCAATTGTTTCCCCAGACCAATCCTGCGGACCTGAAGCCGGTTTGCGCGGAGAGCGCAGCAACGACTTCGTCTTGAGCAGCATCGCGCAGCGACTCGAAATCGATTCACGCAGTCGGATCAATGGCCTACAACGACTCCATGTCTGTGTCTTGAAATGCCACCACATGCGCGAAAAAACGAAACGCAACCTGCGCCTCTTCTGTCGGCGGGGGGGGGAGGGGGGGGGTGGGGGGGGGTAGAGACCACAGGCTGAGCCCAGAAGATCATGGCGGAGACCAATCGACTCAGGATCAGCATGGCTCCATCCTCGGGAATGGCCGAATCTCTCAACCAAATCTAGGCTATCGGCCTGATCCGGCCCGTCAAATCCCCTCCAGCAACTCTTCTTCACCGGTCGTCGTCCCGCGTCGCAGTTCGGGCGGCGCGTTGCCGGTGATTGTCGTGTGCCAGCTTCCTGACAGGCGAGGCGCGTTGGGGCTTTGCGCTGCGCTTGGTGGAGCGTCGCTCCGCTTTGCCTGCATGGGCCGAGTCTGAAAAGCAGTTTCGGGTGTGCGTTGCGGGTCGAGCGGGTGATTGCGATTCGATCTGCTCCTGCACAGTCCGGCTCTCACGCCTGCCCTCTCCCACGAGGAGAGGGAGTTCTCGGGCGCGTCCTACATGACTGCCATGAACACCGTGAGCCAGGCGATGGCGACGGTGAGGGAGGCGAGCCAGCAGGCGAGGACCAGCATCGAGCGGGCCTGTGGCGATCGGGGGCACGGGCGGGCTCCGGATGCGCGGCGCAGGGGTCGGGCAAGCGTAGGTTGCCGTGAGGCGCGGAACAGTCAGTGCGGAGGCGCTGGGCGTGGGGCGAAGGCGGTCGTTGGGCGAGCGCCGCTTCCTCACGGGTCAGTTGTCGAAAGGCCGTTGAGTTCGTCATGCCCGCGAAGGCGGGCATCCAGCGGACTTCCTTCGCATCCCTCGCGAACTGGATTCCTGTATGTGCGGGAATGACGAGTTTGGGCAACTGACCTTGACAGGCGCGGCTCGTTAGATCGCCGATAGAATGTGGCAAGTGTGCTCACTGGATTCCCGCCCCCGCCTTCGCTGGGGCAGGCTCTGCGCGGGAATGACGGGGAGTGCGAGTGAGTGGACGCGTCAGCGGCCCCGGATGGTTCCGAGGTTCGCGGCGCGGGCGTGCGCGCTGGCGGTGGTTGGACCTGGGGTCAGGGATCAGCGGGCGGGACGGCGGTTCCACTTGGGCGCAGTTTGCGAGTCGTAATGGACTGGGTGCAACTCATCTCGCGGCACGAGGCGATGCGCCAACTGGCCCGGCGGCTGGGGAGCGGGCGGGAAACGTACGTCCGCATTCCGGGGGGGAATGCTTCGACGGTGAGCGCGGTCGTGGCGGCGATCGCGGGGGATGGGGTCAGCCGCCCCTCGGTCATGAGCTCGGGGTCGAATGATGACGCGGAGGCTTTGCGCAGCGGAGCGCAGGCGGGGGATGCAAGTCACGACGGCGACGATCATGTGCGCGGACAGGATCACCCCCACCCCGCCCCTCCCCCGCAGAGGCGGGGGAGGGAGCATGATGCGCCGATCCTCCTCGTCACCGCTCATATTGATGATGCGGATGAAGCGGTCGATGAGCTTGGCGCGATGGGCGTCGGCGCGCGGCTGTTTCCGGCTCTCGAAGTGTTGCCGGGCGAGACGGGGGTGAATCCGGAACTGCTCGGGCAGCGGCTCGAGGTTGTGCGTCTTCTCATTGATGGTGCTCCACCATCGGTGATCGTGGCGCCGATTCATGCGCTCATGCAGGCGGTGCCGACCGCCGAGCGGCTAGGCAGCCTGTGTCTGAATCTGCGCGCCGGTCAGGCGCAGCCGGTGGGAAACCTGCTGGCGTGGCTGGAGGAGGCGGGGTATCAGCGCGTCGCGGCGCTGGATGGGCCGGGGCAGTTCTCCGTGCGCGGCGGGCTGGTGGACATCTACCCGGCAGGACGCGGCGATGAGACGCCGCCGGTGCGCCTCGACTTCTTCGGCGATGAGATCGAGCACATCAGCGAGATCGACCCCGACACGCTCGCCAGCGATCGGCGCGTCAACGACGTGCAGATCATCGGCGCGACGGTCAAGGCGCTGCTGAGCGATGAGGGCGGCACGCTGCTGTCGCGCTACCTCCCCGAGGATGCGGCGGTGGTGCTGCACGAACTCATGGAAGTGACGGAGCAGGGTCGAGGGTATTACGAACGGGCCACTTCGGGCGGCGCGGTCTTCGGCTCGCCGGCGGTGCTCGCTGACCTGCGGCGATTCACTTATGTGCAGGTTGATGCTCATCCGGTCGGCGCGACGGACCCCGAGGCGACGATCGACCTGCCCGTCGAGTCGCTGCCGCCCTTTGCGGAGGACGCGAAGGAGGCGGTGCGCGAACTCGTGGAGATGAGTCGTGGCGAGGCACGCGTCATCATCTTGTGCATCAGCGACAGTGAGCGGCAGAGGTTCCGCGAGTTGATTGCCGACGCCGCGCCCGACGGAGTCGGCGAGATCGAGTCGATCGTCTCCTATCTGCATCGCGGTTTCGTGTGGGCGGGAGAGGGAGGTCGGCGCACGGCGCTGGTGCCCTATCACGAGTTGCTGCACCGCTATCACGTGCGGCGGAGCACCAGGCGCCTCCGCGCTGGCCGGGCGATGGATGCGTTTCTGGAGATCGCGCCGGGCGATTACGTGGTGCATCGCGATCACGGCATTGCGAAGTTCGTCGAACTGGCCATGCTCCGCATCGACCGCACCGACGGCCGGCGCAACGACCAGGCGCCGGAGCGCGAGTATCTCACGCTCGAGTTCGCCGGCTCAACGCGGCTGCACGTGCCGCTGCCGCGCATCGATCTCGTGCAGAAGTACGTCGGCGGCTTCGAGGGCAAGCCCCCTCTCTCCCACATGGGCGGCTTGAAGTGGTCGCGGCAGAAGGAGCAGGTCAGCGCCGCGGTGCGGGACCTGGCGGCAGAGATGCTGCGCATCCAGGCGGCGCGGCAGCACGTGCCCGGCATCCGCTACCCGAACGACACGGCGTGGCAGAAGCAGTTCGAGGCCGAGTTCCCTTACGAGGAGACGCCGGACCAACTCGCGGCGCTCAGCGAGATCAAGAAGGACATGCACGGCGACCGGCCGATGGACCGACTGTTGTGCGGCGACGTCGGCTTCGGCAAGACGGAACTGGCCATCCGTGCGGCGTTCAAGGCGGCGGAGTACGGCAAGCAGGTCGCGGTCCTCGTCCCGACGACCGTTCTCGCCGAGCAGCACTACCGTACCTTCCGCCAGCGCTTCGCCGACTATCCCTTCCGAGTCGAGGTCATCTCGCGCTTTCAGTCGGGGCAGAGATCACGGGCGATCCTGCGCGACTTGCGCGAGGGGCGCGTCGATGTCATCATCGGCACGCACCGCCTGCTGAGCAAGGATGTGAAGTTCGCCGACCTCGGGCTGGTCGTGGTCGATGAAGAGCAGCGCTTCGGCGTCGAGCACAAGCAGCGGCTGCTCCAGTTTCGATTGACGGCCGACGTGCTGACGCTCAGCGCCACGCCGATCCCGCGGACGCTGCACATGTCGATGCTGGGGCTGCGCGACATCTCATCGTTGACGACGGCGCCGACGGATCGGCGCGCGGTGGTCACGGAAGTCATTCCGTGGAACGAAAGGCGTCTTGCCCAGGCGATCGCGCGCGAACTGGCGCGCGAGGGGCAGGTCTTCTTCGTCCACAACCGCGTCCACAACATCCGGAGCATCGCGGACCAGGTGCAGAAGATGGCGCCGAGCGCCCGCGTCATCGTCGGCCACGGACAGATGGCGGATCGCGAACTCGAGAGCGTGATGATCCGGTTCATCCGCCACGAAGCGGACATTCTGGTGTGCACGACGATCATCGAATCGGGCATCGACATTCCCAGCGCCAACACGATGTTCATCAGCGAGGCGACGGGTTTCGGGCTGGCGGACCTGCACCAGTTGCGCGGCCGGGTCGGGCGCTCAAAGCACCGTGCGTACTGCTATCTGCTGCTGCCGCGCGACAAGTCGGTGACGTCGGCGGCGGCGAAGCGGCTGCGGGCCATTGAAGAGTTCTCGATGCTCGGGGCGGGGTTCAAGATCGCCATGCGCGACCTGGAGATGCGCGGGGCGGGCAATCTGCTCGGGGCGGAGCAGTCCGGCCACATCGCGGCCGTCGGGTACGAGATGTACTGCCACCTGCTCGAGACGGCGGTGAAAGACCTGAAGCACGAGCCGGACCTGCGGCCCGTCGAGACGGAGATCGAACTGGACATCGACGCGGCGATCCCGAGATCGTACATCCCCGCCGACCTGCGGCGCATGGAGGCGTATCGCCGCATCAGCCAGGCGCGCAGCCTCGCGGAACTCGCCAAGGTGCGCAGCGATCTCGTGGATGCGTACGGATCGATGCCGGCCGCGACGGAGATGCTCTTTCGCCTCACCGAGGTGCGCGTCCTGGCGGCGATGGGCGGCGTGTGCTCGCTTGTGCGGCACGAGAGCGACCTGATCTTCAAGGCGCGGCAGGCGCAGCGCGTGATGGAGGCGATGAACGGCGCGCCGGGGACGGTCCGCCTCGTGCGCGGCGCCGGCGGGGACGAGGTCTACTACCGCCCGACCGCCGCCGCACGCGAACCGGCCACGCTGCTGAGCATCCTTCGCAAGCGCCTCGAATCACTGGCGCTCGAGCCGGTCCTCGCCGGTTGAAGCACGCACGCCCTCATCCGCCCGCGTCGAACTCATCGGCCAGGTCGTCGCGGACTTTCTGGAGCAGGCGCTGGGTGGCGCGGATGCCCTCGATTTCGCCGAGGCGATCGCCTTCGTACTCGATGCCGACGTGGCCGCGGTAGCCGGCGGCGAGGACGATTCGCATCATGCGGCGGTAGTCGGTCTTCGTCTCGTTGCCGTGCTCATCGAAGTCGTGGCTCTTGGCGCTGACGGCCCTGGCGAAGGGCATCATCTCCTTCACGCCCTTGTAGCGATCGTACCACGCGCCGGGTTCGCTGCTGCGCGACCAGTCGAAGCAGAAGTTGCCGAAGTCCGGCAGCGTGCCGCAGCGCGGGTGGTTGACGATCTTCATCACGCCGGCAAGCCAGGCGCCGTTGGAGGACAGCCCGCCGTGATTTTCCACGATGACATTCATTTCGAGCGGGGCGGCATACGCGATGAGGCGCGACAGGCCGTCGGCGGCGCGCCGCTGCTGCTCTTCGTACGTGCCGCTCGACTGGGCGTTGACGCGAATGCTGTGGCATCCGAGGGCTTTGGCCGCATCGACCCAGGGCTTGTGATTGTCGATGGCCGTGGCGCGCTTGGCTTCGTCGGCATCTCCGATCGCGCCTTCGCCGTCGATCATGATGAGCAGGCTCTTTACCCCGGCGTCTGCGGCCCGTTTGTTCAACTCCGCCAGAAATGTCCTGTCGCGTGCCTTGTCGGCGAAGAACTGGTTGACGTATTCGACGGCTTCGAGACCAAACTCGGACTTCGCAAACGCGGGAAAGTCGAGCGCATCGAGTTGGCCGGCGCGAATGGTGCGGTGCAACGACCATTGCGCCAGCGAGATGGGAAAGAGCGGCCTGGTTCTGCTGCGCATGATGCATGCCTCTGCGTGTGCCAGCGGGACGCGGAGCAGCGACGCGGCCGCGAGAGCAGCGGCGCCGGCAAGGAAGTGGCGGCGGGGTGTGAGGTCCTGGATCATCGGATTTTCTCCTCGCTCGCGGTGAGCACTCCGTCGGCGAAGCCGCGGGCGCGTTCGAGGGCGTCGTGGATCTTGCCGGGTTCCTTGCCGCCGGCCTGGGCCATGTCGGGCCGGCCGCCGCCCTTGCCGCCGCAGACCAGCGCCGCCTCGCGGACCCAGTCGCCAGCCTTGAGGCCGCGCATGATGAGGGCCTCCGGGACGACGGCAATGATCGCCACCTTGCTGTCTTCGGGAATCGCCGACGCGAGAAGCATGGCGCTGCCCGGCCGCTGCGAGCGCACCACATCCGCCGCGCTGCGCAGCGTCTCGGCATTGGCGCCGGCGATCTCGGCGACGATGATCGGCTTCTCGCCTGCGCTGACCGCGATCTGCTTCGCCTGGTCGATGATGGCCCGCTGGTCGGCCCTGGCCGCCTGCTTGCGAAGATCCTTGACCTTCTCAAGCCACCGCTCGACTTCGCCGCGCATGCGGGCGCGATCGGCGCAGGGCATCACCGCGTCGTTGAGGCTTTCGACGATCTCGCTCACTTCGATGGGCAGGCGCTCGTCGGGGATGTCGCTCAACTCGGCGATCTGCGTCTCGATCTGGAACGCCGTCGCGGCCGCCTGAGCCGCCGCGGCGCCGGTGAGGGCCGTGATGCGGCGCACGCCCCTGGCGACGGCCTCCTCGCTGATGATGGCGAAGTCGGCGATCTCCTTCGTGCTCGCCACGTGCGTGCCGCCGCAGAACTCGATCGAGTAGTCGCGCCACCGCGCCTCCGCAGGCCTGTCGAGCAGTTGCTCGACCGGAACGCCGATGCTCACGATGCGCACAGGGTCGGGATAGCGCTCGCCGAAGACGGCCCGCAGGCCGTTGATCTTCTTCGCATCTTCCAGCGGAGCGGGCAGGGCGAAGACTTCGAGGTCGCGGTCAATCGCATCCTTCACCCGCCCGGTGACCTCGGCAATCTGTTCAATGGTGACGGCTGCGGGCGAGGCGAAGTCGAAGCGGAGGCGATCGGGCGCGACCAGTGAGCCTTTCTGATCCGCATCGGTCTTCAGCGTCTGCCGAAGCGCGAGGTTGAGCAGGTGCGTCGCGGTGTGGTTGGCGCGGACCGCGGCGCGGTGGCTGTTGGTCACATCGAGTTCGACGGTGTCGTTGAGGCTGATCTTGCTGCGGCTGGCGCGGCCGATGTGCAGGATGTACCCGCCGAACACTCGCGTGTCTTCGACGTCAAACTCGCCGCCGCTGTTGTTGTAGATGCGCCCGACGTCGGCGACCTGACCGCCCATTTCAGCGTAGAAGTTGGTGCGGTTGGTGATCAGGCCGAGGTATTCGGGCGAGCCGGCCGCGTGCGTCCTGTTGTCGAAGTCTGTCCCGTTCCAGATCGCCTTGACGCGGGCGCTGATCGTGCGGCCGTGAAACTTGTCCACATCCTCCGTCGGCTCGACGCCCATGTGTCTGAGTCGCGCGATCGCGTCGCCTGTGAGAACGATCTGCGCGCCGGCCTTGCCGCGGGCCATTCCGGCCCGGGCCGTCTCGCGCGCCTGCTCCATGAGGCGGTTGTACCCCACGAGATCGACGGTCATGCCGCGCTCCAGGGCCATCTGTTCCGTCAGGTCGATCGGAAAGCCGTAGGTGTCGTGGAGTTTGAAGGCGTCCGCGGCGGCGATCGCCTTGGTCCCCGCCGACTGCGCCCGATAGAGTGCGTCAGCGAAGTGTTCGAGTCCGCGGTCGAGCGTGCGGCCGAAGGACTCTTCCTCTTCAAGGATGATGCCGGCGACGTGGCGCGGGTTCTTCTTCAGTTCCGGGAAGGCCTCGCCCATTGCGTCGACCACGGCGGGGACGAGGTGGTGCAGCAGCGGCCCCTGCACGCCCAGCGTCTGCCGCGCAAAGCGAGCCGCCCGCCGCAGGATGCGCCGCAGCACGTAGCCGCGGCCGTCGTTGCCCGGCACGGCGCCGTCGGTGATGGCGAAGGTCAGGCAGCGGATGTGGTCGGCAATGACGCGGTACGCCGTGTCGACCGGGTCATCGAGTTTGCCGCGGTAGGCCCGCGCACCGCTGCGCTGCTCGATGGCCATGAAGATCGGCGTCCACAGGTCGATGTCATAGTTGCTCGACTTGCCCTGAAGCACACGGCAGATGCGCTCAAAGCCCATCCCCGTGTCCACGTGTTTCGCGGGCAGGGGAGAGAGTTTGCCGTCGTCAGCGCGATTGAACTGGATGAAGACGAGGTTCCAGATTTCGATCGTCCCCTCGGTTCCCTTGTTGACGAGATCGCCGCCCGTGCCGTCGGGCGTCATGTCATAGTGAATCTCGGTGCAGGGTCCGCACGGGCCGGTGTCGCCCATCTCCCAGAAATTGTCCTTGCGCCCCCAGCGGGTCACGTGGCTCGGGTCGATGTCGGTGACCTCTTTCCAGAGTTGCTCGGCCTCGGCGTCAGCGGGCAGGCCGTCTTTCTCATCGCCGGCGAAGACGGTGGCGTAGAGGCG
>CAADHA010000198.1 GCA_900696685.1 uncultured Planctomycetota bacterium
ATCGGCGGGGCGGTGATCGGCGCGTGGCCGGAGATCGCGCTGGTGACGTTTCTTTTCGGCCTGGCCGAGTTGATCGAGGCGAAGGCTCTTGATCGCGCCCGCAACGCCGTCAAGGGGCTCATGGCGATGGCCCCCGACGAGGCGAGCGTCAAGCAGCCCGACGGATCGTGGAATGTGACGCGCGCCGGCGAGGTGCCCGTGGGGGGCATCGTGCAGGTGAAGCCCGGCGAGCGGCTCGCGCTCGACGGCGTGGTGGTCGCGGGCGAGTCGAGCGTCAACCAGGCCCCGGTGACGGGCGAGTCCGTGCCAGTGGACAAGAAGGCGGGCGACAAGGTCTTCGCCGGGACCATCAACGAGTCGGGCGTGCTCGAGTTCCGAACCACTGGCGGCAAGGACGAGACGACGCTCGCCAAGATCATCCGGACGGTGCAGGAGGCGCAAGGGAGCCGAGCGCCGACGCAGCGATTCGTGGACAACTTCGCCCGGGTCTACACGCCGGTGGTGTGCGTCGCGGCGGTGCTGGTCGCCGTGGTGCCGTCGCTCGCGTTCGGGCAGCCGTTCTACCTGTGGCTCTACAAAGCGCTGGTGCTGCTGGTGATCGCGTGCCCGTGCGCCCTGGTGATCTCGACGCCCGTGACGGTCGTCAGTGGCCTGACGGCGGCGGCGCGCCGCGGCATCCTCATCAAGGGCGGCGTTCACCTGGAAAACGGCCGCAAACTGAAGGTTGTTGCGCTTGACAAGACCGGGACGATCACCGAGGGCAAGCCCCGCGTGACGGACGTGCAGCCCGTGGGCGGCGCGAGCAAGGACGACGTCCTGCGCATCGCGGTGAGCCTGGATGCGCTCTCGCAGCACCCGGTGGCGCTCGCGGTCGTCGCGGCGTGGAGCGGCGAGCGGGCCAGCGTCGAGAACTTCAAGTCGCTCACGGGCCGCGGCGTCGAGGGCCGCATCGGCGGCGCGGCGTACTTCGTCGGCAACCATCGCCTCGCCGAGGAACGCAAAGTCTGCTCGCTGGAGGTCGAGGCCGTCCTCAGCCATTTCGAGGTGCAGGGCAAGACGGCGGTGGTGGTCGCGTCGGAGACCACCGTGCTGGGCGTCATCGCGGTCGCCGACACGCCCCGCGAGAGCAGCGTCGAGGCGATCAAGACTTTGCACGATCTGGGCGTCAAGACGCTCATGCTCTCGGGCGACAACCAGACCACCGCCTCGGCCATCGCCAAGGTCGTCGGCATCGACGAGGCTCGTGGTGGTATGCTCCCCGAGGATAAACTCGCCGAGATCGAGCGATTGACCACGCAGCACGGCGACGCGATCGGCATGGTCGGCGACGGCGTGAACGACGCCCCGGCCCTCGCCAAATCCACCATCGGCTTCGCGATGGGCGCGGCGGGCACCGACACCGCCCTCGAAACCGCCGATGTGGCCCTCATGCAAGATGACCTGCGCGGCGTGCCGGAGTTCGTGCGGCTCTCACGCCGCACCCGCGCGATCCTGACCCAGAACATCTCGCTCGCCATCGGGATCAAGGTGGTCTTCTTCGCGCTGACGGTGGCGGGGCTGGGGACGATGTGGATGGCCGTCATCGCGGATGTGGGGGCGAGCTTGCTGGTCGTGGGCAATGGACTGCGTGTGCTTCGTCGGAGCGCGCCGATCTCCAAGGGCTGACCGCATCGCCAAGCGGGAATCGCTCGCTGGGCACAGCCCGTTTCATGGCCGTGCAGGGAGGGAGCCTCGCTTGATTTGAGCGACACGTTGACATCATGTTTAACCGCGGCGCACTGCTTTGATACCTCCATGACGGGACGCGCGTTCCGCCAGCCACCCCCAACCGCCGCGGCGGAGATTCCCGCTCGGCCACGGAGCACTCGCATGGATACTCGGAAACTCTCGGTCGGACTCGTTTCGCTCGCCCTCATCACTGGCGCTGGTGCCTGGGCCTTCGCTCAGCCCGGACAGCCGCCCCAGCCCGCCGGGCAGGCCCAGCCCAAGGGTGAGGACAAGGAAGGCGATGAGGAGGAAGTCATCACGCTCGACAAGGCCCCCGAGGCCGTCCGCGCCGCCGCGATCAAGCTCGCGGGCGAGGCCAAGAACATCACCAAGGTCATCAAGGAGGAGGACGACGAGGACGTGGTGCAGTACGAGGTCGAGTACAACGAGGGCGCGGTCAAGTGCGCCGCGATCTTCTCTGTCACGGGCGACCTGATGGAGACCGAGAAGGCCACGACCGAAGTCAAACTCCCGGCGGCGGTCATGGCCGCGCTCAAGAAGGACTACCCCAAGGCCACGTTCGCCGATCCGCAGGTCGTGACCAAGATGTTCTACGAGATCGAGGTCGTCATCGACGGCAAGAAGCACGAGGTCAAGGTCGATGCCTCGGGCAACATCGAGGACGAGTCCGAGGGCGGCGACGAGCACGCCAAGGGCGAGGAGCATGGCAAGGGTGAGAAGGGCGAAGGCAAGAAGGACAAGAAAGACTGAGCACCCCCGCATTGACCGAGCAAGCACACTCACCGCCCGGCGCCTCACCGGGCGACCGGCGGCTTTCCCCGCAGCCTGGCCTTGACACTCCAGAAGGAGCCCCGCCCGATGCCTCCCGCGCACCACGCCGCCCTCAGCAAACTCCCCGCGCTCACGTTCCTCTTCTGGGTGATGAAGATCGCGGCGACCACGCTGGGTGAGACGGCGGGCGACCTGCTGTCGATGACGCTCAACGTGGGCTACCTCGTGAGCACGCTCATCCTGATGTCCGGCTTCGTGGTGGTGCTCGTGGGCCAGCTCCGGGCCAAGCGCTACATCCCGTTCCTGTACTGGGCCGTCATTCTCGCCACCAGCACGGCGGGCACGACGATGTCGGACTTCATGAATCGCACGCTGGGGCTGGGCTACGCCACGGGCAGCGCGATCCTGCTCGGCACGCTCGTCACCGTCCTGATCGTCTGGCGGCTTACGGAGAAGTCCCTGTCGGTGACCGATGTCCGTTCATTCCGCGCCGAAGTCTTCTACTGGTCGGCGATCCTCGTCTCCAACACGCTGGGCACCTCGCTGGGCGACTACCTCGCCGATGATTCCGGCCTGGGCTTCGCGGGCGGTGCCGCGCTCATCGGCGGCGTCATCGCCTTGATCGTCGCGGCTTACCTCGCTGCCAAACGCATGAAGGTGTCTAGCCCGGCCCTGTACGTGGGCCTTTTCTGGACCGCCTTCGTGCTCACCCGCCCCTTCGGCGCGACGATGGGCGATGTGCTCACCAAGACGCCCGCGCAGGGCGGGCTGGGGTTCGGGACCGTCGGGTCTTCGGCGGTGCTGGCGGCGGTCCTTGTCGCGGTCATCCTGTACACGATGCGGCGGGAGTCACACCGCCAAGCGGGCTCGGACCACAAGTGTCCCAAGACGGCCCGCTCGCCTGGGTGAGGTTTTTACACCGCCACCATGCCGCGCTCGCAGGCGATGAGCCTGCGGTACACCTCGTAGCCGATGAACCAGAGCGAGTAGACCGAGATGCGGCCCCAAAAGTCCACCAGCGCGAGCGTCGCGGGGGCGTTGCTGATCTTGTCGAGGTACGCCATGAGCAGGAAGAACGGGATGTTCAGCACCACCAGCGCGGCGATGCCGATGCGGAGTGCGGGCACCGGCCACGCGAAGCGGCGATAGAGCGCGTAGGCGATGAACCAGAGCGAATAGACCGTAAAGCGCCCCCAAAAATCGATGAAGACCAACGCCTTGCCCTCGCCGGGCAGTTTGTTGAGCACCGCGAGCGTGAGGAAGACGATGGTGTTCACCACGATGAACGCGACCAGCGCGAACTGGAGCGCCCGCAGCGCAGGCGAGAGGGGCGTCGTGGTGGGGAGGGCGTCGGAATCGGTTGGGCGGGAGTTGGGCATACTGGTGGTTCCGGGTTGGCTCGCATCCGGGGCCGATCCCATCAGGGCGTGGGCCGGGCGCGAGAATGGTGGAGCGTTCGCCGACGAAGGCGGGGAAACATGACGGGGAGGTGATCGGTGGGCGGCCCGGCTCGGACATCACGTTGCCGTCACCTTGCGGGTGCCGCGTCGCCGATACCCTAAAGCGTCCATGCGCCTCCTGATCGTCGAAGATTCCACCGTGCTCCGCGACTCGCTGGCCCAGGGCCTGCGCGAGGCGGGGTACGCCGTGGACGCGGTCGCCGACGGCAAGCGCGGCCTGATCCACGCGCAGACCACCGATTACGACGTGATCGTGCTCGACTGGATGCTGCCGGAGATGGACGGCGTGACGATGCTCTCGCGGTACCGCGCGTGGGCGAGCGACAAACGAATCGCGGGCGGCGGCGCGGCGGTCCTCATGCTCACGGCCAGGGACACGCTCGACGACAAAGTGCGGGGGCTCACCACCGGGGCCGATGATTACCTCGTCAAACCCTTCGCTTTCAAGGAACTGCTGGCCCGCGTGCAGGCCATGACGCGGCGGCGGCACGGACAGTCGTCCCCGCTTGTCCGGGTGGGGCCGCTGACAATCGACACGGCGGCGAAGGCGGCGCACATCACGCGCGGGGCCGTCGGGCGGGGAGGCGCGGATGTACCCGTGGACCTTTCGCCCCGCGAGTACGCACTGCTCGCGTACCTCGCCGCCCGCGCGGGCAAGCCCGTGACCCGCGCCGAACTCGAAGAACACCTCTACGACGACCGGTCGCAGGTCTTCTCCAACGCGATCGACTCGGCGGTGGCCGCGCTGCGGGCGAAACTGAGCGCGGCGGGCGGGGCCGAGTGCCCTGAACTCATCCACACGCGGCGGAAGATCGGGTATGTGCTGAAAGAGGGCGTGCCATGACCAGCATCCAGCTCCGCACCGCCGCGCTGGTCGCCGTGTGCATGTCCGTGCTGCTGGTCCTCGGCGGCGTCGTGCTGGTGATCGTGCTGCGTCGGGCCATGACGGCGCAGTTTGATGACGCGCTGATTGCCCGCGCCGCCGCGCTGCAATCGCTGACACGATTCGACGGAACCAAGGTCGAGATGGACTTCGCGGGCGAGGCCATGCCGCGCTTCGCACGCGCCGCCCGGCAGCCCGGCGAGGCCGAGTACTTTGTGGCGTGGGTCCGCGAAGGGTCCGAGTGGCGTGTGCTGGAGCGCTCCGAGTCCTTGAAGAACGATGCATGGCCCCCCGCGACGGTGCCCGACGGGCCGGCGAGCATCCGCGACGTGGCGCTCCCCGGTGGCGGCGCGGGGCGCGCGGTGATGATCGAGTTCTCAGCGCCGCACGAGCGCGACGAAGAGAGCGAACAGCACGGCGACAAGGCGGCGGCCGCACCGGCGGCGAGCACCGCCCCCGCGCCCGCCGTCCGCCTTCTCGTCGCGCTGCCGCGCACGCCGCTGGACCGCACGCTGTCCGTCATCGGCTGGTGCATCGCGAGTGTGGGCGGCGCGCTCGCGCTGGCGAGCATCGCCGCCTCGCGCTGGGCCGTTGGTCGCGGGCTGGTCCCTCTGGGCGACCTCTCCCGGCGCGTGCAATCCCTCGGCCCCGAGACGCTCAACGCCCGCTTCGAGTCCGCCGGTCTGCCCGCCGAACTCCGCCCCATCGCCGAGCAACTCTCGGCCCTGCTGGCCCGGCTCGAAGAGGCGTTCGAGCGCGAGAAACGCTTCAGCGCCGCGGCCAGCCACGAACTCCGCACGCCCATCGCGGAGCTGCGGATGCTCCTTGAAGTCGCCGCCAGCCAGCCGCGCACAGGTCAGGAATGGTCGCGCACAACGGAGACCGCGCTGGGGGTGCTGGCCCGCGCGCAATCGCTCTGCGAGACGTTGCTGCGCCTGTCACGTGCCGGCGCGGCCGACCCCGCGCCCGGCGCGGAGGCACGCACCCAAGTCGGTCCCGTTCTTACGGAGCAAGCCGCCCGCGCCATCGCCATGCACGGCGGCGATGCCCGTCTTGTGCGCATCGACGCGGATGAGACGCTTGTGGCCCGCGTCGAGAGCGCCACGCTCGCGGCCATCGTCGGCAACCTGCTCGACAACGCTCTGCGCCACGGCGACGTCGCGCCGGATGATCCGGTGATCGTCCGCGCGCATTTGGTTGCGGACGGGGTTCGCATCGATATCACCAACTCGGCCCCGGCTCTCACGAACGAAGATCTCGCACACCTCTTCGAGCCGTTCTGGCGCAAGGACGCTTCTCGCCACGATCAACGCGGCTTCGGCCTGGGCCTCGCCGTCGCCCGTACGCTCACGAGAGCCAGCGGCGGAGAGATTGCTGTGCGACACGACAGTGCGCGAGCAGTCAAGTTTTCAATATCGCTTCTCCCATCGGATGGACGCCGATGATGTGCCGGCAATACCTCTTGAAAGCGTCACCATCTCCCCTCGGGATGTCGCGATGGAGTGCTGTCGACAGATCTCATGAAGCTGTTTGGCGACCTCACAATTGCGGTAGTTCGCAACGAGGCCGCCTTGCGCCCGCCAACTCCCGCCAGCGCCGGCGCTGCTCGCGCCAGTCCGAGGCGGCACACACCGTGCGCAGTTCGTGCTCGCTGACTGCATCACGCTCTCGCGCAACGCGGGGCAGGAACAGCAACTCCTCCTGGATGTCCGGAGCCAGACACAGCAGGTCCATGATCTGGCTGATCCGAGCCCGCGTGACCTGCCCCAACCGGGCGAGGTCGGCGTGGGATTCGACCTCGCCCATCCGAACCAACTCCTCGAACCGGATCGCCAGCGCCATCAGGCGGGCGATGCGGGGCACGTGGCCCGCTTCAACGGCGGGCGCGGCGGGCTCCACGCCTACGTTGACCTCTTTCCGGCCCGCCGTCCCCCGCGTGAAATGCACCGGGAACTCGATCGTGACGTCGTGCATGTTTTTCATGCGACCTCCTCGTGCTCAACGGGTGCCTGGCCGAGCGTGCGCAGCCCGGCAGGATGGAACGTGATCGACACCGTCTTCTTTGCACCGTCGTAGTCCACCCGTTTGACAAGGTTCGCCAGCACGGCCGCCTGTTCCCGCGGGTAGAGCACGTCCCACGACGCGGCGAACTCGCGAAGCGAGGCCGCGACGTCGGCCTGGGTGATCGACTCGTTCTCGATCTGTTCCGCCTCGGCGCGAAGAACCCGTGTCCGCTCGCTGGCCGTCGCCAGGCGTTCGTGGAGGTCGGCCAGCCGGGCGGCGGCGTTGGCGTCCGTGCCTGCGGCCATCGCGGCCTTGCGGATGTCGCCCTCAATCTTCTGGATCTCACGCGTGCTCGCCGTGTGGTCCTTGTCGATCTGGGCGCTCCGAGAGCGGATGCCGCTCAGCAACTGGCGGAATGCCGCCGCGACCAACGCGTCATCGCCACCGATGTGCTTGATCCGGTCGACTACCAACCTTTCAATCTGCTCGGCGGGCAGGGAGCCCGAAGGGCACGCGTGCCAGCCCTGTTTCTGGGCGACGTAGCAGACGTAGTAGCGGTACGCGGCCTTCCCGTCTTTGACGCTGTAGGTGTGGCCCATCGCGTGCCCGCACGGCCCGCAGTGGATCAGCCCCTTGAGCAGCGCGCCGTGCTGGTTGCGGACGTGCATGCCGCCGGTGCGGCCGTTGTGCTTGATCGTCTGGAAGACCTGCTGCCAAAGCCGCTCGTCGACGATGGCCGCGTGTTCGCCGGCGAACAGCTCCTTCTTGTGCTTGACCTTGCCCACATAGGCCGGGTTGGTGAGGAGGTTGATCAACAGGTGCTTGTCCCACACGCGACCGCCGACCGCCGTGCCCTTGC
>CAADHA010000199.1 GCA_900696685.1 uncultured Planctomycetota bacterium
GCCGATGGTGCGGGTGATGCGGCGGTTGAGGCCGTCGTAGGCGTAGGCGCCGATCACGGCCGGGGTCACGCCCTGGTCCTCGACCTTGACCGAATGAAGGCACCTGAACCGGAGCGTCGGAGTGGAGAGGCCGCCACGCGAATGAAGTCATCTGCGAAGGCCGAGTTGCTTGCGTGGGGGTGAATCTCTGCGGGGGATCGGCCGCCGGTGCCGCGATGTGAAACAAGGTGGATTCCCCTACCGAAAGTCCGGCAAGGCGGGGAATAATCGGAGCAATCTATCCAGTTTACTGGGCAGCCACTTGTTACCCGGAAGGAGACGATATGTTCGTACACGCCGCTACCGATGAGTTGTTCGATCGGCCGACCGAGGGTTTGCAGCGCCATGGCGCGCATCGATGGCGAGGGGCAGTCCTGCTGCTGCTGACGAGCATGCTGGCGTGGGCGGCGCCGCGCGTCCTGTTGGCGGGGCCGATCGAGGATCTTGTCGCGCAGGTCAGCGCGGCGAACTACCGCCACATCCTCGACAATCTTCTCTATACGCGGCCGGGGAACAACCGCGGCTACGGAGCTGAGCACGACCTGGCGCGGCAGAACATCTACGACCACTTCGTGTCGCTCGGCTACGACACGTCGCTGTTCCCGTTCGTCTACAACGGCAGCACGTACTACAACGTGGTGGCGGTTCACGAAGGGACCACGCGCCCCGAGCAGGTCTACATCGTCGGCGCGCACTACGACTCGGCGAACAATCCCGGCGCGGACGACAACGGCAGCGGCACGGCGTGCGTGATGGAGATCGGCCGCGTCCTGGCCTCTCATCGCTTTGAGGCGACGATCATCCTCATCGCCTTCGACCGCGAGGAGCAGGGGCTGCGCGGCAGCCGCGCCTGGGCGGCGGCCAACCGCGACATGGACATTCGCGGCATGATCTCGACGGACATGGTGGCCTACAACCCGGGCGGCGCGGATCGGGCGGCGATCTTCGGGTCGAGCAACTCCAATCCCTGCAAGCAGGCGCTCGCCGATGCGCTGACGCAGTGGGGAGGCATCCAGCCGACGCAGTACGGCGCAATGGACCGCAGCGACCATGCGCCTTTTGAGTGGGAGGGATTCGAAGCGGCCCTGCTGATCGAGTACCACTGGGAGTCCAATCCCAACTACCACCGTTCGACCGATCACATCGAGATGCCCGGCTACATCGACTACGACTTCGCGGCCGACATGACTCGCGCGACGCTCGGGTGGCTTGCGTCATCGGCCGTTCCCGTGGATGCCGTCCTCGCCGGACCGGTTCCAGGCCAGGCCGGCACGGTCAACCAATGGACGATCAGCGGCGCTGCGCCCTCCACGCGGACGTGGTTCGTTTACAGCGCAAGCGGCGGTTCGATCGAGGTTCCAGGCTGCCCCGGCGTGATGCTCGGCCTGTCGAGGCCGGTCCTTGCGGGTTCGACGACGACGAACGGCTCGGGCGAGGCGGTGTTCGCGCGATTCGTGCCGGCGGGCGCGAGCGGGCGGTTCATCGGCCTGCAGGCGGTCCAGCCGTCGACGTGCCTCATCTCCAACGCGGCCTGGCACCGGTTCCCGTAGCAATGTTTATCTGTTCGGCGGCGTTGAGTCTGCTCGACGCCGTTCTCCTCCCCCCACGTTCATGCTCCTCTTCAGACGGCGGATGGACGTGGGGGGTTCTCTTGCCGTGCGGCGAGAGGCGCGCGCGGCGGCGTCGAGCGGTTATGCTTTGATCGATGGAAGCGCTGCTCATCGCCCTTGCCGCCGGTCTCGGCTTTGTCGTCGCCTACCACACCTACGGGCGCTGGCTGGGGCGGCGTATTTTCGTGCTCAGCGCCAATGCGGTCTGCCCCTCGCACCGCCTGTGCGACAACGCGGACTACGTGCCGACAAAGAAGGCGATTGTCTTCGGCCACCACTTCACTTCGATCGCGGGCACAGGGCCGATCGTCGGGCCGGCGATCGCGGTGATGTGGGGCTGGCTGCCGGCGCTTCTGTGGGTCGTCTTCGGCTCGCTCTTCATCGGCGCGGTGCATGACCTGGGCTCGCTCGTCGTCTCCATGCGCCACAACGGGCAGACGATCGGCGACGTGGCCGGCCGCGTGCTCAACCAACGCGTGCGGATTCTCTTCCTGCTGATCCTCTTCATGGGTCTGACGATCGTGCTGGCGATTTTCGGGCTGGTGATCGCCACGGTTTTCCGCCAGTATCCGGCGTCCATCTTCCCTTGCACGGTGCAGATTCCCATCGCGGTGGCGATCGGCGTGTGGCTGCATCGGCGCGGAGCGAGCCTGCTCGTGCCTTCGCTCATCGCATTGGCGGTGATGTACCTCACCGTCGTCATCGGCGATGAGAACTTCTCGACCGACTGGCCGGTGCTCACGCCGGTCATGCACGGCCTGCACGCGGCCAATTCGTGGATGGCGTCGTGGTCGAACATCACCTGGGTGATCGTGTTGCTGATCTACTCGTATGTGGCGTCGGTGCTGCCGGTGTGGCTGCTGCTCCAGCCGCGCGACTACATCAACAGTCTGCAACTTCTCTCGGCGATGGGGTTGATTGTGCTGGGAATAGTGGCTGCGGCGTGCATTGGCGGCGCGCCGCCGGTGGAAGGAGCCGCGCGGCAGCCGCTGGAGATCGTCGCGCCGATGTGGAACCCGCATCCCGCCGGGGCGCCGATGATGTTGCCCTTCCTGTTCATCACGATCGCGTGCGGCGCGGTGAGCGGTTTTCACTGCCTGGTCAGCAGCGGGACGAGCAGCAAGCAGATCGACACCGAGCCGGATGCGCGCTTCGTCGGGTACGGGTCGATGCTTACAGAGGGGTTTCTTGCGACGCTGGTGATCATCGCGTGCGTTGCGGGGTTGGGGTTGGGGACGGCCATTCACTTGACGAGCGGCGGAGTAACGACGGCATTCGATGTCATCGCAGGTGAGTTCATGGACTCCTCAGGCACCCCAAAGTCCCTGGAGATTGCCGTCCGAGGAGATTCGTACGAAGACACACTTTCGGGTGCAGCGCGACCAATTGGATTGCGTGTTGCCGACGCAGGAACGCACGGTGGTGTGAACTGGGGATGGCATACCTCCAAGCCGAAAGAGGACATGGGACCGGAAACCGGAGAGTACAGACCGCTCGGACCGGAAGCGCCTTCCGCTGTTCTGGTCTTTGATCGAGAGGGTCTGGTCTTGCGAGGAGACGTTCAGGAGCACTCGGGAATTCAGAGCGCGCTCATTGGACGATCAGCCTGGAACACGCGATATCAGTCTTGGACGGCTGCCGGCGGCCTCGCACGGACCGTTGGATCATTCGTCGACGGCGCGGCGAATCTGCTGCGGGCTATCGGCGTGCCGCTGGGTGTGGCTCTGGCGCTGATGGGGGTGCTCGTCGCGTCGTTTGCAGGCACGACGCTCGACACGGCGTGCCGGCTGCAGCGCTACGTCATCCAGGAACTCGCCGCGACGTTTCTGCCGAAGAACGATTCGACGGGCTGCCCGAAGTGCGGGTACACGCTCTGGCAGCGCCGCGCTGGTTCCTTCGCCCCGGAGGGGCGCACGAGTGCAGGAAACGAAGCGCAGAAACATTTCCGCCCCGGAGGGGCGGCGGAGGCGCACGACGACGCGGTTGCGCACGCCTCCGATGAAACTCGCGAAGCCGCGAGCGGCGATGTGCGCTGTCCTGAATGCGGCGAGACTGTCACCCCCGAGCAGATCGAGCGCGCGGGCGAGTCGATGCTCCCCGCGGCGTTCAGCGCGGTCAACCCGATTCACTGGCTCACGAACAAGCACGGCGCGACGATCTTCGCGATCCTCATCGCCGCGGCGCTTGCGGCTCTTCCACCGGGCGATGTCACGCCGGGTTTCTGGAGCACGCTCACCAGCAGCGGCGTCGCCGGGGCGTGGACGTGGCTGACGACCAACGGCGGGCGCGGCGGCGTGATCCTCTGGCCGCTCTTCGGCGCGACGAATCAACTTCTCGCGGGCCTGGCGTTCATCGTCATCACGCTCTACCTGCGGCGGCGCGGGCGATTGCTGTGGTTCCTCATCGTGCCGATGGGCTTCATGCTGCTCATGCCGATGTGGGCGATGTCGTGGCAGGTGTTCGTCGGCAGCGCCGATCAGCCGCGCTGGCTCGTGCCCGCCGTCGGAACGACCAACTGGCCGCTGGCGCTCATCGGCATCGCGTCGATCGCGATCGAGATCTGGATGATCGTTGAAGCGCTGCTGGTGTGGCCGCGCGTGCGCGGGGTGATTGAGCGCGGCGCGACGGATGCGGCGGTTGATCGCGCGCGTGTTGAAGATGCACCCCACGATTCGCAGAGCCTCATCGTGGGCGTGTGACGGTGCTGCAATTCGCAGAGCCTCTTCGTGGGCGTGTGACGGTGCTGCGATTCGCAGAGCCTCATCGTGGGATGCGTGCGCGCATGAAAAAACCGCCGTGCGAAGCTCCGACACCCGCACGGCGGCAAGAAGACCGCGGCGTCAAACCGCGATGCCCAAGCATAGGCTGTACGACTGACCTTAGCCGGTCTGTGAAGGGGAAGTCAACCAGGAAATGCGATGTTTCGTCAAATCATGTAACTCGTTGATTGACAATGACTTGCGCTCATACGTCCGCTGCGATTGCCCCTGCCGGGCTGAAATCGCGGGTGCGGTTGTTAACATCCTTCCAGATACCGAACATAATCACGCCTCTACGAGATTGCCAAGCGGCTGCGCAGACCAGGTCACAGGTAGGCCCGGTCTTGATCGGTCCTGAACGCCTGGCTTGGGGACGGGGACACGACAAACCCGGATCAGCCCGGACCCCCCATCGTGGACGAACTGGTGTCTCCGGCATGGGGGCTGTCCGCGGCGTGATGGCGAGAACGCGATTGCCACAGGGGGGCGGTCGGTTGACCGGATGGTGGATCGTCGCTATCTTGCCCCCTTCATATTGTGGCCTTTTTCACAAGGGTGGTCCGGTTGCTCCTGGCTCAGCAGATGCAGACGCTCGATCCGGTCGCTCCGTGGCTGTTTTACCTCTTCGCGGGGGCGGCAGTCGCCGGGGCGCTCGGGGTCGTTTTCTCCCAGCAGATCGTCCGCATGGCGGTCTTTCTGCTTTTCACCCTTGGAGGGGTGGCCTTCCTGTATTTCTTCCTTGAAGCCGAGTTTCTCGCGGCCATTCAATTGATCGTTTACGTCGGGGGCACGTTGATCCTGATCATCTTCGGCGTGATGCTGACGAGCAAGAATCCCTTCGTCCGCCTCACCGTGCCCGTTCCGCAGCGATTGCTGGGCTGGGGCGTGGGTCTGGCGCTCACGCTGATGATGTGCTTCATCGGAGTTTGGCAGATTGCGGGTGAGCTGGATGCATCCCACGATTCGCAGGGCCTCATCGTGGGCGTGGGGGCGGAGCACTACGGGGTGGCCGACCTCGGCCGCAACCTGCTCGGCAAATACGCCCTGCCCCTTGAAATGGCGGGCGTGCTGCTGCTGGTGGTGATGATCGGCGCGGCGTACATCGCCAAAGGACGGCACGCCGACATCACAGAGGGCGAGGGGCAATCATGATCGGCCTGTCGCACTTTCTCACCTTGTCGGCGATTCTCTTCGGCTGCGGCGTGGCGACGATCCTCACGAAGCGCAACGCCATCGGGATTCTCATGGGGGTTGAACTGGTCCTCAACGCCGCCAATGTCAACCTCGTCGCCTTCAACCGATTCAGTTGGGCGGGCGCCTCCGTCGCAGAGGGCGCCGCTCCGGCAGTGGACGGGCTGATGTTCGCCATGTTCATCATCGTGCTCGCGGCGGCCGAGGCGGCGATCGCACTGGCCATCTTCCTCAACTTCTACAACCACTTCACCACCATCGATATCGAGCGCGCGCGGATGCTCCGCGGCTGATGGACGGCCTCGGCACTCCATCAATGCGCAGCACCCCGCCTCTCGATCGGACTCGGACTGAATGACTTCTGAAAACCTCCTGGTTCTGGCGACGGCACTTCCGGCGATCGGCTTTGCGATCGTGATCCTTCTTGGCGCGCGCATTGCGAATGAGAAGGTGTGGTCGTGGTTCACCGTCGGCATGGTGGGGGCCTCGCTCGTCCTGTCGGTGATCGCCTATGTGACCTTCATGGCGGGCGACGGCACGCCGATCTCGATCGCGTGGAACTGGCTCCAGATCGGCGTCAATGCCGACGGCAGCGGACGCTACCTCCAGATCGGCCCCTACGTGGACAAGATGACAGTGCTCCTCTTCGGGATGGTCACGATCATCTCGACGCTCGTGCACATCTATTCGATCGGGTACATGGAGGGGGATCCGCGCAAGACGCGCTTCATGGCGTACATGCAGTTGTTCACGTTCTCGATGCTCGGAATCGTGCTGGGCAACAGCCTGCTGCAGCTGTACATCTTCTGGGAACTGGTCGGCATTTCGAGTTACCTGCTCATCGGGTTCTGGTACGAGAAGCGCGGCCCGCAACTGGCGTGCAAGAAGGCATTCGTGATGAACCGCATCGGCGACATGGGCTTCGCCGTGGGCATGGGCATCCTCTTCTTCAAGTGCGGGGGCGACCTGGTTCTGCGATCGGCCGATTCCGGGCACGGCATCTTCGGCACCATCATCGACCGACTCGGCATCGACCCGCTCAACGCCGGCGCCAATGACTGGTGGCTGACGCTCGCGGGCATCGGCCTGTTCATGGGCGCGATGGGCAAGAGCGCCCAGTTCCCGCTGCAGACCTGGCTGCCGGATGCGATGGAGGGGCCCACGCCGGTCTCGTCGATCGTCCACAGCGCGACGATGGTCGCCGCCGGTGTGTACCTCACCGCCCGAATCTTCCCGCTCCTGACGCCCGCAGCGCATCTCTTTGTCGCCACCATCGGCCTGATCACGCTGGTCATGGCAGCGCTCATCGCCTGCGTGCAGACGGACATCAAAAAGGTGCTCGCCTACTCGACGCTCTCGCAACTGGGGTACATGGTTCTCGCGCTGGGCGCGGGTTCGTACACCTTTGCGATCTTTCACCTCGTGACCCACGCCTTCTTCAAGTGCTGCCTCTTCCAGTGCGCCGGCTCGGTCATTCACGCGGCGCATCACGAGCAGGAGATGACGAAGTACGGCGGCCTTCTCAGGAAGATGCCCATCACGGCGGCGTGCTTCGCCATCTGCACGCTGGCGATCGCGGGGGCGTCAATTCCGTTCACTGACTTGGCGCTCTCGGGCTACTACTCCAAGGACGGCATCATCGCCGCGACGGTGAACTACGGCGATGCGCTCGCGTCGCACGGCATGAACTGGGGGAAGGTGTTCTATTGGGGGCCGACGATCATCGCCTACGTCACCGCGTTCTACATGACGCGGGCGTTCGTCCTGACCTTCCTCGGCAAGCCGCGCGACCAGCACCTCTACGACCATGCGCATGAGGTGAACTGGACGATGTGGTTCCCGCAGGTGGTGCTCGCCTCATTCGCCGTTTTCATCGGCTGGAGCGTCTTCAGCGTGGGCGCGAATCTGCACGACACCGCGCCGGCGACGGCCCAGCCATTCGACCATCACGACCTCGAGCACGGGTACCACTTCGTCCACGCGTCCCTGCTGCAGGGCTTCGGATGGATCATCTCCATCGCCCTGGGCTTTTTCATCTACATCAACGGCTTTGCCATCACATCGAAAGTCGCGGCAATCCCCGGCATCGCGCAGATTCACTGGTGGCTTTACAACAAGATGGGCTTCGACGGCCTGTACGACATCATTGCCGTCAACATCGGCAAGGCGGTTTCGTCGATCCTCGGCGCCTTCGACCGCTACGTCGTGGACGGCGCGGTGAACGGCGCGGCATGGGTCGGGCGAGAACTGGGCTTCCTCGTGGGCGGATTCGACTACGACTACGTGGACGGCACGGTGCGCGGCAGCGGCCGAGCGGCGCTGCGGCTGGGCTCGATCCTGCATCGCACGCAGGCGGGCAACATCCGCATGTACGTGCTGATCCTGATCGTGGCGGTGTTCGGGGGCCTGGCGATCGCCACGCCCTTCGCGCTGGGGTGGGTGTGGTTCGGCCTGCCGTCGCATTGAGGCGGCGATGAGGAGTTGTGAGGCGGCCCGCAGAGGCTGAGGATTCTTATGAACGAACTGTTCGTCAACCTGATGATCTTCGTACCGCTCATCGGCGCGGCCGGCTGCCTCCTGCCCGGGAGCAATCCGTCGCTGAGCAAGATGATCGCGATGATCACCGCGGTGGTCGTCCTGCTCATCAACATCGCGCTGGCGATGGCCTTCTACGGCGAGGCGGGGGGCAACTCCTATCTTCCCGCCGGCGGTGAGACTGTCGTCCGCTACATCACCGACCTCGTCTGGATCGAAAGCGTCAACATCCACTACCTCGTCGGCGTGGACGGCCTGAGCATGCCTCTGCTGCTGCTCACGAGCATCCTCAACGTCCTCATCATCGCCGCCGGGTGGAATGTCGAGAAGCAGACCAAGGCGTTCATGGCCCTGTATCTCGTGCTGATGTTCGGGATGAACGGCGTCTTCCTGTCGCTGGACTTCTTTCTGTTCTACGTCTTCTTCGAGGTGAGCCTGCTGCCGATGTATTTCCTCATCGGCATCTGGGGCGGGCCGCGCAAGGAGTACGCGGCGATCAAGTTCTTCATCTACACCCTGGTCGGCTCAATCTGCCTGCTCATGGTCATGCTCGGGTTTTACTTCCTCGTGCCCGACGTGGCGACGGGGGCCGCGGCCGCCGGCGGCAAGCCCTCCTTCAACATGATCGCGCTGGCGGCCGACGAGGGCGTTCAGCAGGCCTTCAACCACGGCGGGCAGTTCTGGACCTATGCCAAGTGGTTCTTCATTCTCCTGTTCATCAGTTTCGCCATCAAGGTGCCGGCCGTGCCCTTCCACACCTGGCTGCCCGATGCGCACGTCGAAGCCCCGACGCCGATCTCGATGATCCTGGCCGGCGTGCTGCTCAAGATGGGCGGGTACGCGCTCATGCGGATCAGTTACCCGATCTTCCCGGATGCGGCGAAGTGGGCGTGGTTTGCGGTGGCGATCGTCGGCGTCGTCTCGATCGTCTACGGCGCGTTCTGCGCGATGGCGCAGACGGACTGGAAGAAGCTTGTCGCCTACTCGTCGGTCAGCCACATGGGCTACGTCATCCTCGGACTGGCGGTGCTTACTGAGGCAGGCCGCAACGGGGCGTACTTCCAGATGATCGGACACGGCATCTCCTCGGCGATGATGTTCTTCCTCGTCGGCGTCGTCTACGAGCGGGCGCACCACCGCGACCTCAACCGCTTCGGAGGATTGTGGAACACGATGCCGGCGTACACGGGGCTGGCGGCCGTGGGCTTCTTCGCGGGACTCGGGCTGCCGCTGCTGTGCGGCTTCCCCGGCGAGGTGCTCAGCCTGATGGGCACTTTCGGCGCGATCAGTTGGATCGAAGCCGCGCCTTCCTGGGTGCCGATGTCCGGTCCTGGCGCCGGGACGACGATCATCACGCTTGGCGTGCTCGCGGCTTCGGGCGTGATCCTGACCGCGGGCTACATCCTGTGGATGTTCCAGCGGGTATACATGGGACCGGCCCGGCCGGAGTACACCTACTCGGGGCGCGACATGGTCAACAGCCGCGAGTATTTCGTCATGGCGGTGCTGGCGCTCTTTGCCATCATCCTCGGCGTCTGGCCCGCTTCGGTGCTTGGGATGATCAGCAACACGTTCAACGCGATCTATGCGCCGTTTTCGAGCCTGATGAGCACGGCGGGGTTCTGAGAAGAGTGGGATCGAGCGATCGGGGGATCAAGGCATCGAGGAAGTGTGTGGATGAGTGGGTTGCGCTGGTCGAGACCGCTGGCGTCTTCGCATCCCGCGCAGCACTGATGATGAACGTGCGATGGCGGCTGCGTCTTCGCATTCACTGATAAAGAGTTGAGGCGCCATGACGATTGGTCTTCCGTGGTCTGAGGTTCTGACGCTGCTGCCGGAGTTGTGTCTTCTGGCAGCGGTGTGCGTGGCGCTGATCGCGCCCGTGCTGCCGCCCCTGCGGGCGATGTTCCGCGCTTCGCACGGCCCGATGACTGCTCTGGCCGTCGTCGCATTGGCCGCGGCGCTGCTCTCCTCCATCGCAATGCTCGGCGGATGGGGCGGGCTGAGTGCGCCGGCCGACACGGTTCTGCACGGCATGCTGGCCGTCGATCCCTTCGCCCTGAGCGTCAAAGTCATCATCTACGCCTTCACGCTCCTCGTCGTGGTGCTGTGGATGAGCACGACGCGCGGCTCGGTGCGCATCGCCGACGGGCCGGATTACATCTCGCTTGTGCTCAGCGGCGCGCTGGGCATGAGCCTCATGGCCTCGGCGACGAACCTGCTGATGGTCTTCCTCGCCATCGAGGCGGCGTCCTTTCCGAGTTACGCCCTCGCCGGCTTCAACAAGCAGACGCGCCGCAGCAGCGAGGCGAGCCTGAAGTATGTCCTCATCGGCGCGGCCTCGTCGGCCCTGATGCTTTACGGCCTGTCGATGCTCTACGGCTACTACGGCACGCTCGATCTCATCCCCATCGCCCAGCGCCTCGCGGCCGAGGGAATGAGCGCCGGGCTGCTCATGGGAGTGTTCGGCCTGCTCATCGGCATCGGCTTCAAACTCTCCGCCGTGCCGATCCACTTCTGGTGTCCGGATGTCTTCGAGGGCGCTTCGATCGAGATCACGACCTTCCTGAGCGTCGCGTCCAAGGCCGGGGCGATCGCCCTGCTCGTGCGAGTGATGATGACGCTGGGGCACTTCAGCGGCGAAGAGACCCGCGGCGCGCTGGTGGGCATCGGCTCGTTTGTCGGCCTCGTCGGCGTCGTCACGGCGACATGGGGCAACCTCGCCGCCTACTTCCAGACCAACGTCAAGCGCCTCCTCGCCTACTCCTCGATCGCGCACGCGGGCTACATGATCATGCTCGCGGGCCTGCTGACGGCGTCGATGGACAACGCACAGCCCGCCGATCTCGCCTACGCACTGCTCTTCTACCTCATCGTCTATGCCTGCATGAACCTCGGCGCCTTCGCCGTGGCCGCGGTCGTGGCGAAGGAGACGGGCAGCGAGTCGCTCGATGAGTACGCGGGCCTGGGCCAGCGCAACGCCTTTCTCGCCGTGGCGATGGGGTGCTTTCTGCTCAGCCTCTTCGGCATGCCGCTCACCGGCGGGTTCTGGGGCAAGGTGCGGTTCGGGTTTGAGATGTGGGGCGAGGGAATGTGGTGGCTGGTCGCGGCGCTGGTCGTCAACACCGTCTTCAGCCTCTATTTCTACCTCAAGCCGATCATCATCATGGTCTGGAAGCAGCCGGCAAGCGTGCGGGTCATGTCGGTCTCGCCGGCGATGTACGGCGTGGTGGGCGTCTCGCTGCTGGGCGTGTTCGCCACGGGGCTGCTGCCCGACCGCACCACGGCGTGGGCACAGCGGCACTCGGCCATGGTCTTCACCATGCCCTCGCAGAGTGATGCGACGACGCAAGCAGTCGCGGAGGGCCCAGTGAGTTCGAGGGCGCCGGGCGTGGCAGAGGTGGACCGATGACTGGCGCGACGGACATTCAACTCGACGACGCCTTTCTCGTCGTGCCCGACCCGCAGGCGCCGGACTACTCGCGCACCATCGAACTGCTCAATGAACTCTACATCGCTGAGTCGCGGAGTTTCTTCCGCTACCTCGATTCGTGGGAGCCGTACACCGATGCGAAGACGATCCGCCTGCGCACGTTGTGCCGGCGGATGATGAAGACGAGTTTCGAGCACTCTGACCGCCTGGCGCATCTGATCGAGTCGCTCGGCGGCGTGACGATCGCCGGGGCCTACTCCAAGGACAACAGCCACTCGAACTTCACGAGTTGGGCCAATCTTGTTCCGCGCTTCATCGAGACCAAGAAGGACATGATCGCGCGCGGGAAGGTGGTGCTCAACGCGATCGGATCGCTGCCCGGCGGCTCGGACGTTGTGCCCGCGCTGCGCGAGATGCTGGAAGAAAACCGCGCCGACCTGGTCTCGCTGCAGGAATGGGCCGGAAAACCGGCGATCGGCTGAAGCGGCCGCGGCATACGATTGCCGCACATGCTTTCACCCATTCCCGAGATCCTCGAGGACCTCCAGCGCGGCCGCCTCATCATCCTCGTCGACGATGAGGACCGCGAGAACGAAGGCGATCTCGTCTGCGCCGCCGAGCACATCACCCCTGAGATCATCCACTTCATGACGCGCCACACGCCCGGCTACCTCTGCCTGGCGCTGACCGGCGACGACTGCGACCGACTTGAACTGCATCCCCAGACGGCCGTGAACACCTCGCTGCGCCACACAGCCATGACCGTCTCAATTGACGGCCATCCCCGGCACGGCGTGGGCACGGGCATCTCCGCGTCCGACCGCGCGAAGACCATCCGCATCGCCGTCGATCCCAACTCCGGTCCCGGCGATCTGGTCCGCCCCGGCCACATGGTCCCCCTCCGCGCCCGCGAAGGCGGCGTGCTCGTGCGCACGGGTCAGACGGAAGGCTCGGTCGATCTCATGCGCCTGGCCGGCCTGCGCCCCGCGGCGGTGATCAGCGAGATCAGCCGCGACGACGGCGAGATGGCGCGCCTGCCCGACCTCGAACGCTTCGCCGCGCAGCACCAGATCAAGATCTGCTCTGTCGAGCAGATCATTCACTACCGCCTCGAACGCGAGCGGCTCATTCACCGCATCGAGCCGGCGCAGGGCACGAGGATCGAGACGGACCACGGCCCGTTCACGCTCTACGCATTCCAGAGCGTGGTCGATCCCCTGCCGCACATCGCGCTGACGGCAGGCGGCGTCGGCTCGCTCGATGCTTCGGGGCGCGTCGTTGAGCACACCGGCCCGGTGCTCGTGCGCATGCACCGGCGCAATGTGCTCGGCGACATCTTCGGCGACCGCAGCCAGCCGACGAACCGCATCCTCGCCGCGTCGCTGCGGATGATACAGGAGGAAGGCCGCGGCGCGCTGGTGTACCTGCGGCCGTCGGGCGTGGGCGAAGGGCTGCTCGGCCGTCTTCAGTCCCTCTCGACCGCCGCCGAACGCGCTTCGGACTCACAGCCGAATCTGACGGACCCGCGCGGCGTGGGGGGCAAGGCGGTGCCGATGGACCGGCGCGACTTCGGCGTCGGCGGGCAGATCCTCCGCGACCTCGGCCTCACCCGCCTGCGCATCCTCAGCAACCACCCGATGACACTCCCCGGCCTGAGCGCGTTCGGGCTGGAGATTGCCGAGACAGTCCCAATTCCGGGCATTGAAGGCTGAAGCCCGCGCACATCAGGATGGAGAAGTCATGAGCCAGCAGCCGCTTTCGCCGGTTGTGACGAGGCCGGACGGCATGCCGGCATGGCATGAGAGTGTTCGCATGCATGTGCCCTGCCGCGGGTGTCGTTATGACCTTCACGCTCTGGCGGTGGCAGGCTGCTGCCCGGAGTGTGGACTCGCCATCCTGGAAACGCTCAAGCCGCGCTTCGATCTCATCTGGCTCAGGAGCGTTCGACCGGGAATGTGGTGGATGCTGGGCAGCATGTATGTGTTCGGCTGGCTGGCTGCGACGAGTTACATGCAGGCGGTGGAGTGCGCGATGGCGGCAGTGATGCAATTGGCGGGGGCGGCGTGGCTGCTCGCACCAGGTTCTGACCGTTCAATCAAAGGCCCGGCCGCGGCATGGCCGGCCCCGCTTCTCGGCGCATCGCTGCTGGCGTTTCTCTCTGCGTTGGTCGAGTGGCTGGAGTGGTTCGGCCTTCCAACCACATACCGTTGGCTTTTCATCATCGGTGTTCTGCTCTGGTCCGCAGGGCAGGCCATTCTCTGGTTTCACTTGGAGGTTCTTGCCCGCCAGTGCATTGCGCCGCGCGTTGCCGGCGTCGTGCGCGCCGTCGCCTGGCTGACGCTCCTCGTGGGCGCAACCATGCCGCTGACCATAATCGTCTGGGAAGTCATTCCCGGCACTTCAGCCGTTGAGGTCATGTATCTCGCCTGGCTGGTCCTGCTGACTGTTTGGTTCTTCGCCTCGCTTGTGACGCTTCACCTGATGCTCGTGCCTCTGAACCGCCTGATTCGTACTTCCGCCAACGCGAACATCGATCAAGATGCCGCCTGACGCCATCGAAGATTGCGCGCGCGGGGCGTGCGTGCTGACCTCACACGTGCCGTGCCTTGCCTGCCGCTACGACCTCTACGGCCTGGAGCGCATCGGCGCGTGTCCGGAGTGCGGCCTGGCGGTCGCCGACACGCTCGATGCGAGCCGACACGATCCGGCGTGGCTAGCGGGCGTGCGTTCGGGCGTGCAGGCGCTCATCGTGGCGCACTACATCCTCCTCGGCTCGGCCCTCTGCCTGCCCTTCCTGCCTCTGGGCGCGTGCTTCTACGTTCTCCTGCAACTCGGCGCGGCGGTGGAACTGGCACAACCCAATCCGCGCCTGATCCTCGAAAGTCGCGAACGCTCGCGCGCGGCCCAGTTGATCGGGACGGGGATGATCGGCTACGGGGCGACGGTCATCGCGGCCGTCGCGTCCTTCAAGGCGGCGGCCGTCATCCTCTTCGCCGCGCTTGTGTGTCATCTCGTCGGCGCGGTCTGGATGTGGCGCCTCTTCGTGACGAACATGGGGCTGAATCTCTCGCCGGCGGCGGCGCGCCTGGGCAAGTGGACGGCCATGCTCATTGCAGTCGCAGGCGGAGTCATCGTCGCGACGGCGGGGATATCGCTGCTGCTGAGCGACGGTTCCCTCTGGTCGCTGCCGTGGCGGGCAGACTCATGGGTCATGCTTGTCGGAGGCAGCCTGGCCATCGTCCACGCCCTCGGGCTTGTCGCGCTGCACGCGGGCAGCCGAGCCGTGCGCGCGGCGCAGGATCGCGTCCGGGCGGGCACGCTGGCGTCGCGCGCCGATCCGGCAGTCAAGGAGGTCGATGGCTCCGGCGGTGTCGCGCGCCCTTTGGAGCGGACGTCACGGTGATTCCGATAGTGGAGTCATGGGCCACGAGCCGCCGCCCCGCGTCTCCATCCTCATTCCCAACTTCAACAACGGCCGAGCGTCGTCGCGCTCCGGGCAACGCGATTTCATTGCCGATCTGCTCCACTCCCTCGAAGAAACGCTGCGCGATGAGACGGCGCCCTTCGAGGTTCTTGCCTTCGACGACGGCTCGACAGATGACAGCATCGACACGCTCCGCGAGTGGGCGGCCAACCGCACCTGGCCCGACGGCCGGCCATTTCTCACATTGAACGAGGCCCCGCACTGCGGCGTCCTCGCCGTCACCGCCAACAAGTTGAGCCGCGCTGCGCGCGGTGAGTACCTCGCCCGCCTCGACGGCGACATCATCTGCCTCACCCCCAACTGGGTCAGCCGCCTCTGCGCCCTCTTCGACCAGGGGCCGCCGAACCTGGGCATCATCGGCCCCAAGCAACTCAACGTGCATGGTCTCATTCACGAGTTCGGCGACTGGCTGCTGCATCCGAGCGGCTACCACCACAACGGCCACGGCCTGCCGCGCGACGCCGCAACGTGTGCGCAGGAAGTCGATGACACGATGGGCTGCTTCTACTGCTGCCGCAAGCGCGTGTGGGAGGAGATCGGCGGCTACGACGAAACGTTTCTGCGCGGACAGACGGTGGAGTTCGGAGTGAGGGCGCGACTCGCCGGCTGGCGCTGCTGGGCCGTGCCCGACATCGAGTACATCCACGCCCACTCTGAGCGCGGCGACCGGCAGACGACCGCCGATTCGAGCGCGGGGTTGCAGAAGTCCATTGACCGCTTCGAGGAGAAGTGGGGTTTCAGCCGCCTCGCGCCTGATCTGGATTACGTGCGCGACAGGTTCGCCGGCACGCCGCTGCTGTGGAATCCGAAGTGGTTCGGAACGGGCTTGAGTGACAGCGTCGCAAGTCGCCGCGTCACCGATGAAACTCGCGCCGCGATGATCTCCCCCGACCACACCGATTGGAAGCGGTACCGCTCCGACGCGGGCCTGCGCGCAGCGATCGAGTTGCGGATCAAGGTCGCGCTGGATGTCGTCAGGCAGGTCGGGCCGCGCCGCCTCGCGGTGCACATCGGCAGCGACTGCGGCATCTTCGGCCATCTCCTCGCGGCGAAGGGGATGACCTATTTGGGCCTCGATGAGCGTGCGGAGATGGTTGCGCTCGCGCGCGCCATGACTCAGAAGGAGACCTATCCGGCCGCGGCGCCGCGGTTCGACGTCATCGCAGACCGACGCCGCCTGCCCCTTGACGACGAGAGTGCTGATCTCGTGCTGCTCTTCGACATCGTCGAGCGCCATCCCAATCCCGTCGGTCTCTTCAATGAGACGGCCCGAGTCCTCGCCCCCGGAGGCATCGTCGTCGTCGTCTCGAAGCGAGCCCAGCCTGCGCTCGAAAACATGACCGACCTGGAACACCGCTACACGTTCCACCAGTTGGCGACGCAGATGCTCCTGACCGGTGCGTTCAAGGCGATCATCGACGCGAAGCGCGACGACCCCTCGCGCGAGATTCTCATCGCCATGCAGCGCCTGCCGCGCGAGCAGTGGGCTCGACAGGTCGCCTCGCGCGACGAGGCGGCGCGGGGGCGCACGCCTCAGCGAGCCGGCGCCGCCCTGGCAGTGTAGCGGAACTTGCGGCTGTCCGGATCGAACGTTGCCGCGCCTCCGTGCAGCGCCCATGCCGTCGCCATGATGTCGAACTGCAGAGCCGCCACCGCATCATCCCACGGGCACAGCCGTCCGACCAGCGCGGCATAGTCGGGAAGGAACCGCTCAATGAGCCACGCGCGTTCGAGCAGGGCCGCGCCGGCCGGTGAGTCTTCCGGCACCGACAGGATTGACGCAACGGCTCTTTCGTCGCCGATCGCCAGGAGCGCCAGCAGCGCCTCGGCACTCTGCTCCGGTATGGTCGTAACCACCGTCCAGGCATAGGCGCGATCCGTGGCGGCGGTGTCGCCTGCTCCGACACTCGCCATGGCCATTGCGAGGCGCAACGCGCGTCGAAGCGCCGGGTCTTCGGTGCGCACGTATTCCTCGGAAAGCATCCAGCCATCGCGGATGGTCAGCCCGTTCAGGAGCACGCCGGCCCGCGCCGCGGCCGGGTCCACCTCGCTGAACCAGCGGTGCGATTGGCGCGGCAGCGAAGTGCTGTTGACGATCCGCTCCGCCAGAAGGACCGCCGCCCAGACGCTGCCGTCTTCCGCGACGGGACTTTCCAGCAGGCGCTCGGCATCGCCTTCGCCGCGGCGCCAGGCCGACCATCGCTCCAGCGCCGGCTTCTCAGCGCCCTTAACCTCGCCGCCCAGCCAGGTGCGCTGTTTCTCGGGAAGTTGATCGACGCCCGCGCCCCACCGCTCCGCCAGGTGCAGCGAAGCCGCGGGGTTGCCGTCCACCGCCAGCGTCTCGAGCCGCCGTCGCGCTGCCGGATCATCGCTGCGGGAGAGCAGCCAGGGAAGGGTAGTCGTCGGCCAGGGTGACTCATCACACGCAGCCAGCAGCGGCGACGCATCCCGCGGCTCGCTTGCCGTCGCCGCCCACAGAATCGCTTCGGCGACGCGCGGCTCTTTCCCTCTCCAGTCAGCCTCCGTCCCGGCCGCGCGGCGCAGGAAGCCGGACAGCAGAGCGGCGAAGCGCCTGACCTGCCCATCATCATCATCGCGCGCCGCCGCGGCCATCGTCTCGAACGCTCCGCGCTCGCACCGTCGCGCCGCATCAAGCAGCGCGCGCTTGCGAACCGCCGCGTGATGAGGCCATTCGATCAGGCGGCGCCAGAGGGCGATCGCATTCGGATCGTCGCGGGCCACATTCGCAACCGCAATCTCGTCGAGGACGCTCAGCGCCGCTTCGAGATCGTCGGAGTCGAGGATGAGTTCGAGCCGGCGGCGCCAGAGGCTCGTCGAGATGGCCGGCAGTCGCCAGAGGCCCGCATCCCGCAACATCGTCGCAACATCGACGAATGTCTGCTCATCCTCGGTAACTTCAAGGCCGGCGATGATGCGCGCGGGAGGGCCGGGATGAGCGGCCAGGCGCGATGCGCCTCCGTCGGGCGCATCGCTCCACCACGCGGCGGCGCCGGCTCGCTCGGCCCCATCTTCACTGAACAGAGCGCGCAGCATCCACTCGCGCTCGACGCGAGGCCAGAGGATGATCCCGATCACTGCTCCGGCCAGCAGAGCCGCGCCGAACCCGATGACCCGGCCGCGCCTCATGAGCAGCGCCGCAGCGGCGAGGGCAGGAGGTACTCGGCGATGCAGCGGCACAGCCGCTCGCCGAGACGGTCGAACTCGGGCATCCAGCGCGCCGTCAAGCGCATGAACTCGTCGTGCGAGAGACCGGCCGCCTGGCGCTCTGCGGCGCGCGACTGCGACCAGCGCTGCACATCGTCCGCGTCCGCCTCGATGAGCGTCTGGAAGCCGCAGGTCCGCACGCCCGCGCGCCAGACGAGGCTGGGGCAGGACTCCGTCCCGGCAAGGGCCGCCGCGCCCGGGGGCAACTTCGTCACCTGCTCACTCTGCCACAGCAGGCCCATGCTCCGCCACGGCTGGCCGGTGAGGATCGGATCGATCGTGCCGGAGAAGGTCAGTCGCACCTCCCGCCAGCCGATGGCAACGGCACCGTTCTTCTGGGGGCCAGTCGTCGCGCCGAGGGAAGCGGCCACGATGAGGCTGCCCGTCCCCACGCCCACCACGGGCCAGTCGCGTTCATGAGCGGCGCGGATCAGCGCCGTCTCACCCTTGAACCACGGCTGCCTGCTCAACTCGCTCATCGGCCGGAACGCGCCGAGGCTGACTACTGCGTGCGTGTCGTCGAGGTCGGGAGGCAGTTCCTCGCCGGCCCAGAGGCGGCGGACGTTCAACCTCTGGCCGTACTGCACCAGGATCCGCCCGAGGCGGCCAGGCGTGCACTCCTGCTCGTGTTCAACGACGAGGATGCTCATGGCGTCATTTTCCCCATGGTGTCTCGAGCGCAGCGTACCACGCCCGAGCGGCAACGGCAAGCGGCGGGAGGTGCCGGCCGCTTTCCCGGCTCCGTCGCGCCGAACAGTGATCGCACGGAGAGAAGGGACGGGTGTACTCTCGCGTGCGGCCTGATCCATCAGCGGTTCTGCGCGGCGAACCTCCTACCGCTCGTACACGACGCGATTGCGCAGGACGCCGATCTTCTCGACCTCCACTTCCACGACGTCGCCGTCGTGCAGCCAGACCGGCGGGGTGCGCGCAAATCCCACTCCGCCCGGCGTGCCTGTGAGGATGAGCGTGCCCGGCCGCAGCGTCGTGCCCTCGCTCAGGTATGCAATCAACTCGGCAATGGAGAAGATCAGATCGGATGTGCTCGACTCCTGCATCGTCTCACCATTCACGCGCGTCATGAGGCGCAGATCGCCCGCATCGCCGAGTTCGTCGGGCGTCACGATGCACGGCCCTATGGGACAGAAAGTGTCGAAGGATTTGCCGCGGCAGAACTGTCCCCCTCCTCCGTGCTTCTGCCACCACCGGGCGCTCACGTCGTTGGCGGCGGTGCAGCCGAGCACGTGCCCCAGCGCCCGTTCGACCGGCACATCGCGGCATGATCGTCCGATGACCACCCCGAGTTCGCACTCGAAGTCGACCTGCTCACGATCCTGGCAGACCCTGGGCACGCGGATGTCGTCCAAGGGGCCGCACACCGCGGCGGGATTCTTCATGAACATCATCGGCCGCTCGGGAGGCTCCTTGCCCTGCTCGGCGGCGTGGGCGCGGTAGTTGAGGCCGATTCCCATGATGACGGCCGGCTCGATCGGCGCGAGCAGGCGGCCGATGGGCAGAGGCTCGCCGATCGGCTCGAATGGGCCGAGAGCGCCGCCCGCCAGGGGAAGGGCGAAGCCGTCGCCGCAGTCGGCGCCCGTCACAGGACGGTCCGGAGCCGCGGCAGTCGTGAAGCGGATGAGTCGCATGGGCAAGGATAGCGGCAGGCCGGTGAAGAAAAGTCGTCCAAAAAAATCGGGGTTTGCCCTTGACACGGGACCACTTATCCGCGATGCTCTAGTGTCCTTGGCGGGCGGATCTCGATCCGCCTGCCGGTCCATTTCGGCCGGAGCGTGCCCTGTCGCATCGGGAAAGGCGGCGCTGACGTGACCCAGACCTCTTCGCATGGATTCCCAATCCCCGTCGAATCGTCTGCGTCAGGCGCGCGGCGGCGTCGCGGTTTCACGCTCGTGGAACTGCTTGTGGTGATCTCGATCATCGCGCTGCTCATCAGCCTGCTGCTTCCGGCGCTGGGCAAGGCGCGCGAGCACGGCCGGCGCGCTGTCTGCGCCTCGAACATGCGGCAGATCGGCTACGCCCTGCACCTGTATGCCTCCAACAACAATGAGTTCATCCCGCGCGAGGGTCAGCCGCATCAGAACCACGGTCGGGGGCTCGCCTACTACTACCCCTGGCCCCGCGCCCTCTACAAATACGTCCGTGACCTGCCCGACCCGAGGCTGCACAACCTCGACAGCACGGCATGGATGGACATGCGCTTCTTCAAGGAGATGCCGCAGTACCGCTGCCCCTCCTACCCGAATCCGCTGCACATCGTTCACTACATCAACAACGGCATCATGATGATGCCGCAGGGCGGGCTGTACCGCGACGGGCGGCATCCGACCGCGCCCCTTGATGAGTTCGTCCGGCCGTCACACTCCATGTTTCTCTCCGAGTTCACCAACGACCCGGACAACTCCATCTGGCAGCAGATGCAGGGATATCCCTACATCGACCACTGGTACGACGTCTTCCTCGAGGTCCATATCAACGGCCCCGAGGAAAACTCGAACGGCTGGGGCGGGAACATCGCGCGCATCTGGAGCAGGCGGCACTTCGACTCCGGCTCCAACGCCCTCTTCGCCGACAGCCATGTCGAGTTCCGCAACCGCGACACACTGCGCGACCTCGACAGCTGGGACGACAAGACCTACAACAACTCGTGGTGGCGCTGATCGCCTTGCTCAGGCGCGCACTGCGCCCTCACGCGCGCAGGCTCCCTCGGGCGACGTGGCGGAGCGAAGCCGGTCGAGGCTGACTCGCGCAGCATCCGCCGAGATGTCGCAGCCGATCAACTGCCGGCCCGAGCGAGCGGCGGCGATCAGGGCCGTCCCGCTGCCGCAGAAGAAGTCCCCCACCACTCCGCCCGGCGGGCAACACGCCTCGATGAGCACCTCAAGCAGCGCCAGAGGTTTCTGCGTCGGATATCCCGTGCGCTCGGTGGCCATGTTGTTGATCGAGGGGATGTCGAGGACGTCCGTGGCCTTCTTGGTCAGCCCCTTCATTCGGGCGCTGGCGGCGGGGACGCGCGGCGGATGGAAATAGTAGCCGGCGCCCTTCGCGTAGAACAGAATGTCATCGTGCTTGCGCGCGAAGCGCCGAGGCGATGAGCCGCCCAGGCCGTACGACCAGACCAGGTGATTCACGAACCGCTCCGGACCGAAAACATCGTCGAGCAGCAGACGAAGGTGGTGGCATGCGCGCCAGTCGCAGTGCAGGAGAATCGAACCGGCCGGCCGCAGCACGCGGTGCATGTCGACCAGACGCAGACGCATGAATTTCAGATATTCGGCGACGCTCGGCCAGCAGTCCGCGTAGTTGGGCGGCAGCGGGGCGCCACGACCACGATCAGGCTCCGCGCATCGTGGGATGCTCGTCTGGGCCTGCCCACCGCCCGCGCTCCGCGACTCTCCATCGACGCCGGGCCTTTGCGCCGGCGTTCCCGGTCTCCTCCGGTCCTTGCCGCGCTGCTCACGCCCCGTGTTGAAAGGCGGATCGATGTAGATCAGGTCAATGCACGCGCCAGGCAATGCGAGCAGGAGATCGAGATTGTCGCATCGGTGAACCGTGCCGAGCAGGCGGGGATCAATGGTGGCCGTGCCCGCCATGCCCGCCGTGGCCGTGGTCGTCATGATGGTCCGGCTCCTGCGGCTCAGGGGCCTTGGTGAGCACCGCGATCGAACCGAGCGTGGCCGCGAGGACGAAGAGCACGATCGAGCCGGTCACTACTCTGCCGTACCAGGACGGCGGTTCATGAACGGCCAGTTTCGCGGCCGACTCCATCCCGGCGTCGTGATGTTCATGGCCGTCCCCGCCTTCCGACGGCGGCGCGGCGGCAATGAGCGGAATCGAAGCAATCGAAACAGCGGCAAGTCGAAAGGAGCGGTGCATGAAAGCAGTATACGCGCGAGTGGTCGAGGAAGGAATGCAGAGAGTGCGCGGGAACCGCGTCGGTGCGGGGCCTCGGCCTCGGCTTGCGCGTGCATCGGGCACTCTACGGCCTGACCGCGTGTCTGCCGATTGAAACGTAGGTGAAGCCCAGTTCCGCCAGGTGGGGCCTGCGGTAGAGGTTGCGGCCGTCGAAGATGAGCGGCCGGCGCAGGGCCGCCCGCATCGCATCCCAGTCCGGGTTCTTGAACTCGTCCCAGTCGGTGCAGATGACCAGCGCATCCGCGCCTTCAAGGCACTGGTACATGTCGTCGGCGATCTCCACGCGATTGCCCAGTTCGCGCCTGGTGTTGGCGGCGGCGACGCGGTCATAGGCGCGGACCTTGCCGCCCTTCTCCGCCACCCAGTTGATGAGCGTGATCGCCGGCGCCTCGCGGATGTCGTCCGTGCGCGGCTTGAAGGCCAGGCCCCAGAAGGCCAGCGTCTTGCCCGCGAGGTTGCCCTTGAACTCGTCGCTGATCTTGCGGAAGAAGAGCGCCCGCTGCTCCTGGTTGACGTCGTGCACCGCCTGGAGCAGGCGCGTCGGCACGCCCTTCTGCCGGCCCATCGAGACGCACGCGAGCGTGTCCTTGGGAAAGCACGACCCGCCGTAGCCAAGGCCGGGATAGAGGAACTGGTTGCCGATGCGGCTGTCCGAGCACATCCCTTCGCGCACTCGGTTGATGTTGGCGCCGTAGGCGTCGCAGAGACTCGCGATCTCATTGATGAAGGAGATCTTCGTGGCGAGCATGGCGTTGGAAGCGTACTTGACCATCTCGCTGCTCAGGACGTCCATGACGAAGATGGGATTGCCCTGCCGCACGAAGGGGTCGTAGAGGTCCTTCATCATCTCGCCGACCTCGGGCGACTCGACGCCGCACACCACGCGGTCCGGCTTGTTGAAGTCGTTGATCGCATCGCCCTCCTTCAGGAACTCGGGATTGTTGGCGATGTGGAAAGGTCGGTTGGTGCGGCTGCGGATGATGTCGCGCACCATGAAGGTCGTTCCGACGGGCACCGTGGACTTGACGACAACCGTGCGCGGCTTCTGGCTCGGCTCACCCGCTTCGATGGCCTCCGCGATCGCCTCGGCCGCGGAGGTGATGTAGCGCAGGTCGGCGCGACCCTGCGAATCGCTGGGAGTGCCCACGCAGATGAAGATCACATCCGCAGTCGAATACGCGCGCCGCGCATCGGTCGTGAAGAACAGCCGGCCAGCCGCGACATTTCGCTGGATGAGTTCCTCGAGGCCCGGCTCATAAATGGGCACCTCGCCGCGGTTGAGGCGGGCGATCTTCTCCTCGTCCACGTCCAGGCATGTGACCTTGTTTCCCGTGTTGGCGAAGCAGGTGCCCGTAACGAGTCCGACATACCCGGTCCCGACCATCGTGAGGCGCATTTATTGATCCCTTGAATCGCGAGCAAGCGAGGGGGTGAGGTTCACGGAAACCGTATCGGGCGTGCGGCCTGGCAGGCCCGGCAAAGCCGTGAGTGAAAGGTGCATCGGCCATCCGGGCCGACCTCTTGCCCTCGACCCTCCCCCGCCGACAACGCGGCTGCGATTGTAGTCTCTACACCCCTGCCGGCGCGCGGCATGGATCACCCGGTCGCCGGGGGACATGCTCCAAGGCACCGCAGGGACCAGTCTTGGAACCTGTCTGAAAACCGTCAGGTGCCGTGGTCCGGAGGGAGGCTCTGCGACCGGAGCGCCAGGCCGTGAAGCGGACAGTCGATCACACCGTTTTGGTCGTCGATCGCGCGCCGGCGTGGCCCGCGCTCCCGAAGCGTCGCTTGACCACGGCACCCCCAGTTCTCAAGCAGACTCTTAGACTCAAATCCTGTGAGTCTCCGCGATTTCGGATTGAGGACCGCCGCATGCCGCTACGATTCACAACGTTCGCCGGAGACCCCCGCCGCGTGACCACGGCTCAATCCAATCAGAAGGCCCCACCGCCCGTCGTGCCCGCCCCCGGGTCGGCCGGCACGCCCGACTTTCGCGCTCGCCTCGCTGCGGAACTGACCGGCGCCCTCGGCCGACGGGTTGAGTGCGTCGATGGTCTGCCTGCCTCCCGGATCGACTCCGCCGTCGCCGTGCCTCTGCCCGGCCGCGAGGGGCGGGATGGATGGCTCCTGGCCCATCCGCCGGCCCGGGACGTTCAGACCACCATGACGAACGAGACGGTGCGTGGGATTCTTGCTGCCGTTGCGGCGATCGCTCAGCGCCTCGGGGAGAGCGAAGATCAACTGACCCACCGCCTTGCCGAACTCCGAGCCGTGTACCAGGTCTCGACGGCCCTGAGCGGCATCGGCGATCTCGAGTCGATCCTCCAGTGCGCCCTGCGCCTGGCGATCGAGGTGATGGACGTGAAGGCCGGTTCGATCCGCCTCTTCAACCCCGCCACCGATGAACTGATCCTCCGCGCCAGCGTGAACCTGAGCGCCAAGTACTTCGCCAAGGGGCCGGTCTTCGCGCACGAGAGTGAACTGGACACGCGCGCCCTCGCGGGCGAGGTCGTGTACGTCGAAGATCTCATGGCCGACGATCGCGTGCGTTTCCCCGACCTCGTGCGCGGGGAGGGGCTGCGGAGTTTTCTCTGTACGGGACTGGTTTTCCGCGGCAAGCCGGTCGGCGTGATCCGCCTCTACACGGGCGAGGTGCGGCGGTTCAGCGAGTTCGACCGCAACCTGCTGCGAGCCACGGCCCAGCAGGTGGCGACGGCGATCGCCAATGCGCGCCTCCTCGACGAACAGCGCGCGGCGCGAGAAGTCAGGCGCCAGGTCGATCTCGCCTCCAACGTGCAGAGGCGCATGTTTCCGCAGCGCATGCCGATGGTGCCCGGCCTCGACATCGCCGCCCGCTGCATTCCCTCGCTCGAACTCGGAGGCGACTTCTACGACTTCATCGACCTCGGGCGCCACCTCGGCCTGGCGCTCGGGGACGTCGTGGGCAAGGGAGTGCCTGCGGCGCTGCTCATGGCCGGCGTCCGCGCGAGCCTTCGCGCCCACGCCATGGACATTTACGACATCAACGAGATCATGGCCCGCGCCAACCGCGCCCTCGTCGATGACACTCACGAGCACGAGTTCGCCACGGTGTGGTACGGCGTGATCGATTCGCAAACGCTTCGCCTCACCTACACGAGCGCCGGGCACGACCCGCCCTTTGTCTTCCGGCCATCACTTCGCGACAATCCGGCCGAGGCGTTCCGCGAGTTGCGCGCCGGCGGACCTGTGCTCGGCATCGACCGCGCCGCGGCATATGAAAAGGGCCTCTTTGACCTCGCTCCCGGCGACATCCTCGTCATCTACAGCGACGGCCTGACCGACGCCCAGACCTTCGACCGCCAGCGCTACGGCCGCGAGCGAATCGGCCGTGCTGTCGCCGAGTCCTTCAACATGTCCGAGCAGGTGAGCGCCTCGCTCATTCTCAACCAGATTCTGTGGGACGTGCGGCGTTATGTGGGCCTGAACCGGCAGTATGACGACATGACGCTCGTCGTCGTGCGCGTGACCGGCGAGCCTTCGCGGCCTGCGTGAGGCAAACGCTCATGTACGGCCCGGCCTCGCGCCGATCAGACGGATATGAGCCAGATCGGCGGGCCTATCCAGTCGAGCCTCTCCGGCGCCCTGCCTTCGCAGGACGCCGCGAGCAAGGCCCGCGCCAAGCGCGACCGCGAGAAGGCCGAGGGCACGCGGCGCTTCGAGGACGCCGTGGACCTCACCGTCGGCGGCGTCGAGAGTAGCGAAGCCGTACGCAAACTCGACGAGAACGACGAGGAACACCAGCAGCAGCAAAAGCGCAAGGCGCATCAGCAGACGGCGTCGGAGCAGGCCGCACGTCGCGCCGCCGCAAACAGGCCCGACCCCGCCGGCGAGCACATCGACCTGCGCGGGTAAGCGCCACAGGCGTGCCTTCCGTTACTCGATCACAACGCGGCGGAAGTTCCCGGAGATGTTCTCCAACTCCGCCGCCTGCACCCAGACATCGCCGAGGGGGAAGGTGGCGGGCACGGTGAAGTACTTCACCGCCGTGCCCGCTTCGTCGGCGGTGTTGCTGCCGAGAAAGTTATTGACGTCTGCGCTGATATAGACGTGAGTCGTCACAGCGGAAGCTTCGCGTGATCGAAGGCGGACGCGAGCAGGTTGGGCGAGCAGCGCTGGCGGATGAGCGAGCGGCGGACGCGGCCGCGC
>CAADHA010000200.1 GCA_900696685.1 uncultured Planctomycetota bacterium
GGCAGATGGCCCGCGGCGGCGCTGGAGTGATTGTGCCAGGCGATTTCGCCCCCGTCCGGCAGACACTTGTGCGCGGTGTGATGGTTGGTAGAGTTGTTGATGGCGCTATCGATCAGGAGCGTGTTCACGCCGTTGTGCTGCCAGTAGAGTTGCAGCGTGGCGGTGTGGTCGAGGACATGCGGCACGGCGACGACGAGTTCACTCCATATCGCGTCAGGCTCGGCGAAGGATGTGCCGATCTTGACGGCCGTCTCCTGGCCTTCGGGCAGGCAGAAGGTGTAACCGCAGCCGCTGTCGGCACTGATCCATGAGGCGCGCACTTTTCTGTGATTGAGCAAGGGCCACTCAACTTCCGCATCCATGTCGAAGAAGAGCGTGAACTCGATGTAGACGTCCGACTCCTCGATGCCCGCAGGGTTTTTCCACAGCCAGTTGGCGCTCTCGAGGAGGCCCTCCTTGTTCATCTTCATTCCGTAGCCGCCCTCCCAGCCGGTCGGATGCGGGAAGAGCGTGTAGGGCGTGAGTTCGCTGCCGGTGAAGATCGGCCAGGAGCGCTCTCCGCAGGGGTCGTAGACGATCACCTCCGTTGAGTTCGGGTCCGCCTTGAAGACCATGCGGTCGATCATCTCCGTGTACGAGGGGTTCCCGCTGACGTTGGCGAAGTTGCTGGGGCTTCCCGCGACGACTCGGATCTTGTCCACAGCAACGAACCAGACGTAGGGGTCGGGCATCAGGTCGTGGCGGAAGAGATCCTTGACTTTGAACTGCGCGCGCGGCCTCACGTCGGGCGGGGTGGGATTGTTGGGTAGTTGCGTCCAGATGTCATTGTTGTTCGGGTCGAAGTGCCACGCCTCAGCTGCTTGAGCGCCCGGCGCCTTCCAGAACTCCATCTTGACGTAGACCTTGGCATCCTCGATTCTGTATTGAGGCTGCGCCTTGGCGACACTAGTCGCCAGCGCGGTCATGGCCAAGACGATGAGCAGAATCTGAATGGTCCATCCGCGCTTGAGCGTTGCGTGTCGCGTAATGCTCTCCCCTTTTGTGGAGTTCTCGACGGCCGTCGCGTCGCCGCGCGGCGCGTGAACGGTCGTCTCGCGCGAGGCTAACCAAACGGATCGGGCTGTCCAATTCAAAAGGCCCCTCGAAAAGCAGATCAGGGAAACCACCCTGAAGCCTGTCGGGAATTCCCATCGTATCCGCTGTGCAGAGCGAAACACCTCTCGGCCCGGCGCTTCGAGAGCCCGCGTTGAGGAGAGTGCACAGGGGGATCACCATGACTCGTATTACAGGTAACCCCGGTTCTCGACGCTTCTCGCGGAATTGCGCCCCGATCGCGCTTCTTGCCATTGCCGGATGCAGTCAATATGCCTCGGCCCAGCGCTACTCTGTCACGATCCTGCCCCTGCCGGAGGGGTACGTCGCGGGGTTCCCCCACGGTCTCAACAACCGGGGCGAGGTTTGCGCGTGGGTGTTTGGCCTTCAGGGGGAGGACGCAGCCGCTGTCTGGCGGGGCAACCGCGTGATCACACTTCCCGAACTCCCTCACGAGGGAAGACCCAACACTTGGGCGAGCGACATCAATGACGGCGGCGTCGTCGTCGGCCGCTCTGAAGGCGCACTCGACGTCTGGCAGGCCGTCATGTGGCCCGATGAGAACACGGTCATCCCCCTCCTCGACCGCCAGAGCGCCGCGTATGGCATGAATGACAATCTCGTCGTCATCGGCGACTACTCTGTCGGCTTCCTCGAGACGAACGCTTTTCTCTGGGAAAACGGTGAATGGTTTTCGCTGTACCCTCCCATCGAGTTCGGCGACAGCGTGAACAATCGCAAACAGGCCCTCGGGCACACGGGCAACCAGTCGTGGGTGTGGGACAAGGGCGTATTCTACGCATTGCCCGGCTTCGAGCCCGGTAACGACCTGGTGAGGGCATCCAGCATTAATGACATCGGCCACCTCGCAGGAGGGATCAGGCGAGACCGCGATGACGACCATCGGCCTGTGATCTGGACCGACTTCATCCCCCGCGAGATGCCCGTGGCGCATCCGAGCCTGGGGGGCGGAATCGGGATGGTCAACAACTCCGGAGTGGCGATCGGGGCGTCCGCCAACCCGTCGCAGACGGACTACAGGCCGACTCTCTGGAGCGGCAACCTCGCCATGGAACTCAACGAACTCATCATCGATCGCGATGCGCGCGCTTGGCGCGTCAGTGTGCCTTGGCGCATCAATGACGTTGGCCAGATCGCGGGGACGGTGACGGCGTTCGGCCAGACGCGGGGCTGGAGCATCGCGCGCCTCGACCCCATCGACACCGGCCTGACTCTCTGGGGCATGGAGCCGTCGCGGCCCGGAATGCGCAACGTCATCCAGGTCAACCACGCCACGCCCGGCGGGCGCGTCTCGCTTCTGTGGGGCACGGAGCGAGGCGAGCCAATGCCGCTCCGGCAGTGCAACGGCGCGATGATTGACGTGGGCGATTCGCGCCTCGCGGCGACCGCCGTCGCCGGACCCGAGGGGCGCGCGATCTTCAACGTCTTCATCCCAGCGAATGTGGTGGGCCTTTACGTCCTCCAGGCCGTCGATCACCGCTCATGCGAGGTCAGCCCGCCTGCCTGGGCGCTGCTCAAGACGGAGAACTGATCGACATTTCAACTGGGCTCGGTCACGGCGCCGCACGGCTCCGACCACGGGACGCGGCGCCGCAACTCGACTGGGCGTCTCTGCATCCGCCGTTTCAGACGGGGCTGGGACCAGGCACAATCGGTCTGAATCGGCCTGAGCGGGGTTGGATTTGGAACGGCCCGGCGGATAGCGCCGCAGCGGACTCGCGCGCCGCATTCCGCCAGAGCACGGAGTGCGCTGCAGCGCCCGCTGCACTTGCGTACAGCCCGCCCTATCCTTGTCCGGCCCGACCGGCCCGAATGTCGGGCGCCTCGGACTGGTGAATCTCCCGCCGGGCCGCTCGAACCCCGGATCACTTCCGCATGTCCACCTTCTTCGACTTCCTCCTGCTGCTCATCGGCTTCAGTCTCGTGATCTTCGTTCACGAGTTGGGCCACTTCGCCGTCGCCAAGTGGGTCGGCATCAGGGTTGAGCAGTTCGCCATCGGCATGGGCCCGGCGCTGCTCTCGTGGCGCAAGGGCATCGGCTTCCGCGCCGGCTCGACCCAGCCCGCGTACGAAGCGCGGCTCAAGAGCGGCACACGGGCGTCGGACCTCGGCGAGACGGAGTATCGCATCAACTACCTGCCCATCGGCGGGTACGTCAAGATGCTCGGGCAGGAAGACCTCGACATGGCCGCCGTCGTCAACGATCCTCGCTCCTACAGCAGCCGGCCGATCTGGGCGCGGATGTGCGTGGTTTCCGCCGGCGTGGTGATGAACATCATCTTCGCGCTCGTGCTCTTTGTGATCTGCTTCATGTGGGGAGTGCAGACGCCCGTGCCCGTGATCGGCGGGATCAGTCCGGACAGCCTCGCCGCAGTCACCATGCCTTCCAACGCCGCGGAGCACGGCATCACCGGCGCGGGCATCAAGCCCGGCGACCGCGTCGTCTCGATCAACGGCAGACCGATCCGTTCCTATGACCAGATTCTCCTCGCAGCCGCCGTCGCGCGGCCAGGCGAGGTGTTGCGCATCGTCGTCGATCGGGATGGCCGGACGCTCAACTTTGATCTCGAACCGCGAGCCGACCGCGAGACGCGCCTGCTCGCCCTCGGCATTACGTCCTCCCAAAGCACGACGATCATCGACTATCGCCCGGGATCAGCCGCCGAGGCTCTGGTGCGATCGTGCCTGAACACCGCGGGCCTGGAAGAGATAACTGCCGCACCGGGATTGACGCTCACCCACATCGACGGCGAGCCAGTCAGCGCCCTCTGGCAACTGAGCCGCGCCATCGACCTATCCGACGGCAAGAGCCTCACGCTCACCTTCCGCGATCCGAAAACCGGGGCCGTCCAGACCGGAACGCTCCAGACCGAGCCGGATTTCATGCTCGCCCAGGTGCAACACGGATCGTCGTGGTACGCTCTTCGCCATCTGCTGGGACTGGTGCCGGCGCCGGCCGTGATCGACGTGGACAGCCGCAAAGGCGACAATTGGCTCAAGCCGGGCGATATCGTCGTCCAGGCCGGGTCGATCCGCTGGCCCCGCTCAGATGAACTCTCACAGGCCCTCGCGCCGCGCTCGAAGTCTCAGCTCACCATCGATCGCGCCGGGCAGCGGCGCACCGTTGACGTCGCAGTTGATCGGCTCGGCCGCGCCGGCTTCTCATTCACCGACATGCCCGCGGCCCACGCGCCGGTGGTGGCGAGTACGCTCGCGACGATCCCGCTCGGCGCGCCCGGCCGTGCGCCGAAGGAAGCCGCCTCGCCCGCCGCGGCCGTCAACCTCATGCCGGGCTCTCGCATCGTTTCGGTGAACGGCACGCCCGTCTCCACATGGCGCGAAGTCGCCATCCTGCTTCGCCGAGTGCTGGACCCGACTGCGGCGCACAGCACAATCCCGCTCGAATGCGCCTTGCCCGTCCCCGGTCGCCCGATTGAGCAGGTGTCGTGGACGATCGATCAGGCGTCGGCACAGCGCCTCCTCGCCCTCGAGTGGCACAGCAACCTGGCGACCATGATCTTCAAGCCGCTCGAGGAGATTCAGAAGGCGGACAACCCCGTCGCCGCCGTCGGCATGGGCCTGGATCGCACCTGGGAGATGATCATCACCACGTACCAGACGCTCGACCGGCTGGTGCGAGGCACGATCAAGGTCGATCAACTCAAGGGGCCCGTGGGCATCGCCGAAATCGGCACGCGCGTCGCGGGCCGCGGCCTTCCCTATCTGATCCTCTTCCTGGGCATCATCAACGTCAACCTCGCTGTGCTCAACTTCCTGCCCATCCCCATCGTGGACGGCGGGCTGATGGTCTTTCTCATCGTCGAGAAGATCAAAGGCTCGCCCGTGAGCGTGCAGGTGCAGAACGCGGCGACGGTCGTCGGCCTCCTCCTCATCGGCAGCCTCTTTCTCATCACCTTCTACAACGACGTGGTCAACCTCATCGGCAATCTGACGAGTTGAAGGGGATCGGCGCGCTCCGTCGCACGCCGCAGGAAGCACGGCCGGCATCGCGCGTGGCATGGCGACACCTGCAGCCGCTCCCCCGCGCCTGCTCCCCCTTTCCCTGATACAGTCTTCCACTGATGGATGCGGCGGCAATTCGCTGTTACGCACAACCGGGCGATCCTGAAGGACCTCTGCCGCGGGGCCCGACAAGCAGAAAGACCAAAGGAGATCGATGATGATGATCAGGAGTTTCGTTCTCTGCACGGCGGTGATCATCGCGCCCGCCACTGCCGCGCACGCCCAGGCGACGGCCGCCAGCCAGAACGCAAATACAGCGCGCGAAACCGTCACGCGCATGGCGGAGTACCTCAAGAGCCTTCCCGCGTGGCAATTCAGCCTGACCACGAAGAACCTGACGACGGCCGAGGGTCTGCACATGGAGTACCACACGACCTACTCGGTACTCGTCGAACGGCCCGGCCGCTACGCCCTGCGACAGCAGCGCGGCATGTCGGGGCCTCATTACATCTGCGATGCGCAGAACCTCACGATATACGTGCCTTACGTGAAGCAGTACGAAATCTCCGAGGCCCCGGGCGGCGTCCTCGAGGCGCTCGATCCCGAGCGCCTTGGCTATCTCGGCGAGTTCTATCGTTCGTTCCTTCTTGACGCGCCGGGTATTCGCACGCTCCTCGCCGCCGACCCGGTGGCCGCCACGGCCGGGCTTCTCGCGTCCGTGGAGTACGTGGGCCTGGAGAAGATCGACGGCGTTTCCGTGCACCACCTGGCCGTCTCGAACGATGCGCGGGAGCACCATCTCTGGATCGCCGCCGGTGAGCAGCCCTATCCTGTGCGCTTCACGTACAAGCCCACGTCCAACGACTGGGATCCGGCCGAGTTCTGGGGCAAATCGGAAATACTCTACACCGCGACGGTCACCAACTGGGATCCTTCGCCGAAGATCACGGGACAAAGTTTCGCTTTCCAGGCGCCCGAAGGCGTCGAGCAGGTCGATGATCTGGCGGAGGCGATGATGAGCGGCGGCGAGGACGGCTTCGGCGAAGAGGATGATCATTCGGCGCTGCTCGGGGCCGAAGCGCCGGCCTTCGAGATGCCCTCGCTCGACGGAGCGCCCGTCAGCCTTGCCTCTCTGAACAAGGGTGGACGCATCGTGGTGATCGACTTCTGGGCGACATGGTGTCCCCCGTGCCGCGCCGGCCTTCCTGTGCTGGTCGAAACCATGAAGGGCTACAAGGACGACCAGGCTGTCTTCTACGCCGTCAACCTCATGGAAGACGCGGCGACGATCCGCCGCTTCCTCGAAGGTGAGAAACTCGACCTCAAGGTCCTTCTCGACGCCGAAGGGACCGTCGCAACCATGTACGGCGTAAGCGGCATCCCGCAGACGGTCGTGATCGGGCCGGACGGGACCATCCAGTCCATCCATGTCGGCTTCGATCCCGCGGTCGGCGAGCAACTCAAGAAGGAGATCGACACGCTGCTCAAGGGCGAGTCGATTGTCGAACCCCGGCGCTAGGCACGCCGCGCAACCCTCGATCTTCCTCTGCCCGATGATCTGCGGCCACGTTGATCGCCCCGGTTCCTTGCAGGAGGAGCAGCAGGCATGCCCGCCGCTCTCAGCGGCTGGTGTGATCGAGATGGACGGTCGAGAGGCCGGAGTAGATCGGACGCCGGCCGGGCTGCTCGAAGCGCGCGACGAGGTCGACGCTCGACAGGCCCAGATTGTCCCCGCCGCGCTGATCGTCGTCGAGCAGCGACACATGGAGGATGTAACACGGCCCCGGCCAGGCCCGCGCCCGCGCGGCCGCCAGGCGCGACGCATCAAAGACCCACTCGCGCACGGGCTCGGCCTCGGGATCGCTGTAGTCCCCGGTGCGGTAAAGGGAGATGGTCAGCGTGCCCTCCGCGTGAAGCGGAAACGCATAAGGCTCGGACCAGAAATAAACCGTCGCGTCGAAGCGATCGCCTCGTCCGTTGCCATTGGTGTCGCGCACGTAGAGTTCGGGATAGAAAGCGACCTTGTTGACGGCGAGAGACGCGGGCTGGCTGGGGATGTCGCGCGGCTGTGGCGGTAGCGGCGCCTGCCCTTCCTGGTACTCGGTCACGCATCCCGGCACGACTGGCAACAGCGCACAGCAGAGGATCGTCGCACTAAGGAACGGGCGCTTCATCTCTGGTCCTCCTTGCGGGCGTCTTTCTTCTTCTGACCCGGGTCGGACCACTGGGTCGGATCGATGCGGCCGCTGCGGATCTGGTCTTTTGTGGTTTCGGGCAGCGTCAGATCGATGATCGCCTCGTCGGTGTACTTCTTCGCCTCCTCAATTGAGCCGACGACGTGCGGCGTGATGACGACGAGAAACTCTGTCTTCTCACGCCGATGGAGTTTGGTGCGGAAGGGAAGTCCGATGATCGGAATGTCGCCGAAGAAGGGCACCTTCTGGTTGCGCATCTCGGTGCGAGTCGAGAACAGACCTCCGATCACCACGGTCTGGCCGTCCTTGACCGTCACAACCGTGTCCACTGTTCGCGTGTCGATGATCGGCGCCTGGAAGTCCTCACTGATCTGCGTGGTCCGGGTCGAGAGGCTCGAAATCTCGGGCTTGACCTCCATGCGCACGAAGCGGTCCGGGCTGATGGAGGGCAGGACGTCAAGGATGATGCCGATGTCGCGCCGAGCCACGGTCGAACGCGCCGTCCCGGTGTCGGAAACCTGAACGTTGTCCACGATGCCGATGTTCTGGCCGACCTGGAACGTCGCGTTCACATTGTTGTTGACGAGGATCTGCGGGCGGCTGAGAACCTCGAGCCTGCCCTGCGCTTCGAGTGCACGAATGAGCAGTTCGAGGTCATCCGTCGAGACGGCGAGGTTCGGCACGCCGAGGCCCGAAAGCGTCGCGGCCGCGAGGCCGAACGTGGACGACGCCGTCACCCGGTCGCCGCGGAACGGCCCGACGCTGACGTCCATGCCCCACTGCTCATCGGAGTCAAGCGTCACCTCCGCCAGCATCACCGAAATGAGAACCTGCGGCGGCGTCTTGTCCAGTTCCTCGATGATGGCCTGGATCTTGTCCATGTAGCGAGGCGAGGCGGAGATCATCAGCGTGTTGCTCTCCGTTACGCCGACCACTGAAACCTCGCGCTCGAGTTGCTGAAGGATCGAACCGGCGCGATCCGGGCCCAGCGTGCGCAGAATGCGCTCCTGCTCCTGCGTGAGGAAGGAATTGAGGGCGGCGGCCACGTCCGCGGCCCGCGCGTTGCGCAGTGCGTAGACCTTTTCGTCGCGCCGCGTCCCCGTCTTCGAGTCAAGGTCCTTGATCACCTGCTCGACGAGGTCGAGGTAGCGCGGCGTGCCCGAGACGATCAGGCTGTTGGTCCGCGGATCGACTGTCATCGACAGTTGCTGCCGTTCGTCCGTCGCCGTGACCAGTTCGGTGTCGGTGAAGGTGGCGACTACCCCCGGGGAAGGCGGGGCCAGGCCCTCGGGACCTTCGTCGCGCGGCCGCAGAATCAGCCCCTGCTCGCGCAGGTTGAAGAGTTGGCCGAGCAGTTCCGCCATCTGAACCGCGTCAGCGTTGACCAGTTCGAAGATGCGCACCCGCTTCGAACCAGTCTCCGACGAGTCCAGTTCGTCGATCAATTCGCGGATCATCCGCATGGACGACGTTGGCGCCGACACAACGATCGAGTTCGTGCGCAGGTCGGGGGTGAAGCGAATGGACTCGCGCACGGCCAGCGAGATTTCCGTCTCGGTCGGCTCTCGCGGCTGATCCTCCTGGCGCTCGATGAGTTCTCGCGCGGTGTCGCGGATGAAGCGGATGATGGTCGCCTGGTCCTGAGTGGCCCCGCCCCGGCGGCCGCCTGCGAGGACGCTCTCGAGTACGGAGACGATCTCGATCGCATTCGCCGCCTTGAGCGGGATCATCTGGATCTCGCGCACGTCCATGACCTGCGTGGACTCGAGTTCATTCACCAGGTTGCGGATGGCCGCGAGGTCGGCGGCCGGAGCGGAAACGGCGACGGCGTTGAGCCGCGCGTCCGCCGTCACGCGGATCGTCCCCGCCCCGCGCGTCCGGTTCGCCTCCGTCACATACAGCGCGTTGAGTTGATCCACCATTCGGTTGGCCAGCGAGTTGCGCAGCGTGATGATCTCCACTTCCGATCCGCTGGCTGCAAAGGTCTCTGCGTCGCCGAGCGTCAGGATCAGGCCGCGGATGATCTCGAGGTTCTCGTCGCTGGCGGCGACGATGAGGCTGTTGGTCGCCGGATCGGCCTCGATCACCGTCCGGTCCTGCACTCCCGCCGACTCGCCCAGCGACCGCTCGCGCTCGCGCATGAGGGTCACGAGGCGCGGCGCGAGGTTCTCAACGCGCTGTCCCGCCACGGGGATCACGTGCAGGCTCAGCGCCGGATTGAAGGGCGCACTCTCCAGTTTCATCACCAGGTCGGCGATGCGCCGAAGGTCCTCCGCGCTCGCCGTCACGAGCAGGCTGTTGGTGCGCGAGTCGGTGAGGATGAGGGGCTTCTCGCGGCCGGCGAGTTCGGAGGGCAGGTCGGCATACTGCCGATCCATCACCCGCTGGATCGTGTCGGCGACTTTGGCGGCATTGCCGCGGTTGAGCGGGATAATCTGCACGTCGTTGGCGGCGCTGGCGCGCGTGTTCTCCAGCGAAGTCGCCAGCCGCTCGATGACCTCGTAACTCTCCGCCCCGGCCGTAACGAGCAGGCTGTTGGTCCTCGCGTCGGCCACGATCGTGGCCTGCTGGAGGTCGGCCGTCTCAGGCTCGAACCGCCGAAGGCGGTCAAGGCGCGAGTCCATCAGCCGCTGAATCAGCGGGGCGATCACCGTCGCCGAGGCGTTGCTCAGCCGGATGATGCGGATATCGTGAATCTCCGCTGCCCGACGGGAGGCGAGCGATTGCAGCAGCGACTCCAGCACGGCGAAGCTGCGCGGGCTGGTCGTCACAATCAACGAGTTGGTGCGCTCGTCCGCCTGGGCGGCCACTCGGTCCTCGTCGCGGATCGCACCCGTCTGTGCCTGCCGGTCGAAGAGGCTGGTGAGGATCGCGGCGACGCGGGCGGCGGTCGCATGGTTGAGCGTGTAGATGCGGACGGCCTGGCTCGGAGCCGCGGCGGGCACGTCGAGCATTGACACCAGTTCGCCCACCACCGCGATGTTCTCCGGCGTGCCCACCACCACGAGCGCGTTGAGTTTGGCGTCCGGGCGTATGAGCAGGCGCGTCATGGGCACGAAGAGGTCGGCCTCGAGCATCTCCTCAGGCCCCCCCCCGCGGCGCGCCACCCGTAGACGTCCCACCTGCTTCTGCATCGCCTGCGCATCCGCGCCCGTCGCCTGGCCGCGCACCAGCACCGCATCAAGCGTTTCCGCCAGGGCCTCCGCGTCGGCATGCCGCAGGAGCAGGACGCGCGGCTCGACCCACTTGGCCGCGATGTCGCTGTCCAGCTTGTCGATCAGCACCTGCACGAGCGCGACGGATGCCTCGCGCCCCGCCACGATGAGCGTGTTGGTCCGCTCATCCACGGTCATCGCCACGTCTTCGAGCAGCGCCCCGCCGACCTCGGTGGTCGGGCGGCCTTCGATGCGCGTGCCGGGCTGCGTGGCGAGTTTGCGCCCCTGTGTGAAGAGGTCTTCGGCGATCGACTTCATCATCGACGCCGCGATGTTGCTCAGCGGGAAGAGCCGCACTGTCACCGCCTCCGTGACCGGCAGGCGGTCGAAGAGCCGGGCGATCTCTTCGAGCGCCTCGCAGTTGGCCGGCGTGGAACTGATCAGCACGCCATTGACATTGGGCGCAGGCACAATGCGGATCGGCTGCGTGAGATCGAGGTCGAGATCGTCCTGCAGCGCGCCGCTGCGATGCACGCTCAGACGGCGCACCTGCTCGCGGATCGCCGCGGCCAGCGGCGTCTCTGCGTGCTGCTCGGCCGGGCGCAGCAACTCCCGCAGGATCGACGCCACCGCCTCCGCCTCCGCCAGTCGCAACTCGACCAGCCTCACCTGCGCCTGTGCGAAGTCCGGCGTCGCATCCAGCGCGGCGACGATGGCGAGGATGCGCTCGCGGTCGCCGGGATTGCCGACGATGGCCAGCGCGCGGCGGCCGGGAAGCACCGTGACCTTGAGCGGCTCGCCGAGAATCCCTGTCGCGCCCTGGCGCTGCTTGTCGAGATCGCGCGATTCGAGGATGCGCTTCATCTCCTCGGGCGCGACGTTCTCAATGGGCACCACGAAAATCTGCTGCCCGCCGCCGGGACCGAGGCGATCGAGTTCCTCAACCACCCCGACGATCTGCTCGAACAGCCGGGCCGAGGACGCGACGATGAGGCTGTTGGCGACGCTGTCCACCTCGATGGCCAGGGGCTCGTCGAGCGTACGTGCCGTTGCGGCGAAGGTGGCGCGGATCGCCTCGGCGACGCGCGGCGCGCTCGCCTTGGCCAGCGACAGCACGCGCACCGTCATGCCTTCCTTGCGCGAGGTCTGCTCGATCGCCCGCGCCAGCGCTTCGATCTGCGAGAACTCCTCCTCCTCGGCGCGGACGATGACGGTGTTCGACGCCGAGTCGGCGCTGATGATCACGCTCTTGCGGCCGCCCCGCCGCCCCGCGCCGCGGCCGGACTCGTCGGCGTACATGCTCGTGAGCGTCGCGGCGCCCTCCGACGCCTTGGCCTCGTTGAGCGGAATGAGCCGCACCGGCGGCAACTGCGCGAAGTCCGCCACGTCCAGGCTCTCGACGATCGCGCGGATCTTTTCGAGATTGCGCCGCGATGCCGAAACGATGATCGAGTTGGTCAGCGGCTCGGCCGCAGCGCGGACCACGTCGGTGTCCGCGACGAGGATGCGCGGCTGACCGCCCTCGTCGGGCTGGCCCTCGGCGCCGGGGCTGCGCCGGACCGGCTGGTTGCCCCCGCGCCGCGGCTCCACCTGCGGGGCGAAAGCCTGGTTGATGGCCGTGCTCACCGACGAGGCGTCGGCGTAGCGCAGCGCGATCACGGTCAGTTGCAGCGTCGTGTCATACTCCTCGCCGTCCAGCTTGGCGATCAGTTCGCGGATGCCCGGCCACTCGCTCTCCTCCGCGGAGATGACCAGGCTGTTGCTCGCCGGATCGGGGACGATCGAGACATTCTGCTTGGAAGGAGTGTCGGCTTCGAGCGAGTAGCGGCCGTAGAACACGTCCAGGGCTTCCGCCACCTTCTCCGCCTGCGCGAATCGCAGAGGCACGAACTCCGTGGTCCGCACCGTCTGCGCCGGCAGGTCGATCTGCCTGAGCACGGCTTCGATCTCGGTGTGCTGCTCGGCGGTGGCGGCAATGATGAGGCTGTTGTCGCGCGGCGAGGTGCTCACCGTCGGCGCCGGGTCCGTCGTTGCCGCACCCGGCCGATCGGCACGCTGCGACAGGAGGCTCGAAAGGGTAAATCGCACGTCCGCCGCCACGATGTGCTTGAGCGGATAGATGCGATACTCCCGCGCGCTGCGCACCGGCGCCTCGTCGAGTTCGGCCACGAAGCGCGCGATCATCGGCATCGACTCCGGCGCCGCCACGACGATCACGGAGTTGTTGCGGACGTTGGCGGTGATGCGGGCGTCAACTTCGATCGGCTCCGCGCCCTGCTCGTGCCCGTCGAGCATGAAGCGAGTGACTTCGCCCTGGAGATCCCGGGCCCGGCCGCGCGGAGGCAGGCGAGTGAGGTCGAAGGCGTCGGTGAGCACCTGCGCCACTTCGGTCGCCCGCGCGTTGGCAAGCGAAAAGGTCCGGATCGTCTTGACGCTCCCGGCCGGGGGCGCGTCGATCATCCCCAGCACCGCGTCGATCTCCCCGAAGCGGTCCGCGGGGGCGCTCACGACCAGGCTGTTGGTCCGCGCATCGGCGGTCACGATCACCTGACGGCTCGGGGCCTCGCTGCGCGCCGGGAACAAGTCGCGCAGCGTCCGCGCAGCATCCAGCGCGCTGCCGTGGTTGAGCGAGAGGAGGCGGAACGTGCGATCGTCTCCTTCCGAGGGCACGTCGATGCTCGCGAGAAGATCGCGGATGACGGCCATCTGCTCGGGCGAGGCGGAGACAACGATCTTGCCCGAAACGTCGGAGGGCGTCATCGTGATGCCGGGGCTGGCCAGGCTGGCGGCGCGGGCGCGGTCGTTGAAGAACCGCATGAGGCTCTGCGCGACGTCGCTGGGCCGCGCATGGCTGACGGTCAGAATCTCGATTTCCTGGCCCGGTCTCTTCGAGGCCTGATCGAGTTCGGACACGAATCCCGCGATTCCGTCCAGTTCCGATTCCCGCCCCGAGACGACAAGCAGGCGGTTGGCGACGTCGGCGATGATCTTCACCTCGTCGGGATCGGGCGGATAGTACCACCAGACGTTCTGCGCGGAGGCGCCATAAGACTCTCGCGCGGCGCGGCTGATGATGTCCACGTCGCCGTGCTCGATGCGCAGGATTCGCACCGATCGCGCGGCCGCCACGTCCGCGGGCGCGTCGAGCGCGCGGATGACGTTCTCGATGAGTTCGAAGTTCTCGCCCGTGCCGCTGACCACGAGGGAGTTGGTGCGGCGATCGGCCTGGATGCTGATCTTGCCGCGAACGTCGGAGCGGCCGCCCCAGCGCCCGAAGGATTCGTCGTAGGTGAGTTCCCACCCCATGCTCGACACGAGGCGCGAAACGTCTTCGGCCTTGGCGAACTTGAGGGGGATGATCTCGTACTTGAGGTCCTGTGCGGCGCTGGGCGCATCGAATGTGCGCAGGAGATGCTCGATCTCGCCGAAGTCCTCGTCGCTCGCCGCGACGAAGACCGTGCCGGACCGTTGATCGCCGACGACGCTGATGCGCCGCGGCGGGCGGGGCTGGCCCGGCCGCTGCGTGAGCCGGGCGCGATCTTCAAAGAACTGCGCCAGCGCCTGGGCCGCACGCTGCGCGTCGGCCCGTTCGAGTTTCACCGTGCGGACCGGAAGTTCCTTGGTCTCAAAGCGGTCCACTTCCTTCACCACGTCGCGGATCGCGGCCAGGTCTTCCTCTGCGGCGCGCACCAGCAGCAGTTGCGAGGGATCGTCGGGTACGAGCGTGATGCGCTCGCGGCGCGCCGGGTCGCCTCCGATGAGCACTTGTTCGATGATGGTCTTGAGGCGGCTGGGCGCGGCGCTGCGCGTCTCGATCATCGTGAGGGGCGGGGCGTCTTCGATGGGCGTGAAGCGATGCATCGCCGTGATCACGCGCGCGATGACCTCGAAGTCCACGTCATTGGCGCTGACGATCACGCCGCCTCCCTGCTGGTCAGGGATGACCGCGACTTCGCCCGTCAGGCCGCCGGGGCTGCCCGGCCCGCGGCGCCGCATCTGCGCCAGCAGGCCGTTCACGACGGTGGCGACCTGGTTCGCGTTGGATCGCTCGTCGAGCGCGACGTACCGGATCTCCTCGGGCCGCCCCGGAACCTGCGACTGAATCTGCTCGGCAAGTTGTGCCAGGCGCCGAGTGGCCTGCGGCGTGCCGACGATGATGAGGCTGTTGGTCGCCTCGTCGACGGCGATGATGATGTCAGGTTCCTCTTCCGGCGGCGCAAGGAGATCGATGTCGCAGGAGAGGAACAGAGAGGTGAACAGCGGCATCAATCGATCAAGAGACACCGAGGCCGCCTGCGTCATCGCATCAGGACGTTGAAAGATCGAGGGGTCCAGCGCTGCGAGGTCCGCGCCGAGCGAAGCGCCCTGGGCGCCGTCGCCGCTCTCGCGTTTCTCGTCCGCGGAGGAGGCGCCTTCCGCTTCCTTCTGCCGGCGGATGAGTTCATCGACGCTGATGACCTCGACGCGCGCGGCGCCGCGCTGCTCGAGCAGGCGCCGGAGCATCTCGGCCGTCTGCGCCGCGTCCGCCCTCGAGCGGTCAATCGGGATCATCCGCACTTCGCGCGACGCAGTGAGCGTCGCGGCTTCAAGGTCGTTCACCAGGCGCTCGATCACGGCGAACTGCTCCGCCGTGGCGCGGACGATCAGGCAGTTGCTTCCGGCGTCAACGCGGATGACCGGCGGCGGGTCGCTCCCCGCGTCCTTCTCGTCGCCGAGCACGGCCTGGAGACTGGTCGCGACGTCCTGGGCGGCCGCGTTGAGCAGCGGCAGAATGCGCACGGAGCGGCGCGAACCGCCGGCGATCTGCTGCGCATCAACATCAAGTTGCCGCACCATCTCCTCCGCGAGGTTCAGCACCGACGCCGGCGCGCTGACGATGACGGCGTTGAGCCGCGGTTCGGCCGCGACACGCACGTCAGGCCCGAGGTCGGGCAGTTGCCAGCCTCGGCGCAGGAAGTCGAATCGCATCCACTGGTCCATCTGCTCGCCGCGCAGCAGTTGGCCGACCATCGGCGCCACGCGCTCCGCGGACGCATTGCGAAGGAAAATGGTGCGCACCTGGGGCTGGTCGGCCCCCTGGCCCGAATCGAGGCTCTCGATCAGCGACTCGATGTCGCCCATCTGCGCAGTCCCTGCGGCGACGACGATCGAGTTCGTCGATTCTTCGGCCGTCACGCTCGCGGTCCTGCCCGGCGCCGCGCCGCGGGCCGCGAGCAGAGTCTGGATCGCGCCGGCCACGTTGCCTGCCTTCGCCTGCGCCAGGTTGAAGACCCGCAGTTCCACCGTCTCGTCGCTGTTGCGAGGCTGATCGAACTCGCGGAGAATCGCCTGGATGACCTGGTGCTGCGCGGACTGCGCGGCGATGAGCAGGGAGTTGGTTGCCTCGACGACTTCGATGATCGGCGCCGGCCCGATCGCGCCGCCCTGGAAGGACTTCGACGCGGCGACGAGGTCGGCAAGGAAGGACGCCGCGCGCGATGCCCCGACGTGCTGGAGCGCCACGAGCCGCGCCTCACGCCCCGTCCCCAGCGTCTGCTGCAACTGCGTCAGTATCGCCGTGTAGCGCAACATGGCCGGCGCTTCGGCCACGAGATAGAGCACGCCCGCGCCGGCGTCGTGATCGACGTTCACTTCCGTCAGCGCCGCATCGGCCTCCCGCTGCTGCGCATAGATCTCGTTGGCGCGCGTGACGACTTGATCCGCATCGGCGCCCGCGACGCTCACGACGCGAAACTGCACGTCGCGCGCGCGCCGGTCGTCCAGCGACCGGATGATCGACTCGAGCACGGGCATCTGCCCCGGCACCGCCGCGAGAAGGATGAAGTCGAGCGCATCGACGGGCGTGATCTCGGGCGCAACCCAGGGCGACCCGTCCGACGGCATGAGCATCTGGGCGGCGAGTGTGCGCAACGGGCCGGCGATGCGCCCCGCCTGACCCGGAGAGACCGCCACCTGCCGCGTCTCTCGCTCGATCGGCAGCGCCGACTCGACGGTCGCAAGCAGCGCCTGCCAGCGATCGATCGCCTCGCGCCGGCCGATGAGCGTGATCGCGTTGGATTCGGGATCGCGCTCGATCTCGATGATTCTCCTGGGATCCGGGTCGGGTGCGCCGATCTCCCGCTCATAGAGCACCCCGACGCGGCGCAGCACATCATCCGCGTCACCTCGCGCGAGGCGAATGATGCGCACCTCGCGCGGGCGGTCGCCGGGCTCGACGTCGAGCGTCTGCGCCAAGGCGCGCACCTGCTCGACGTCGCCGACCGGTCCGGCGAGGATGAGCGAGCGGCCGTCGGGCGAGGGCAGAACGTTGACCAGACGCGCCTGCCGCGGCGTCATCAGCGCGCGCAGCGCCTGCTGCACGCTGACGGGCGAAGCGAAGTTGAGCGGCACAACAGAAGCGGTGCGCACGAAATTGACCGGGTCGGCGCCGCCCCCGTCCACTTCCTTGAGCAGGTCCACTGCACGCTCGATCGCGGTCACCGGGCCGACGATTGTGATCCGATTCGATTCAGCCAGGGGGAGGACGACGGGTTTCTGTTCGTTGCGCAAGGGACGGAAGAGCTCGTTGAGGTGATTGGCGGCCTCGTCGCTGGAGATGCGCCCGAGCATCACCGTCGTCATGTCGGTGCCGTCGCTGCCCTGGCGCCCCTCGACGTCGAGCATCGCGATCATGCTTTCGAGCGTGTCGAGCCGCCCCACGGGACCTTTGGCGATGATCGTGTTCGTGCGCGTGTCCGGCTGGATGCGCAGGCCCGCGAGGTCGTCCTCCTCGAGCTTGACCTGCTGTCCCTGCTGGTTGATCACGTACTTGACCACGCGCTCACTCATGAGCACCTTGAGCGTGTCCACGAGAGCGGAGGCCTGGGCGTGCGCGATGGGGAAGATGCGGACCTGGTCCTGGTAGTCGCCCGCGCTGTCGAGGGCGTTGATGATCGTCTGGAGGCGGCGCACCTGGCCGGCGGTCTCCGTGATGAGCAGCGCGTTCTGCTGCGGCAGGGGCGTGATCCCGCCGTATGCTCCCACCAGCGACTTGAGGCGCTCCGAGAGTTCGTTGGCGGTGATGTTCTCGAGCGGAATCAGAACGGTAAGGAGTTGCTCGTCCGTCACTTCGCCCGGGATCGTGCCGGCGAGATAGGTCGGGCCGGGATTCGTCTTGTCGAACGTGCCGAGATAGAGGAACGATCCTTCGCGCGCGAGTGTCACGCCCTTGGTCTGAAGGATGATGTTGAGGATACGCAGCGCCTCGGAATACGTGTACGACTGGGGAGCGAAGTAGGTCAGCGCGCCCTTGGGCGGCTCGACCCGCGCGATGACCGGCAGGCCGACGGCGCGGCTGAAGAAGTCGATCACGTCGCTGTAGGGCGCATCCTTGAAGTTGAAGTGCACGACCGGCTCGGCGGGGGGGGGCCGCCGCGAGCGGGGCGGATTCGCCGGACGTTGACGCGGCTTCATCCTGTGCAAGCACCGGCCAGCCGAGTCCCAGCGACGTTGCCGCCGCGATGAAGAGCACGCCCGATCCCACGCTCCATTGCCGCATGTCTCATCCACTCCTTCCGTCAGCCGGTCCATTGGTGCCGCCTGTGATTCCGGGCGGGCCGCGATGTGAGGACGCAAGCGGCCACAGACGCATCAATCTCCTGATCCCTCGGTCTCCCGATCCCTCGGCGCCTCGTTCCTATGGCGCCTCGACGCCATCGTGCCGCTCCGCACCCTGACAGTCTACTGATTCAACGGCCTCCGGTCGCCCAGGCTCTGTCCGATTTCGATGGTGTACTGTGCCCCGTCAATGGCAAGAATGGCCCGGTCGTCGCTGATCTCCTCAATCTGTGCTTCGAGCAGGCGGTCTCCTGATCGCAGTTGTCTTGACTCGCTGGTCCTGCTGTTTCGCACCCAGAGTTCAGCCGTGCCGTTGATCCGCGCGATGCCGGTCACGATCCAGTCTCCCCAGGGAACGGGCGGGGGCCTGTTCTCGGCGATTTCGGGCCTGACCTCCGGCCTGACGGGCAGAGGCGTCGGCGGCGAAGCAGGCGGTGCGCGGAACATGTTCTTGTCCGCCAGCGCCGCGAAGAGCGTCCCGCGCGTCACGTCTGGATCGGGCAGGGTCTGCGCCTCGGTCCCCGGCAGGATGAGCGTTGTGAGCGAGATTGACAGGTCCACGACTTCGCCGGCGCGCCGCGGCCGCAGTGTGACTCGCTCGAGGCGCTTGACGTACGGCTCATCGCTGATGATCTCCAAGGCGCGCACGACCTGGGCAAGCGTTCCCTGGCCGCTGAACTCGGCGCTGACGGCAAGGAAGTCCGGCTGACGCTGAAGCGCCTTCCACGCCGCTTCTTTCGCGAAGGCGCTGGCCGCAGGCGTGCCGATCTCGCGCACCGGCGCCGTGGAGACGCGCAGGTCGCTCAGCCCCGCTCCATGACCGATGGTGTTGAGCCGGCCGCGGAGAGTGCTGACGGCCTCTTCGGCGCTTCCCCCAAGCGTGCGTGCCGCGGCGTCGCGCTGCCGGCGCTTCTGGGCGGTCTCGGCGCCGAGCGTCTTCTCGCGGTCGGCGATCTCCCTGCTCACGCGCTCGATGCGGGTCAGCAGGGCAGCGCGAGGGGTGAAGTAGGCGCTGGACGCCACGCGCCACAGGAGCAGCGCGGCGCCAATGCCGACCACGGAAAGGATGATGATGCGCGTTCGATTCATCCGCCGCCCCCCCCACCAGGAGTCGAGGGATCGCGCGAGCGACGGCGGCGCCCGCCCCCCGGAGCCGTGTTCGCAGGCTGCTCTCCGCCCGCCGGCGCTGCCTCGGTCGCGGATTCAGCCGGGCTGCCGCTCTGAGGAGCGCTCTCCTCGCGGCCGCCGAACTCGAAGGGGCCGGAGGTCGAGTCGATTGCGCCCTCGGCTCCTGCCGGCGCCACGACGTCAATCTCGCGCGCGTGCGGACGATCCGCGCCGCCTTCGTAGGGCGTGCCGCGAGTCGTTCTCAGTCGCAGGTTGAACGCCTCGGTGTAGGTCTTGTCGTTGGAAGAGGTGTCCGTCCCGATCGGCGTGGTCTCATAGGTTTCGTCATTGACGAAGGCGGAGCGAATGGCGTCGGCAATCGGCCGGCTGATCGCGGCGCCGTTGAACTGGAGCGAAGCGAACGAAGGCGCAGCGGTCCACTGCCCCTCGCGCCATCGGCGAGCACCTTCGGTCATCGATGCGGAGAATGAGCCGAGGATCGCCTGGTCCGTCGGGGGCAGATGATCGGAGACGTAGGCGAGATGTTCGAGCCAGTTGAACTGCACTTTCTCCCATCGTTCGAGATGTTCGAGTCGCAGGCGGTTGCGTTCGTGCTCAAGGTACGCGGGGAGGAGGCTTCTCGACTGCTCCTGGAGCGAGGCAAGGCGGGCCTCGAGACGCCGCAGGTGCTGGTTGCCGATCGTCCAGACCGCGCCGAGCACGACGATGGCCGCGGCGACGCCGCCAAGGGCGCGCTGTCGCGTGCGCGCCGCGACATCGGGCGCCTTCTTAGGATGCACGAAGTTGACGCCGTCCAGCGCCTCGACCTGCTCCAGGCCGACGCCCACGAGCGGCCAGAGGCAGTCGAGCGTCGCCGCCTTTCCGGTCACTTTCGGATGACTGAAGAACACCTCGGTCGTCCGCCCCAGCGAGGCCCGCACCTCCTCCGCAACCGCGCCCGCAAGCCCGTCCGGACCCATGACAATCACGTGCTGGAGGTCGGGGGATTCTTCCGTCGCGCGGAAACTCATCCAGGAGCGCTTGGCTTCGGTGGCCAATCGCCGCGCCTCCTCGTGCCGATCGACTTCTTCGGACGCGGAGACGACTTCGGCGGCGCGCGCATAGCGGACCACGCCCTCGGACACGACGACAATCTCGACTTCACCGAAGCGCCGCAGGTCAACGGCGAGCAGCGATCCGGCGCAGCCGCGAGAGAACTCCGCGGCGAGCGCAGCCGTCGCCAGAGGGCGCAGGGCGATGCGGATCATCTTCAGATGGCCGAATCGTGCAAGCGCCTTGTAGCGGTCGATGAGTTCGTGGCGCACGGCGGCCGCCACGACGTGCGAGCGCCCCTGCTGTTGTGACACGACGGCGTAGTCAATGATCGAACCGTCGGCGGGAAAGGGCAGTTGGCCGGCCATCTTCAGCGCCACCATGCCGGGCAACTCGTCCGTCCGCGTCGAGGGCAGTTCGAGGTGCTTCAGCCCCACCGACTGGCGAGGAACCAGGAACACCACCGGCCATCGCCCGATGCCGTGCTCCTCCAGCGTCCGCCTTATCCACTTGCCGAGCCACTCATCATCCCCCGATTCGATGTCCGATGGAAGATCCACGCACACCCGTGCGCCGACGCGCACCGCCTGGCCGGCCAGAGTGATCAGCACGGCGCTGAACTGTTCGTTCGAAAGGTCGATCACCACGAACCGAGAACCGCGCCTGGGCAGCGTGAGCATGGCTTACCCGCCTCCTGTCCAGCGTCCGATCGGCCTGACAGTCCGCTGCCCGGACGGGGCGGCCCCGCTTGTTGCAGAGGAGCCGCCTCGATCATCAGCCTCGTCGCCGCCGTCGCCCGCATCGTAGGTGGGGTCCGGCGAGGGAGCGGTTCGATCACCCGGGTCCGGCGCGAACGTCGCGCGGTCGATCAGCCGCCCTGATGCGTCACGGCGGGAACTGAAGCGCGAAGGCGACCCGGCTGCAGCACCTTCAGCCTCCGCCTCGCGCTCGATCTCTGAATCCTCAGCCTCCGGCTCTTCGTCGTCCGGCGGCGGGGGCGAGAGATGCCGCAGCGCAATGGCCGTTTCCAGCATCGTAATGTCGCGAAGATAGGCGACGCGAGGCTGGGGGGATGAAAGGTCGATGACCGCCTCGTAGACGCACTCCGCCGCCGTCTCAACGTGCTCCTCCTCGCCGATCAGCACGCGCCCGAGGACGCGCACGCGCCACGCCGACGTGCGCCAGGTGAGGCGCGGCGCCGCGGCCGCCCACTGCGCAGGCGTCAGCGCGCCCGAGGCGATCGGCCACGCCGTTCCGGCGCGGTCGCGGGCGCTGAGCGCCTCGCGCCCGGCGACGAGCGCACTCGCCAGGTCCGCGTCCAGGCCGGGCAGGGCGGCGAGCACCTCGACCGGCGCGCGATTGAGGTCCACCCGTCCCTGCGCAAACTTCTGCTCGTCGAGGCAGAATCCGTCGAGGTATTCATCTGTCTGCCCCCCACCCGCGTCGGTCTGGGAGAGCAGCGTGTACCACTCCCCCTCAGCGAGGACGCGGTCCGGCTCGTTGGTCCTGAAGTTGCGGACGAGATCAGCAAGGTCTTCGCCATAGCGCCGTGCGATGCGGCGATGCATGCGATCGTCGTATTTCGCGTTGATGTTGATGCGGTATCGGCCGGTCGTCTGGATCACCGGTTCGATGCTGAAGACCGTGAGCACGTCGGCCAGGCCCCGCGGCGACGGTCCGGAGACGCCCCGTTCAAGACGGCGCAGGCGCCGTTCGAAGTGGACATCGGCGTCGCCATCTGACTCGGCCGCCCGTTGCACCTGGACTTTCTCAAGCGGGCCCCAGAGCAACTCGGGCGTCACCCCCGAAACCTCCAACAGATCAGTCAGCGAGTCGAAACGCCCCCCGGCTCGCGCGCTCCGCGCCTCGACGATCGCGGCTGCCAGATCCGGCGCAATCAGCGGTTCAAGGCGGGCGAGCGAGTCGGCGTCGGCCAGGTTGATGTCGAGTTTCGCTGACTCGGAAACGATCAACTCGTCATCGGGGCCGACGGGTAGCAACTGCACCATTCCGCGTTCCGTCCCCGTGCCGTAGAGGCTCCAGGCATCGGTCACCTGCGGATCACGCCCATCGAGCATCTCCTGGCGCTGCGAATCAAGTTCCGCCATGACGGCCTGCACGCCCGACCAGGCCAGCGCCTGCGCCTGGTTGACTCGCCCCACCCGGCCGGCGCTGTGCATCTCCGCCCGGCCGAGGTAGGAGAGGCTCGTCATGATCAGCGCCGCACCGCTGATGATCACGAAGACGACGAGGATGATCACACCGTGTCTTCGGGGCCGGGGTGCGCGCCGGCCTCTGCCGCGCTTCGACACAGGTGTGCGAAGGCGCAGCGGCATCAGGCGCCGCTCGCCGCCATCCCGCGCTGCCTCAACGCCTTGACGCCGTAACATCACACACATCACACGCCTCCATCCGAAGGCGCATCGGTGGCGACGGGCAAGTCGGCATCGTCTTCGTAACGCCGGCCATACTCGAACGCCGGAGCATCGGGCACGATGATCAGCCGCACGCGATCAGGCGGCGGCCAGTTCCGCCGCGATTCATCCTCAAGAACTTCGTCATCTTCGGATGGCTGTGGGCTTCCGCGGCCATCGAGGTTGTCGCGGAGGCCGAAGGGATCGACGCGTGCTCCCTCGTCGATTGCGGGCATGGCCGCGGCGGTCGCCTGGTCGCGCGGCGGAGGCGTGAACCAGATCGCAACTTCGACGGCTACCGGGAGTCGATTGCTCGCACCGCTGTCGAATGACGTCGACCAGCCGTTGCCGTCGTGGTAGCGCCACTGCACAAGTCCGAGATCGCCGGTGATGGAATGCCAGGCCCCCTGGTCGGCGGCACCGCCGCGGCGAGCTTCCAGCACACTCGCTCCATCGTTCCAGCGGTACTCGCTGCGCTGAAGGTCGCCCAGCGCCGTCGCGGATGAGCCCTGCCCGATCAAGCCGACGCCGCGGCTGAGGATCACGATCGACGAGTCGCGGCCGACGATCCCCCCCCCCAGTGCGGCGTCGGCCGCCAGCGAAGTGCGCAGGTCCTGCTCGATCCGGTCCAGGAAGACGCGAACCGCCTGCGATTGCCGAAGGTGGCGGCTGAGCCGGTCGCGGCTCGACGAAAGATTCGTTGCAAAGGCGAAGACCGAACCGACAAGGACCAGCAGCAGCCCCAGCGCCACGATCGTCTCCATCAGCGTGAAGGCGAGGGGCGAGCGCGCCCGGACCGGCCTGGAAGCGGCGGTGAGGATCATCCATCCTCCCTCTTACCCGGAGCGGCGCCGATGCCCTCGAGCAGCGGGTCGCTCTCGAACTCATCGGGCGCCGTGGTGCTCAGGCGCACCAGTTGATGAAGCACGGCCAGTTCCGTTTCGCGGCCTGCGCGGCCGGAGGCATCGAAGATGCGGATCGTGACGCTGGTGAGCGATCGGAATCGCGAAGGCTCGGTCTCGACGGCGACGCGCCACCGTTTCGGCTGAGCAGCAGCGGACTCGAATCGCGACGCAGCCGTCTCGCTGATCAGCGCCATGTCCGCGAACGAGTCATTGAGGCGCTCGGCGGTGGTGAGTCCCGCTTCGAGTTCGGACAACTTCGTCGCCGCGAGGTCGGCGGCGATCTGCCGGTCGCGCGAGCGCACCAGGGCCGCTGACATGCTTGTCGAGGAGACGAGGATGATCGAGCCGGCCGTCACGAACAGCGCCAGAGAGATGAGGATTTCGAGGAGGATCGCGCCGCGCCGCCTGCCGCTCATGGTTCCTCACCTGCTTCCGCGTCCGGCGCTTCGGCCGGGAGATGCTCAGCCGCCCGCACCGCCGCCTGCCCGGTCCACGGATTGACCTCTATGCGCACCCGCCGCCGATGACCGTCGAGCACCAGAAAGGACGCCTCACCGAAGGTCGATCCGTCAGGCATGAAGATGACAAGAGAGATCGACTCGTTCTCTGGAGTGGACGGCTGATCCGGGCGATCTACTGAAGACGGATCCGGAACCCGGCCGCCATTGCCGCCATCGGGCGCCTCGGCAGCGGCCGCGGCGCCGGCCCGGACAAGGCAGCCTTCGGGAAGAACAACGCGAAGGCGCGATCCGCCGGTGGAGAGCGTCGCAGCCTGCGCGCCGGCGGCGCCGAGGCGGTCCGTCCCTTCCTGTTGACCGTTTTCGGCGGACGCAGACGAACGCCGCGTGGAGCGAAGCGGCTCGGATGATCCGCCCTCCAACGCACCCTCTTCCGAGAATCCGAGCGATCCAACGTCAAGCAGCACAGCCCGCAGGGCGCGCCGCGGCTCGTCCCAGAGAATCTGCACCGGCCGACGCTGCTCCTGCGCCTGCGCACGCGCCAGAGCCAGCGTCGCCACGATCTGATCAACGGTCGAATCGAACCGGATGTTCTCGAAGCGCCGCGTCATCGCGGGGATGGAGACTCCCGCGATGGCGATGAGCAGCGCCAGCACGATCAGGATCTCCAGCAGCGTCAGAGCGCGGCGCCGGATCACATCGCGCCTCCCGGTACATCGTGAGACGAAAACACCTGGGCGTCCGGGGCAGGATGCGATGGCGCAAGCGGCATGCGGCTGGAACCGACGGCGAAGCGGTCGATCGGCCTGCGCTCGGCGTCTGCCTCAGCCCCCCGAATCCTCTTCAGCCTCGCCTTCGTCAAGTTTGATGTCGTCGTCCGTGCCCTCTTCGCCGTCGGGTCCATTGGACCAGAGTTCGTACCGCCGGCCGGGCGTGTCCGTTCCGCTCACGTCCGCTTCGACGGGGCGATAGCCGTAGGCATTGCCCCAGCGGTCCTTGAGATTCTTTTTGCCCTTGTCGAAGTAGTTGCCGAGGTGCTTGCGCTGCAGATTCTCATCTTCCACGCGGGTCTTGTCCCACAGCGACGCCAGGCCCTCTTCCTCGGTCGGGTAGCGGCCCATGTCGATGTAGAACTGCTGGAGCGCCTGCTCGATCATCTGCAACTGGATGCGCTCCGTCTGCTGAAGCGCCTGCTCCTGCCTTGGAATCAGGTTGACGGCGACGATCGATCCGATCGCAAGCACGATGACCAGCACGATCAGGACTTCGATGAGCGTAAAGCCGCGGCGTCGCGGCGCTGACTGGTCGGCTCGCATGGCACTCTCCTTGCACACGGGTAGCGTTGGTGGGCATCCGTTCGATTATACCGGCCCGGCCCGCGCCGGATTTCATGCCTTCTCCGCCTGTTACAAACGCACGAGCGCCGCGCGGCCCTCAGCCGCCCACGCGGGCGCTCAGCAGCACAAGGGGCACAACCAGGGCCAGGATGATGAACAGCAGCGTCGCGCCGAGCACGAGCAGCAGGAGCGGCTCCACGAGCCGCACGGCCGTTCCCAGCAGCCGATCAACCCGCGACTCGATCGTCTCGGCGATCGACACGAGCACTTCTTCGAGGTTGTTGGCCGACTCGCCGATGCGGATGACCTCGATCACGTCCTCCTCGAACAGTCCGCTGGCGGCAAGGGGTTCGGCGAGCGTCTCGCCCGCCTGGACGGATCGCGTGGCCTTGGCGATGGCATCGACCATGACGGCATTGCCCGTCGCGTCCTTGCTGATGTTCATCGCCGCGAGCATGGGGATTCCGTTGGCCAGCAGCGTGCCGAGAATGCGGCAGAAGCGCGCCACCGCCGTGCTCGACACGAGCGGTCCGATGATCCACAGGTGCAGCGAAACGCGCGACGCCCAGGCACGAAAGGCGGCCTGGCGCGAGGCCCACACCAGCACCGCCGCAACCGCACCTGCGATCACCAGCACCGCCCAGCCGTGGTTCGTCAGCAGATCGCTGGCGCCCATGACGATCCGGGTTGGCAGCGGAAGTTCACCGACTCCCTCGAGCATCGCCCGGAACTTGGGCACGAAGATCATCATCACCGCCACCACCACGATCGTGCCGACAACGACCAGCACCATCGGGTAGATCATCGAACTGAGAACCGTCGACCGCAGTTCAGCCTGGCGGTGCAGAAACATGGCGAGGCGTTTGAGCACCTCTTCGAGGAACCCGCCCCGCTCGCCGGCACGGACCATCGCCACGTGGATCGAAGGAAAGGTCAGCGGATGTTTGGCCATCGAATCCGCGAGGGCTTCGCCGTCGGACACGTCCTCGGCGATGCGGCCGATCACCGCGCCGAGTTTCGGGTTGCTCCAGCTGCGGCTGAGCAGTTGCAGCGCGCGAAGGATCGGCACGCCGCTGCGCAGCAACTCGCCAAGCTGCCGGTAGAACGTCGCCATCGCCCGCACGGAGACGCGCACCCCCTGCTCGGCGACGCCCCGCTGCTGGTGTACCGAAACGGGCACGAGCGACCGCGCCTCGAGGTCGGCCACGACGGCCTGGGCGCTCAGGCCTGCGGCCTGGCCCACGATGCGCTCACCCGTCGCGTCTCTCGCCACGTACTCGAAGACCGGCATCTCATGGGGAGTCTAGGCCCGGAGGCCGCAGACGTGGACCGGCGCGATTGACCCGGCGCAGCGATGAGCCTCTGCCCTGCATGGCGCGCGGATGGGCTTGGCTGCGATCGCCTACGATTGTCCGATGCTCCTGCTCACTCGAACTGTGCGCTTCTGCCTGGGCGAAGCGCCGGATGAGTTGACGTCCGCCCGCCACAACACCTTTGCCGCATGGCCGAGCATGAGCGGCCTGGGCCGCTACTACGAGATTGAGGTCCGCTGTGTCGGCGAGGCTGACCCGCGCACCGGCTACTTCCTCGACATCCGGGAAATCGACGAAGCGGTGCGCGGCGGGGCGATCCCGCTCATCGCCGCCGCGATTCGCAGCGATCCCGCCGTCGATCCGTGGTCCCTGCTCGCCCCGCTCTTCGCCGCGGTCAACGATCGCGTCGGCGGTCGGACGCGCGAGTTGACCTGGCGCCTGACCCCCTTCCACAGCGTCTCGCTGGAGGAACATTCCATGCCGCGCTGCATCGTCCGACAGCACTTCGAGTTCGCCGCGTCGCACCGGCTGAATTGTGCCGATCTTTCGCCGCAGGAGAATCGCCGCCTCTTCGGCAAGTGCAACAACGACGCGGGGCATGGGCACAACTACCGCGTCGAGGTCGCCGTACTGATTGATCCCGCTTCGCCACGGCCGTTCCACCTCGGCACGCTTGAAGCCGTCGTGAACCGGACGATCGTCGATCGCTTCGATCACCGCTACCTCAATGTCGATTGCCCGGAGTTCGCTCACGTCAACCCCAGTGTCGAGAACATTGCGAGGATCTCGCACGACCTGCTCAAGCCCGCGCTCGCCCAGGCCGGCCTCAACCTGCGGGCCGTCACCATCTGGGAGACGGACAAGACATGCTGCACCTATCCCGCCGAGTGAGGCGCCGCCGACGCGCACCGAGGCCAGGAGGACCAGGTTCGACGTTCTCCAGTCTTCGTGCGCTGATACACGCCGGGGACCGCCTCGCGCGGGCAGGCCCGACCGGCGTGGTCGGCCCCGCGGGCGATAGAGTTCTTCAGCAATGCCGTTCGTGACGATCGAACATCCCGAGGCTTTATGGCTGCTGCTTCTCGCCCTCCCGTGTACCGCAGCGGGCTGGTGGCTGCTCTCTTGGGCCGACTGGTTCCGCAGGGCGGTGGTGGTGGCTCTGCGCGTGGTCGTCCTGGTCCTGCTGATCCTGGTGCTGGCCGGAGTGTCGCGCGTGGAGAAGCACGACCGCCTGACGGTGATCGGCCTGGCTGATATCAGCGGCTCGGTGCGCCACTTCGCCAACGTGCCGCCGCTGAGCGAGACGGCGCCGCCTGACGCGCTCGCCGCCGTGCGCGAGTGGTTTCGCGAGGCAAGCAGGCGCCGCCGGCCGGGCGATCGGTTCGGCCTGATCGTCTTCGACGGCTCGGCCCGTGCCGTCACTTCCCCGACCACCGCGATCGACTACGTGGACCATCCTTTCGACCTCCCCGGGCGCGAGGGAACCAACATCGCGCAGGCGATCGAGTTCGGCTTGGCGATGTTTCCGCCGGACTCGGCGCGCCGCCTGGTGCTTTTCTCCGACGGCGTGGAGACTGCCGGTTCAGCCCTCGCCGCTGCGGCCGATGCAGCCGGCGCCAATGCCGCGGGCCGCGGCGTGCCCATTGACATCGTGCCTCTACCCTACCACGTCGCCTCCGAAGTCAAGGTCGATCGCATCGAGGTTCCCTCCAACGCGCGGCCGGGGCAGCGCATCACGGCACGAGTCGTGATCGAGTCCACGGCTGCGATTGCCGGCCGACTCGACCTGCTCCTCGAAGGAACGCCGCTTGATCTCAACGGACGCGAGCCGGGCCGCTCGCGCCCAGTCCGGCTCAACCCCGGCACGAACGTCGAGATCGTCGAAGTCGAACTCGCGGCAACGGCGGTGAACCGCTTCCGCGCCGTCTTCTCGCCCGATGATCCCGCCCTGGACACGATGCTGGAAAACAACACGGCCGAGGCCTTCACCGTCACGCCCCAGCAGGGCGCTGTGCTCGTCGTCGACGCCGTCTACGACGGGCGAGGCACAATCCTTCCGCGCGTTCTCGAAGAGGCGGGCCTGTCCGTGAGGGTGGTCGGTCCGCGCGACCTGCCGCACAACCCCGTCGAACTCCAGGCCTACGACCTCATCATCCTCCAGAACGTCCCGGCCGAGGAGGTTGCCGCGCCACAGCAGCAGCAATTGGCCCAGTACGTCGAGGACTTCGGGGGCGGACTGATCATGGTCGGCGGCTACGACAGTTTCGGCGCCGGCGGCTGGATCGACACGGCGCTCGATCCTCTTCTGCCCGTGGACATGCGAATCCCCGACGAACTGCGCGTGCCGACCGCCGCGATCGCCATCGTACTCGATCGTTCGGGTTCGATGAACGAGTCGGCTGGAGGCGGGCAGAGCAAGCAGGGGGTGGCCAATGAGGGAGCGGCGATCGCCATCGCTACGCTTGACCCGCTGGACTATCTGACCGTCATCGCCTTCAGCGGGCACGCCAGCACCATCGTACCCGTCGGCCGCGTCGGCGACGCGAAGTCGATCGTGCGACAGGTGCGCGGAATCACGTCTGACGGCGGAACCAACATGGGACCGGCCCTGCGCGACGCCCACGCGGCGCTCAGGAGCGTTGAGGCCGACGTCAAGCACGTCATCTGCCTCACGGACGGCCGGAGCATGCCCGACGACTTTATCGGCATCGCACGGGAGATGAGGCGCGGCGGCATCACGCTCAGCACGATCGCCGTCGGGCAGGACATTGACGGCGCCCTCCTGGCGGAGATGGCCCGTGAGGGGGGGGGCGAGTTCTACGCCGTCCTCAACCCGCGCATCCTCCCGCGCATCTTCGTCAAGGAGATCCGCGTCGTGCGCCGGCCGCTCATCCGCGAGATCCCGTTCACACCCGTGATCGAGCCGACGGGCTCGCCGCTCACCGAGTCGCTCGGACCGCAACTGCCTCCCCTGGGCGGACTCGTCCTCACGCAGAGGCGCGACGCCTTCGAAGCGAAGACGCACGCGGCCCCGGACGGCGAACGATCGACGGCGGCGCCAGGCGCGGCGAAGCCCGGCTTGGCGGCGGCGCGCGGCCTGCGCGCGCCCGTGAACCTTCTCATCACCGCGCCGGAAGGCCAGCCGATCCTCGCTCACTGGCAGGCGGGCCTCGGACGCGTCGCCGCATTCACCTCCGACGCGCACGACCGCTGGGCCGCCGACTGGATCGACTGGCCCGGATACCGCCAACTGTGGAGCGCACTCGCCCGCACCATCGCCCGCCCGCCCGGAAGCAGCCGCTTCGAACTCATGACGACGATCGAGAGCGATCAACTCATCGTCACACTCCGGCACGTCGAGGACGCGGAATCGACCGAAGGACAAGCCACCCCCCCCATGATCTCTGTGCCGGGAATATGTTATCTCCCCGACGGCCGGCGCATCGAACTCCGGCTGCGCCCGACCGGACCTGGGGCCTACGCCACCCGCCTTCCGGCTGAGGAGAGCGGGCACTACGTCGTGGCACTCACGCCGCGACTCGCGGGCGGCGCAGTGGACCTCGTCATCGGGGGCGTGAGCCGCAGCAGCGGCGTCGAGTATCGCCGTCTGAGCAGCAACATCGCTCTCCTCGAGGCGATTGCGGACCAGACGGGCGGCCGCCTGCTCGATCCGCACAATCCCGGTGAGGCGGCGCTCTTTGACCGGCGGGACATGCCCGCGAGCATCGGTCTCGTTCCCATGTGGGGTCCGCTGCTCGTGCTCGCCTCGCTCCTGTTCGTGTTCGACGTGGCGTCGAGGCGCATCGCGTGGAGCACGCCTGCGATCATCGCCGCGCTCCGCAGGGCGAAAGAGCGAGCGGGACTTGGCGAGGTCGCCGCCGGGCAGGCTGCGGCCATCGGCTCGCTCCGCCGCGCCGTCGAGGCCGTCGACGAACGATTCACGAGCGAGCGCGAGTCGCTCGCCTCCGGGCGCGAGTCGACACGGGAGTTGGACGCTGCCCTCGACGAGCGCACGGCGCTGAAGCCGGAGGCGCCACCAACACCGGGCCAGGCGGAGATTGATGCGCAGGTGTTGGAGAGGCAGCGCGAGGCGCAGCGTCAGGCTGAGGCGGAGAAACGAAGGGCGGCGCTCGCCGCCATCACGGGTCGAAGCGACGGGTCTCAGTCCGCCGCGCCGGCGCAGACGCCCGCGGAGGCGCCCGCGTCGGAACGCGCCTTGCGCAAACTCGCCGAAGCCCGCCGCCGCCGCCGCGAACGCGAGCGGGAGTAAGCCGCCCCGGCCGCGCCGCCGGCGGAGTGCGAGGATCGGCAATGGATTACTCAACTTCGTCGGCGCGGCGGGACCACTCGAACTCGAGCGGCTCGAGTTCCGCCATCAGCGCCGCGCGCTCTTCCGAAAGTCGCTTCGTCTTGCGCCCATCAGAGTGGACGCTGAAGTCCATGAGCGACTCGTCGATGGTGCGGATGCGCTGCTCGATCTCTTCGATGCGCGCCTCAAGTTTGCTCATGCTCATCCTCGAGACCGCGCCCGCGGCGGATGAAGTCTCCCTTGGTTTTGCGGGAGAAGGGGCCTGATTCGCCCGAGGCCGCAGAGCCGCTTGCGACTTCGCCTCTGCCAGGGCCTGTGCCGCGGCCGCCGCCTCGCGGTCGCGCTGCTGCTTCCATGCCGTGTAGTTGCCGGCGACGATCTGTGCTTCGCCGCGCCCGTCGAGGGCGATGATGCGATCGACGCAGGCGTCAAGCAGCGCGCGGTCATGGCTGATGAGCAGCATCGTGCCGTCAAAGCCTGTCACAGGATGGAGCGCCTGTTCGAGCCGCTCCGATGAAGGAATGTCGAAGTGGTTGGTTGGTTCGTCCAGGACAAGAAGATTGTGCCCGCCCGCGACGAGGCCGGCGAGAATCACGCGGCTTCGCTCGCCCCCGCTGAGCACGCGCAACACCTTGTCCTGGTCGTCGCCGCTGAAGAGAAATGCGCCGGCGAGATCGCGCGCCTGCTGCTCGCTCGCACGCCTTCCCCCGTCGAGAGAGAGAATTACGCCCTGGAGATACTCCCAGACGGTGAGGCTGAGATCAAGCCCTTCGTGCAGTTGGCTGAAGTGTCCCACGCTCACGTTCGAGCCGAGGCGCACGCGTCCCGAGTCGGCCTGCATCTCGCCGATGAGGCACTTCACGAGCGTGGTCTTCCCGCTCCCGTTGGGGCCGATGATCCCGATCCGCTCGCCGCGACCGACGCTGAGTTCGAGGTCGTGGAAGAGGACGCGTCCGTCGTAACGCTTGCTCAGGCCGTCGGCGCTGATGACGATGTCGCCGGTCCGCGGCGCCTTGGGCAGGTTGAGGCGCATCACGTCCATTTCCATCGGACGGTCGATCGTCTCCTGGTCGATGTAGCGCTCGAGGCGCGAGAGGCGCCCCTGCGCCTGCCTCGCCCGCTGGCCGGCACGGTAGCGGTCGATGAACTTCTGCTCGCTTCGGATGCGGTCCTGCTGCTTCTCGTACACCCGCTGCTCGACCATCTTGCGTTCGGCCCGCAGTTCGCGGAACTTCGCATAGTTGCCGGGATAGGTCGAGACACGCCCCGGCTCGAGTTCGATGATGCGGTTCACGACCCGGTCGAGGAGATAGCGGTCGTGGCTGACGACAATGACCGTGCCGCGAAACTCGTCGGCGAGAAACGTTTCGAGCCACTGCCGCCCGTCGATGTCGAGGTGATTCGTCGGCTCATCGAGCAAGAGGAGGTCGGGGCTTTCCAGAAGGAGCCTCGCCAGCGCCACGCGCGACCGCTGCCCTCCCGAGAGCGCCCGGACCGGAAGCGTGAACTGCTCATCAACAAAGCCCAGGCCGTGCAGCGTCTCCTCGATCCGGTGCTCGACGGCATAGCCGCCGAGGCGCTGCATCTCGGCCTCGAGTCGCTCGTAGCGCTTCATGATGCGGTCAAGATCGTCGCCGGCCGCCTCGCTCATCCTGTGGGCCAGGTCGTGCATCTGCTCATGGGCGGCGTGAAGTTCGGCGAACGCGCTCTCGGCCACGTCGAAGAGCGTCATGTCCCCATCGAACTTCGGATCCTGCGCCAGGTAGCCGACCCGGCATCCCCGCTGCACGACCGCCTCGCCGCGATCGGGGGCAAAGTCGCCCGCGACGAGGCGCATGAGCGTGGACTTGCCCGTGCCGTTGCGCCCGACCAGCCCGATGCGCTCGCCGGGCTCGACGGAGAAAGTGATGCCGTCGAGCACCTTGCGGATGCCGATCGAATACTCCACGTTGGTCAGTGCGAGCAGGGGCATGGGGCGAGCGGATGGGAACAGGTTCGAGTATCGAAACGCGCCCCCAACGAAGTGCCTTCGGGTCGCGGCTCAATGACGAACCATGACGGTCTCACATCGGCTTGTCGCCGATCGTCTGGTCGAAGACTTCGAGGAGTTTGGACTTGTCGAAGATCATCTCCTGCCGCGAGGAGCCGACAATCGCGTACTGGGGTGTCAGTTCGATCGCGTCCACCGGGCACGCTTCCTCGCACATGCCGCAGTAGATGCAGCGCAGCTCATCAATGTCAAACTGCTGCGGATACTTTTCGCGGTCGTCCCAAGGCGACTCCTGGGCGACGATGTGAATGCAGTGAGCCGGGCATGCCGTCGAGCACATGAAGCACGCGACGCACTTGACGCGCCCCTCCTCGTCCTTGTTGAGGCGGTGCACGCCCCGGAATGTGTCGGGATACAGGCCGCCGTCGAGCACGTCCTTGTGCTCGCGCCGCTCCTCGGGGTATTGGATGAGGCGGTCATGATGCGAACCCTTGCCGTCGCGGCCGATGTTGCCGAACATATGGCGCAGCGTCACTCCGAGGCCCTTGAACACGGCAGGGAGAAAGGCCGCCTCATACCGCCCGAGCCTCGGCGCCGTCAGCACCACCACGTCTTCTTCGCGCATCGCCATGATCGAGGATTGTAGCGGATGGCCGTGGCGGCGCGAAGGTCTCTGCCGGTCCGCGAAATGCGCGTGAAGGCCGCACGTTCTCCGTGGAATAGAGACGCCGGCGGGCGCATCTCTCCATCGGAACCGGCGGCCGCGAGGAAAGCCGCCCAAGGCGAACAGGACTCGACGGGCTTCCCCAGGGCCGCGCGGAAGCGGCATGGAATCCCTGTGTCCGTCGGGCCAACGAGGAAAGGAAACCGCCATGCATCGTCCGAATACCGGCCCCCGTACGACCCGCCGCGCCCGCACTCTCGCCGCTCCCGCACTTGCCGGCGTGCTGGCCCTGCTCACGCCGACCGCGTCGCTGATCGCTTCGCCTTCGCCGCCATGTGATCGCGGCGACTCATGGAGCCGAGGATCGTTCCGGATCGTCATCGGCTCTGGCGGGCGCGGTGCGGAGGTCCGGCGGGTCGGGAGTTGCTGCGACGACCCATACTCGTGCAGCCACTCTCGCTCCGGCTCCTCCCGCTGGTATGGCCTCGACTCGTCCGCGTGGTGCGACCTCACAAGCGGTCGATACCTCCGCGCCAAGCACGAGTTCCTCGATCTGATCGAGTGCCGTCCGGGCGAGCCTGTGCCGCGCATCGGCTATGCGATCGCCTCGGCCCGCCTCGAACACTTCCGGGAGGCTGAGCGCTCGATGCGCCGCGCCGTTGAACTGGACGTCCGGGCTTTCGACGCCATCTGCGTCGATTCCGCCCTCAGGCGCGAAATCCGCTGCGTGATCGACGACTACGAGCGAATGCTGCGGCGCAGCCACTGCGATGCCGACGTGCACTTCATGCTCGCGGCCTTCCAGACGCTCCTGGGCGCCTACGAGCAGGCGCAGTGCTCGATCGAGAGCGCGCGGCGAAACGGCGACTGCTCCGCCTCGGCGCGCCTCCTTGAGCGACACATCGAGTCCAAACTCTGCCGCACCGATCGCGGCCGCGGTCGAGACGGCCACTTCGGACGCCGCTGATCCCCGTCTCACGATCGGCCGAGTCCCCGCGCCGCCGGAAGGGCCCCGCGCCCGTCCGGCGGCGCTTCATCCAGGATCGGGAGAGCGAACTTCCGTCGCCCCTGCTTCGCCGAGAATCCGCAGGTCCTGCCGCGAGTTGATGATCGATCCCGGCACCGGCGGCAGGCCGAGCAGGTGCAGTGCCAGATTGGCCGCGTCGCCGTTGCGGACCGGCTGCATCCGCTGACCCGCCTCATCATCCGGCTCAGCACAGGGCGGGCGATCGAGCGACGGATCGCGGCGAACTTCGCGGTTGAGTTCATAGAGATCAATGGACGGAGCCTCATCGCTCGTCCACACGAGGAACGGAATGATGTAGTTGACCCACATGTGCGCGGCGACGTGCGTCCTGAACGGGTAGCCCCCCCCATGATCAGACGTCACGATCACCGCGCATCGCCGCGTGCCCGAGGCCATCTCATCGAGCAGGCGGCCAAGCTCGCCGTCGATCTCGATGATCGACGCCATGAAGGGCGAGTCCGGCGATATGTCCCAGCCATGCTCATGCCCCGCACGGTCGGGCAGTGCATAGTGGAGAAAGACCAGCCCCCGGTCCCACTCCTTGAGCACCGCGATGGCCTCGTCGGTCACTTCGGACATTCCTTCGTGGAAGGCCGCTCGAACGATGCTCGTCCTGGGCGGCTCGCGCCCGGCGTTGAAACTCCTGATCCAGAGTGAGAACTTGCTCTTGCTGAAGAAGCAGCCGGTCCGGATCCCGTGCCCGTGTGCGACGTCGAACATGCTGACCACCTCGAATCCTGCGCGCGTGTGGAGCGTCTCGCCTTCGGGCGGCTCAGAGTTTTCCCGCCACCCGTGGCCGTGCGCACCGGCGGTCGGCCGACCCGTGATCATCGAGGTGTGATTCGGCAGAGTGACGGTGAACTCGGGATCCGTGCGTGCGTTGAGCGTCGAGGACGCGCCAAGGAGCCGATGAAACGTGGGAAGGCGGCCCGGACCCCCGGCGGGAATCGCGTCACTGCGCAGCCCGTCAACGCTGATTACGAAGACATGATCAAACAGTCGGTCCGACGCCGGGGTGGGCTGCCGCCCGCTGGTCTCGCCGGTGGCGAGCATGGCCAGCAGCAGCGCGCTGCACCGAATCACCAGGGCCGTCACCACGAGTCTCACTTCTCCATCGGTCTCGCATCAATCGGGCAGGAGCAGCGGAATGACTTCAAACCACGTGACGACGAACACCAGCGCTATCCCGATGAGGTTAAGCACGAGTCCGGCCCGGCACATTTGCGCGATCGTAACTTCGCCCGTCCCGAACACGATCGCGTTGGGCGGCGTGGCGACGGGCATCATGAACGCAAGACTCACCGAGATGGTCGCCGGCACGATGAGCAGCGCCGGCTCGATCTCCAGTCCGATCGCCACGGCTGCCAGAACGGGAAGAAACGTGGCAATCGTCGCCGTGTTGCTCGTAAGTTCCGTCAGGAAGACCAGAACGGTGATGACGACGAGGACGATCACCAACGTCGGCACGTCCTGGATCGCCTGCACGCCTGAGCCGATGTAAGCCGCGACACCGGATGACTGCACCGCGCCGGCGAGGCTCAGCCCTCCGCCGAAGAGAATCAGCGTCCCCCACGGCAGTTTCACCGCCTGTTCCCAGGTGAGGAGAAATACGCCGCGCTTCCAGTCGATCGGCAGGCCGAAAAGCACGAGCGCCGCACCGACGGCGATGACGGAGTCTTCCAGTCCGGCGAGCGGCTTCCAGTCCTCCGCGCCGAGCGAAATGCTCTGAAGCAGCGGCCGCGTCAACCAGAGCAGCGCCGTTCCGACGAAAACGATGAGCACCGCGATCTCCGCGCGCGTCATCGGCCCCTGCGCCTCAAGTTCGCGCCGAATTAGCGCTCGGCCGCCAGGCAATTCAATGATCTCAAGCGGGTAGATGAGTCGAGTGAGCACGATCCACGCGATGGGGATGAAGACGATCACGAAGGGCACGCCCACGAACATCCACCGCACGAATGAGATCTCAACATTGAAGTCTCTCAGGTATCCCGCCATCAGCAGGTTGGGCGGCGAGCCGATGAGCGTGCCGACCCCTCCAATCGAAGCGCCATAGGCCGTGCCGAGGAGCAGGCACAGGGCGAAGTGAAACTGGCCGCCCGGACCCGTCGGCACCTTCGCCCCGCCCGCGATGATCTCCTGCCTCACGAGCGCGATCACGCTCGTCGCAATGGGAAGCATCATCACGACCGTGGCGGTGTTCGAAACCCACATGCTCAGAAACGCCGAGGCGATCATGAAGCCGGCGACGAGCGACGCCGGCCGCGTGCCGACCAGAAGCATGATGCGAAGGGCGATCCGGCGGTGCAGCCCCCATCGCTCCATCGCCAGCGCCAGCATGAACCCGCCCATGAACAGGAAGATGACGTCGTTGGCATAGGGCGCTGTCGCCCGGGCCACCGGAATGGCTCCGCCAGTCATCAGCGGGAGCAGGGCAACGGGCAGCAGCGCCGTCGCTGCGATCGGCAGCGCCTCGGTGACCCAGAGCACCGCCATGAAGACGCCGATGGCGGCAACCATGCGACCCTGCGGCCCCATGATCTCCAAACCGTCCGCGGCCACGCTCTGCTCCGGAACAATCGACCATGCGATCAACCCCAGCAGCGGCGCCACCGCCAGCCCGATCCACCGCGCAAGGTGTGATCGCGACTCGGTCCGGTCATCGGCCGCGGAAGGTTCGGTTGCGTCGTTCATCGCCTGATCTCGAACGAGACGAACTCGCCGGTCGCCTCGGCTCGCTTCATGCGCTCCTCGGCAATCAGGCCCGACATCCGCCCGCGTATGAGCCGAAGCAACTCATCGATCTGCTCCTCGCGGCCTTCGGCCACGAGGCGGACGGAGCCATCGGCTTCGTTGCGCACCCAGCCGGTTACGCCCGCTTCGCGCGCGGCATGGGAGGCGGTCCAGCGGAATCCGACGCCCTGGACTTGACCGATGAAGATGATGTCCAGTCGTCTCATGCCGGCGCCAACTTCTAACTCCGCAGCGCAACATTGTTGCACGACGCAGGCGCGGGACAAAGAGGTCCGGGAGAAGGCTTCGAGCAATCAGTGGATTGCGGCATCGAGGATGCTGCCTGATTACTCCAATGAGGCTTTTCCGAGGCTTGCTCGGCTGCGGGCGATGCCCGCCCCTGTCGCCGGCCGCCTCGCCAAAGGACAGGCGGCCTCGCCGCAGCAACTCTCGGCTTTCATGCGGTGCATCCGGCACTCACGGCCCCCCATCGCATTGCTTACCGGCACTTTCAGTATTTTCTGAAACAACTGCGGAACAGTGTCGCCGAAGGCGGTATGCTTGCCCGGAGACGCCCGTGCCCTCGACGACCAAACACCGCTCCCGCTCCGGCCACGTCCAGGCTGCACGCCTCCCGCGCGTGCTGCGCGAGGCTCAGAATCGCTTCGTGAGCATCTGGGGTGGCATGGGCGGCTCCTGGGGCATCCCGCGCACCATGGCCGAGATTCATGCCCTGCTCTATATCGTCAATGAGCCCCTCAACACCGACCAGATCATGGCCAGGCTGTCGATCAGCCGAGGCAGCGCGAGCACATCCCTCAAGGCCCTGCACGACTGGGGGCTGGTCAGCCGGGCCCACAAGCGAGGCGACCGCAAGGAGTACTTCCGGGCCGAGCAGGATGTCTGGCAGATCTTCCGCATCATCACGCGGGAGCGCAAGAGGCGCGAGATCGATCCGATTCTCATGGCCTTGCACGAGTGCCGCGACGCGACCGGCTCTCGAGCGGGCGCCGCCATGCGCCACAAGCCCGGAATAGAGGCACACAACGACCGCCTCGACCAGATGATCGAGTTCATCGAGATGATCGACTCCCTGGCTGAGCAGTTCGTCAGCCCCGCGGGTAAGGGGCTGCGCCTCGCCGTCGGTCTGCTCGGAAAGGCGGTCTGACGTGCCGCAATCGACGCCTCTCCCCGACCTCCTTGACGCCGCCACGGACCTCGCTGCTGCTTCGAGCGCCGATCGAGTGATTCTGCTCGATGTCTGCTGGCGCGTGCATGCCCCGGCAACCGGCCCAGGTGAGATCGCTTCAACGGCGCTGGCGGGTGTCACGCTGGAGTGCAATCGCCCGGCTGATTCCCTCTGCGAGTACGACGGACTGTCGAGTGGCGGCGCGTTGACCTTGACCTTCTGGTGCGACAGGCCGCAGGGGCGCGCGACACTGGCCGTCTACTGCTCCAAGCCGAAATTGAAGATTGCCGCGGCGCCGGCTTCGGAGGCGCATGCGGCAACGTTTCAACTGGCCGTCCACCGTGCGGGGTGGAGCGTTGACGTAACGGCCAACAAGCCGGTGCTGCGCTTCACGCACATCGAGCGAGGCGGGGCGGACGGCACGCTCATCGCCTGCTGCCGCAGCATCCTCCCGGAACTGCTGGGCTTGCGCGGCGGCCAGTACCGACTCGCTGAAGTGCACGTCGAACGCGCCGCGCGGCTTGGCAGCATGCCGCCGCCCGTCGAGGCGCGCCACGCAGTCTGAGACACGCCGACTGTCCACATTCCGTGCGCAATGCCTCGTCAGGCGGTGGACGAAAAAAAAGTGCAACGCGCAAATGCTTGCAGCATCGGCGGTCCCGCTCATGTGGATGCAATTCATTTTCATCGAACACTTGTGAAGCGCTCACATGCGTGGTATTCTGTAGGGCGAACCAGGACGGTTCACGGAAGACTCGCTGGTCGGATGGTCTTCTTGTCTGCTCTCCATTGATCGTTTCGCCTGTCGGCCCGGGTGATGCCGGATGCCGGCGCCGATTCTCGGCGACTCTCTTCCAGTCGGTTTGCCCGCAGCAGGTGCGAACGGACTCCGCCCCAGCAGGCTTGGACTCTGGCGTGGTTCATCGCGGCTTCGGCCTCGATGACGGGTGGGATCGGTTCGGCTTCCAGTTATTGCATCGAGACTTCACGGCTCGAAGGAAGAGGGAACAGTGGCATCGACTGCTGCTGCTGCAAGCGGTATGGCTGCGCGCCTGTGCGAAGATCTGGCTCAGCGCCTTGGACCCGCACGCTTCGGACTCTGGTTTGAACGCACGGCCCAACTCGAGGTCGAGAACAACTGCCTGCGCATCACCGTTCCCACTCGCTTCCACGCTGACTGGATCCAGCGGCATTTCCGCGAAGACCTGCGCAGCGCCGCCGCAAGCACCTCCGGCTCTGACCTGGCGCTGGAGTTGACAGTCGAGCCAGGGGCCTTTCCCGCGCTGGCGGCTTCCGCGCCGCCGCCCGTGCCGCCTCACCGTCTGCGCCGGCGACGGACCGCTTCCGGCGCCGAGCGCCATGACCTGCGCTTCGATCTCGACCGGTTTGTCGTCGGCGCGGGCAATGAACTGGCCTTCCGGGCGGCCGGCGCCGTCGCCGAAGGCAATGCTCCCTTCAACCCGTTGTTCATCCACGGCGGCTGCGGCCTGGGCAAGACTCACCTCCTTCAGGGCATTTGCCGCCGTCTGCGCACCCGGAATCCCGAGACTCGAATCCGCTATGTCACGGGAGAACAGTTCACAAACGAGTTCATCGCCGCCATCCGTTCCAACGACGTCGAATCGTTCCGACGACCCTACCGTGAACTTGACCTCCTCGCCATCGATGACGTGCACTTTCTCTCGAACAAGACGGCCACGCAGAACGAGTTTCTCGCGACCTTTGACGCGATCGGCCTCACCGGGTCCAAGATCGTTCTCGCAAGTGATGAGCATCCTCGGCACATCCGGCAGTTCCACCAGCGGCTCGTAAGCCGCCTGGTCTCGGGAATGGTGGTCGAAGTGCTCCTGCCCGACGCGCCGACGCGCCTGGCGATCATCACTCGCTGGGCGAAGGAGAAGGGATTCATCCTCCAGCCGACTGCGGCCGAAGTCCTGGCGCAGCGGTGCGTCGGATCGGTGCGCGACATCGAAGGCGCCCTGACGCGGCTCGAGGCGCTGGCGGTGCTCGGCCGTGGCGCAGCGGTGGCCGCGGGCGCCGCAGCACCTGCGACGGAGATCGGCATGGTCCTCGTGGCCCGGCTCTTCGGCGACGAAGCACAGGAAGTTCGGACCAACCCCCGCGTCGAGGCCATCGTCTCGACCGTCGCGCAGCGATTCGGCATGGACGCGGCCCGACTCACCGGACCAAGCCGGCACAGGCAGGTCGTTCTGGCGCGTTCGGTGGCCGCCTACCTGGCACGGAAATTGACCACGCGTAGTTTTCCCGAAATCGCCCGGGCCATGGGCCGATCCAACCACAGCACCGTCTTCACTGCGGTCATGCGCATCGAGCGGCAACTCGCGGTGAATGCAATGGTAACGGTCAACGAATCCTCCCCGCCCGTTTCGCTTCAGTACCTCATCGATACGCTGCATGCCGCACATTCCAGGGGGCAGCGAAACGGGTGATGATCGGTCGAGCGCGCCGCCTCGCGAGCGGCACCGGCCCTCGTGCATGACCTTCTCTCCGACCGCGGCGCCGGCCAGCCCTTTCGGCCGGCGCCGCGCGTTTCTGGAGTCTCGACGCGCCGCCGGTCTCACGCTTGGGCGCCGGCGCGGAGGGCCGCCGCGGAGAATAGACTCATCCTCATGCGACATCGCCAACTCATCTTCCTCGCGCTGGCCGCTCTGCACTGCCTCGTGCCGGGATCCGGGACTGCCTGGGCCGACGACCGCTTCGACGATGCCGTGCGGGCGCTGCTCAAGGCGACAACGGTTCGCGCCACGGGCGAGCACATCCTCCTGCTCAGCAGCCTGCGTCAGTTGCGCGACGCTGAACTCCAGCCCCTCTTCAGTTCACTCAGCCAGGTCCGCAACCCGACGGTGCAGATCAACGCAGTGCTCGGCCTGGCTGAACTCTCACGCAACCGCCGCGTCGATACATGGAAACTCAGCCAGATCAAGGATGCCCGCTTCCGGGCCTTGGCCATCATCCAGGCGCGCGATGAAGACCTCATCGGGGCGCCGGAACTGCGGGAGATTCTCGCGTGGCCGGACCTGTCGGAAGATCTGCGCGTGTACGTCCTCCTGTTGCTCGTAAGCCTGGGGGAGACGGTGGACTCGGCCGCCCTCACAACGCTGATGACCGAGGGCGAACTGCCGGGCACGCGCGCCTACGCCGCCCTGGCGCTGTGCCACGTCGGCCAGCCGGAGGGAACGGGCGAGGCGCTCAAGGCCCTCGACACCCTGCCGCCGCTGGTGCGCGACGGAGCAGTCCGCGAGATGCTCGGCACCGTCGCCTACATGAAGTTGCGCGGAGCCGCGACGTGGATACGCGGCCTGCTCGCGGCCGGCGACCTGGGGCCGACGGCTGAGAGCATTGCCCTGCGGACGCTCCTGACGCTCGACCCCGCGGGCGCCGCGCCGCTGTGGCAGGAGCATTATCGGAATGCGGACAACGTCGGCCATCAGGTTCGCCTGGCGTTGATGCTCCTCGAGCAGGCACGCTCCGTCCCCGCCGAACTGTTCAGCGCGTGCGCAGCCGAACCGAATGAACTGCTCAGCGCCATCGGCACAATCGGCCGCCTTGTCGCCTCGGGCCAGAGCGCCGTCGAAGAGTGCGTGGCGCTCATCGGCCGGCGCTATCCGCCCGCCAGTGCCTGGGTGCTTGAGCATGCGCGCACGCTCGAAGCACCACAGGCCTCGACCCTCTATGCGGCGGTCATCGACGATTCGCTTGAGGAGGGGCCGGTCCTCAACGACCGCCTTGAACTGGCTCGCATGGCCAGTGTCGAACTGCTCAGAATCGACGGCGCCGCCCTCCGACGATCTCTCGACCTCGCCGGGGCACGCCAGCGACGCCTCACGGTCGAGAGCATCCTCTCGGGCGCTCTCACAGCCGCCAGCCCCGATGCCCTCGCTCTCATCGAGGGGATTGACAAGTGGGTCTCGACTCGCTCGCAGTCGCTGGCTCTGCTCATCAAGGCGCGGTATGCGGAGTCGTTGAGCGAAGAGGACCTCTACCGCTTGAGCCTCGTGTACCGGGGCGGGGGATCCGTCACTCCCGCGGGAGAAGTCCAGGCGGCATGGCTCTATCTCCGTCGAACCGGACAACAGGGCCAGGCGCTCGCGGCCGTACTCAGCAACCTCGGTTCGGCCAAGTCCGACCGCTGAAACGCGGCGTCGATTCGGTGTCCGGGCCGGCCGACCGCGCGCGGACTCCGTTTGCGTCGGCATCGATGAGGGCTACAGTGAAGTGGCCCGCCGCACCTGCTTCTTTCGGCGCTGGTCGCGCCTGTACACTCTCAACACTGGACACTCATGAGCAACGGTCAGGACATCCCCCTCAGCCGACCCGACATCACCGCCCTCGAAATCGAACATGTGGTGCAGACACTGCGCTCCGGCCGGCTGAGCATGGGGCCGATGCAGGAGAAGTTCGAGGCGCTGGTCGCGGCCCGCGCCGGCACGGAGCACGCCGTCGCGGTCTCGAACGGGACGTGCGGCCTTCACCTGGCCCTCCTGGCGCTGGGCATCGGGCCGGGCGACGAAGTCATCACCACCCCCTTCTCCTTCGTCGCCTCCTCGAACGTCATCCTCTACGTCGGTGCAAAGCCCGTCTTCGTCGACATCAACCCGCGGACGCTCAACCTCGATCCCGAGCAGGTCGAGGCCGCGATCACGCCGCGGACCCGCGCCATCCTCGCCGTCGAGGCGTTCGGCAATCCGGCCCACATTCCCGAACTCGCCGCCCTGTGCAACCGCTACGAGATCCCCCTCATCGAAGACGCGTGCGAAGGGTTCGGCGGCACTTATCGCGGCCGGTCGATCGGAAGTTTCGGCCGCATCGCCGTCTTCGGCTTCTACCCCAACAAGCAGATCACCACGGGCGAGGGAGGGGTCATCGTCACCGACGACGAGCGCCTCGCCAACCTCTGTCGCTCGATGCGCAACCAGGGCCGGCCGGTCGATCTGCTCGAACCGGCGTGGCAGTCGCCCGGCTCGTGGCTCACGCACGAGCGCCTGGGCTTCAACTACCGCCTGAGCGAGGTCCACGCCGCGCTGGGCGTGGCGCAGACCAAGCGGCTCGACGAGATTCTCGAGTTGCGCAGCCTCGTCGCCTCCAAGTACATCTCGCGCCTCATGGGCCTGCCGGACATCATCCTCCCCACCGTCGATCCCGAGACGAACATGAGCTGGTTCGTCTTCGTGATCCGACTCAGCAGCGACTTCCACGCCGAGAACCGCGACCGAATCCTCACGGGCATGAGGCGGCACGAGGTCGGCGTGAGCAACTACTTCCCCCCCATCCATCTCCAGCCGTTCTACCGATCGAAGTTCGGCTACAAGGACGGCGACTTCCCGATCACCGAGTCCGTGGCGCAGCGCACGCTCGCCCTGCCCTTCCACAACCGCCTCGCTGACCACGAGATCGACCTCGTGTGCCAGACGCTGGAAGTCATGATCCAGCGGGAGAAGTTCACGATCGACAGGCGATAGGAGCCGGGAATAAGGTATCGGGCACTCGGCGCCGGGCGCCCGGGCGGACATCGCGAGATCATGAGATCGGCGGGGCATGTGACTGACAGCATCGCGCGATGGTGCGCGGCTGTGCGGATGCGGGCCGGTTCTGAGGCCGCGGGCGAGGGGCCGGCCGGCCGGCTGGTTGCAGAGCGAGTGAAAAGTTCGCGGCCGGCGCATCGCCAGGGGCGATTGCCGAGAATGTGCGGGGCAAAGTGCGTGCCATCACAGGGGCGCGCGGCCGGAGACGCGCGGCTTGCGCGCCGGAGCGCTTCCGTGCGCCGATTTCGAGCGCGAGTGCGCGCACGCCGGTGCAAATGGGGCCGTTTCGCGCGCCGGCGCACCACGAATCTGGGACTTTTCGGCGATTTTCATTTTTCTGAGGGGGGTATCGGCGAGTTTCCTTGCGTTTTTGTCCATTTTCGGAAGGTCAGCGCACAGAGTGCGCCGAAGGCGCTGCGCACGGGTGTGAAGGGCGGAATCAACTCACCACGGAGGGCACGGAGGCGATCAGCATCAACCCGGCATAGGGTTGGCGAATGGACAGGACGGGCATGAAGGGAGCATCGGTTGAATCGGTCCACTGACTGCCCCGGCACTTGCCCGACCGGATGCCGAACGGTATCCTGAAAGCATGGCGACGAAACAGACGAGCACCGCGAAGAGGGGGAAGATCAAGAAGGCCAACGCCCTGGCCGTCATCCTCGACCGCGTGAAAGACGAGGACGGCGAGGGCGCCGCCAACGTGACGGATGTCGAACTGTTCCTGAAGCGCAACAAGGCCGCCCGCATCGCCCTCAAAGGCGACCCGGGCCAATACCCCGGCGGCGACTTCCGCAGCTTTCATGTGTTCCGTAGGATGTCACCGTGACTCATGTACTTGCTCCTCATCGAGCGGAACTCGACGAGCGGAAACTGCTTGACGAGCTACTGTCGCGGGGGAATCTCGACGACGTGATCCCGCAGCTCGCGCGGGAACCGAAGACTATCGCGCGGATCGAGTGCGTCGTGCAGCGGCGACATACGTCACACGAATTGCTCCTTCAGGACGCCCGATCCGCTTCGAATCTGCCCGAGAACTCGATCCATCTCGTAGTTACGTCGCCACCCTACTGGACGCTCAAACGATACAACGAGGGTGACGATCAACTTGGCCACATCTCAGAGTATGAACAATTTATTGACTCACTTGACTCCGTCTGGAGGCACTGCTATCGCGCGCTGGTGCCGGGTGGGAGGCTCGTGGTCAACGTTGGCGACGTGTGCCTTTCCCGGAGAAAAAATAACGGTCGGCATACCGTCGTGCCCCTTCACGCAACAATCCAGGAGCACTGCAAGAAGATCGGATTCGACAACCTGGCTCCGATCATCTGGCACAAGATCGCCAACGCCAATTACGAAGTGGCTGGTGGCGGGGGCTTTCTGGGAAAGCCCTACGAGCCCAACGCGGTGATCAAGAACGATATCGAGTTTATTCTCATGCAGCGCAAGCCGGGCGGATATCGCAGCCCTTCAAAGACCGAAAGACTGCTCAGCATCATCAGCTCGGAAAACTACCAACTATGGTTTCGGCAGATCTGGTCGGACCTAAAGGGAACATCTACTGCCAAGCATCCCGCCCCCTATTCGGTTGATTTTGCCGAACGACTGGTGCGCATGTTCTCTTTCGTGGGCGACACCGTGCTCGATCCGTTTATGGGCACTGGTTCGACAAACGTTGCCTGCGCTCGATGGGGCCGGAACAGCATCGGAATCGAAGTAGATCCGAAGTACTTCGAGATGGCGCGCGTCCGAATCGCCGACCACGGTGCGGATCTCTACCTGACTTCGACCGTGACCACTGGAACCAATGGCTATCGTTGATCTCGAATCCGAACTTCGCAATGCCGTTCGGCACTTCTGGCAAACGAGGACCAATCAATCCTCGAAGCAAACTGTGATTGATGCGCGTGACCGCGGAAGCCGCGCTGCCGTCACTGGCGGGAAGCAAATGGACGGCTTCATCCGTCTTGTGCGTCGATTACTCATCGAGGCGAAGGTTCCGGAGTCGTACATTGCGGTTGATAAGCGCGTCGAATTACCCGGTTGGTTTCGCGCAGAGAAGAAATGGGACCTGGTGATTGTCCATGAGCGGGAGCTCGTAGCTGCGGTCGAGTTCAAGTCTCAGATCGGACCATCGTTTGGCAACAACTTTAACAACCGCACTGAAGAAGCGCTCGGCAGCGCCACGGACATCTGGGCGGCATATCGCGAAGGCGCATTCAAGCCGTCAAGCAGGCCTTTCCTCGGGTACCTGATGCTGCTCGAAGACTGCGACCGCTCACGTGCGGCGGTCAAAACCGTCGCCCCTCATTTCCCTGTCTTTCCCGAATTCAGCGGCGCATCCTACCGCGATCGCTACGCGATCTTGATCGAGAAGATGCTACGCGACCGGCTTTATGACGGCGCGTGCTTCCTGTTGTCGCAAACCGAATCAGCGGATACCGGCGACTACGTCGAGCCGCACCCTGAACTGACTTTCAGCAAGTTTATCACGCCACTTCTGGCTCGTGTCGCGACGATCTGTCAGCCGTGAATTCGTCGGCACGGTTCAGAGTCTCGCCTCTGACGATTGCCCGTCAACCAGCAAAAGCGGATTCTTGCGTGGGCGGTTCGACCGACAAGAAGCTGCTGGAGGTGCGCGTATTCGACGAAAGGACCAAGCGAGTCGCGTACAACAAGCAGACGCAGGCAGCCAAGGGCAAGTCCAACTGCCCGCTGTGCGCTGCGGGCGACAACGCGAACAGGAAGCGAATCTACGACCTCGACGAGATGGACGCCGACCACGTTTCGGCCTGGAGCAAGGTCGGGGACAGTTCGTCAAAGAACTGCCAGATGCATTACCCGCAATCGGGCCAAAGAGAATCGATGAGTCAGGCGCGCCATTGTTGGGCAAGCTGCGAGGCGCGTGCAGTCGTCGCGTCGAGTGAGATAGGCCAAGCTCGCTGCACGGGGTCCTCGCTCACGCTTCGGGCTTGCTCGCGGCTTGCTTCGGGCTCGGTCGGGGGGGTCAGGCGGGGGCGAGGCGGCCGGCGGCGAGGCGGACGGTGCGGTCGGCGCGGTCGGCGATGGCGCGGTCGTGCGTCACCATCACGATCGTCTGGCCCCTGGCGTGCGTGCGGGCGATGACGTCGAGGATCTGCGAGCCTGTGGCGGCGTCGAGATTGCCGGTGGGTTCGTCGGCGAGGAGGAGTTCAGGCTGGTTCATGAGGGCGCGTGCGATGGCAACGCGCTGACGCTCGCCGCCGGAGAGTTCGGCGGGCTTGTGCCGCCAGCGTTCGCCGAGGCCGAAGGCGTCGAGGAGTTCGCGGGCGTGGTACTGAAGCGGCCGGCGGCGGAGGGTGTAGCCGACGCGGCCGTGGCGGACCATGGCCGCGAGGGCGGTGTTCTCGAGGACGTTCATCTCGGGGAGAAGGTGGTAGAACTGGAAGACGAAGCCGACGACGGTGTTGCGGTAGCGGTCCTTGGCGGAGGCGGACCAGAGGTTGATGTTCTGGTCGCGGTAGAGAATGGCGCCGGCGTTGCGGTCGGGGCGGTCGAGCGCGCCGCAGAGGTGCAGGAGGGTGGATTTGCCTGAGCCGGAGGCGCCGAGCACGGCGACCCACTCGCCCTCGTGGACGTCGAAGTCCAGGCCGCGAAGGACGGGCACATCCACGCGCCCGAGGCGGTAGGTCTTGTGAACGGCGCGGACCTGGAGGATGGGCTGACTCAACGGAACCTCATTCGTAGCGAAGCGCGGCGACGGGGTCGATGGCGGCGGCGCGGAGGGCGGGGATGAGCGCGCCGAAGACGGCGAAGACGACTCCGCCGCCCATGACGATCAGCGCGATGCGAGGCGGGACATGATTGGGCACTTCGTCGAAGATGTAGATCTTCGGATCCCAGATGACGAGATTGAACTGGGAGCCGAGCCACTCGTGGATGGGGTTGATGTTCCAGACGACGAGGTGTGCGAGCACGGCTCCGAGCACGGCGCCCAAGATGCCGAGGATGACGCCGTAGCGGAGGAAGAGCCAGCAGATGCCGGCGGGCGAGGCGCCGACGGCGCGGAGGATGCCGATGTCGCGCGTCTTCTGCTGGACGACGGTCCAGAAGATCGCGAGGACGAGGATGACGGAGACGAGGCTGATGATGGCGAAGAGCGTGGTGACGAGGGCGGTCTCCTTCTGGACGGCGCCGATGTAGAGGGCGATCTGCTCTTCCCACGTCTCGACGGAAATCTGGGAAGTGGAAGGCATGTCGGCCGGGTGCTTGTTCCAGACACGCTCGTACGCGGCCTTTGCTTCTTCCTTGAGCGTCTGGGGCGTGACGCCGGGAGCGGCCTTGACGACGATGCGGGTGGCGCGCCCGGGAGTGAGGCGGCCCGTGGGAACGGGGTCGCCCAGTTCGTCGCGCTCGGTCCTGCTCAACTCCTTCACCGGGTGCATGCCGAGCATCCGCTGAACGACGTCGAGGGGGAGAATGACAAAGCCTGAGTCGACGTCGTAGCGCTCCACGACGAACTCGTTGAGAATCGGAAGGATGCGGCTCTCGGGCGGGCGCACGCCTCCTTCATCCGTCACGGGCAGGACGGTGAGCGTGACCTCGCGCGTGGGCATGAACCAGGTGCTGTCGAAGGTATAGGAGCGCGAGGCGACGCGTTCGTTGAAGAGGCTGATGCGGATGCCCATGACGAGGCCCGGCTGGCCTGACGGGGTCTGCAGGGTGCGGCCGGCGCGAGCGAGGCGCTCGATGAGAGGCGCATCGGGGCGGGCGGGATCGCTCCACTCGGGCGTGTGATTGCGAAGCGCACGTGGCCCGAGGGGCCCGAGGCGCTCGAAGGCGGGGTCGAAGAACGCCTCGTTGAGCGTGTGCTTGAAGTCGAAGGGATCGTCGGCGGGCTTCCAGTCCTCGCGGCGAACGTCGGAGGCGGGGAATCGGCGGCGCGAGAGGTCGTCGGGCGTGAGGGGCCTCCAGTAGAGAGTGGAGGCAAAGCCGGTTACGGCGTCGTAGGAGACGGGCTCGATGCCGACGACCTGCACCTGCGCGATTCGGTTGTAGGGCATCTTGAGCAGGCCGTAGGTCTCGACGAGTGGCGAGGCGGCGGCGACGGAGTTGAGGGCTCGAAGTTCTTCGAGCACCTCTTCATACCAAGGAAAGCCGGTGAGGGGGAGATTGATCGCGACGTCGCCGATGAGTTTGCGGCCGGCCTGAGTGACCATGCCGAGGAAGCCGCTCATCACGGAAAAGACGATGATGACCATCGCTGTGCACAAGGCCACGGAAAGCATGGCGAGGAGGGGAATGATTTTCCGCACGAGGTAGCGGCGAGTGAGGAGGGCCTGGTACACGTTGGCGTGTGCTCCCGGAGCGGGCCCGAGGCAAGGGCGCCCCGAAAGCCCTTCGGCTGTCGTCGAGAGGAATCCTACGGCCGGGGATGACCGGCTTCCTCAGCACCGGCCGACGGCGAGCCGATGTCCTATCGGACGGTGGAGAAGGGCGGCTACACTCGACGCCGCGCGAATCCTATCGTTTGGAGAGATTGGACCCTTTCCCGTGCCGGACGCACCGGGCCGGCCGCGTCATCGATTAGAAGACGGAGGAACGAAGTTGATCACGCACAAATGCCCTGCACGAGCGTTCGCGCATCGTGGCCTGATCCTGGCCGCCTGCGCCCTACTCGCCGGGCCCGCCGCGGCCCAGAATCCCGAAGAGGCCAATCCCCAGCCCGCCCAGGGCGGCGCACCGACGATGCGCATGAGGGACCGCGGGTGGATTCCGCCCGTGATGTCCATGCACCGAACCGAGGATGAGGTCGAGGTCCGCGACGGGATCAAGTACGTCATTCTCAGCCCCGGCAAAGGCCCGGACATCACTGACGGCTGCTACGTCGGCCTCGAGTTCAACGTCTTCAACTCCCAGGGCGAGTTGATCTACGCGTCGAGGCAGCCCGGCGCGAAGGCGGCCGGTGTCCGGATTCCCGACGGCGAGTTGTGGCCGGCGTGGGCGGATGCGATGATGGGAATGAAGCGCTACGAGGTCCGCAAGATTCTGATCCCCAAGGAGTTCGGACCCGGCCCGCAGGGCCACGGCCCGATTCCCGGCAACACCGACCTCGTGATCGAACTGGGCGTCTTCGCCGTGCTTCCTCAACTGGACCCGATTGCGGCGCGCATCGCGCCGGACGGAAGCCGATCGATCGACCTCGTGCCGACGGAGGCGGATGCGGCGGCGTTTGAGAAGGCCGGCTTCGGCGACTTCCACATTAACGTGTTCAACGACCTCGGCGAACTGATGGGATCGAGCACGATCTCCCGTTTCACCATCACCGCGTCGGGCAACTCGGAGCGTTACTGGGTGAAATACGCGCTGGGGATGAAGTCCGGCGGGTCGCGCGTCGTCGAGTTCGATGAGCCTGAAGCCTATCGGAAACTCCGACTCTCCCAATCCAGCGGAAACGCCAGCCAGGTCGACCAGAAGCCCCGCCGCTGGCGCATTCTCATCGACTGCTTCAACGTTACCGTGCCCATCACCCAGACGCCGCACAACCCGGCCGATGAGAAGGACCTCGGCGAGGGCGTGCGCATGGTGGAACTCGCGGCCGGTGAGGGCGAACCCTTCGACGGAAACTACGAGGATCACATGCCTGTCATTCACTACGCCTCATGGTCGGCAGTGGATGGTTCGCTGGTGGACTCCAGCCGCAAGCCGGGCCGGGAGAAGGTGGTCTACAACCCGCTCTACCCGTCGATCTGGAAGAAGGCGCTCACGGGCATGCGCAAGGGCGGAAAGCGGAAACTGATCGTCCCGCCCAACATCGACAAGGGGCAGGACTTCACGCCCATCTCGGACGATCGCGGCTTCATCTACGAACTCGAAATGCTCGACTGGGAGGACACCATCTTCAAGTTGACCAATGAAGGTGAAGGCGGTTTCTTCGACTTCTCCGACGATGGCGGGGGCGGCGTCTTCGACTTGGGCGGCGACATCCTGGAAGGCGCGAAGGACGGCGCCGGAAATGTCAAGCCCGGCGACCCGCAGACCAAGCCTGCGGACAAGGAAACCAAGCCTGCCACCGGCAAGCCCTGAAACTGCTCGCCGATCAAGAACTGAATGAAGGCCCCGCGCCGAAGCGCGGGGCCTTTCTCCTTCCCCCGACCGCAACCTGTGATACGCTCTCTCGCGGCGACACCCGGGAAAGTGCCCCCATTCGAGGAGCCGACGCTTGTCCGATTCCGACATCAGGGACGAACTTCGACGCCTCACCGAGCGTGTGGGCCGTCTGGAGCGTCTGCTTGATCTCGAAGCAGGCGGTTCCGAGGCTGCCCGGCCGTCTCTGCCGATTCAGCCGCCCGCGCGCCCGGCGCCGCCTCCCATTTCAAACATGCCGCAGGCTCAGCCGGCGTCGCGCATGCCCGACGCGAGCAAGCGGCCGATCGCGGCTATCCCGGCGCGGCCGGCCGCGCCGCCGACGGCCGTGCCCCCCCCTCCTGCGTCGGCGGCCCGGGCCGCATCGATCGCGGGTGACCGAACGTCAATTGAACTGGCGATCGGCGGACGATGGATGGCGTGGGTCGGCGCCGTGGCCGTCGTGGTCGGCATCGGCCTGTTCATCAAGTTCGCCTACGACGAAGGCTGGCTGCGCATCGTGAGCGTCGCGATGCGATGCGCGCTGTCGGCGGCGTTCGGCGTGGTCCTGCTGGCCGCCGGCGAAGCCGCACTGCGCCGCATCAGCCGCCAAGCTTCGATCGGCCTCTTCGGTGCGGGCTTGGGCACGCTTTACCTCACGACGCTCGTGAGTTTCCGCATTGAAGTGCTCGGGTCGGCGGGGCTGACGCTCCTCCTTCTTGCGCTCGTGGCGGCGCTGGGCGTGGGGATCGCGGTGCGCGCGGGGCTGCTGAGCATCGCGGTGATCTCGATCGCGGCGGGCTACGGCGCGCCCCTGCTCGTGCCCGACGCGGGCGGTTTTCGCGCCGCCCTGCCCACCTACCTCACGATGCTTCTGGCGGTCGGCCTGGCGCTCTCCGCCCTTCGCCCCAGGCCATTCCGCACGCTGCGCATCGTCGTCCTCGCGGCCCACGCGATCGTCGCCACGATGTGGATCATCAACGCGAGCAGCGGCAGCGGGCTGTTGGAACTCACCTTCCTCTCGGGCTGGTGGATGATGGCGACGAGCGAAGCGGTCTGGGCGGCGATCCGCAGACAGTCGCCGATGGGCAACGCGATCCAGAGCCTGATGGCGACGGCGTGGTACGTGCTCTTCGGCTGTGCGGTGCTCAACACGGGCGGAATGTTCACTTTCAACCTCGCCGGCGCCTTCACCGCGGGCGTGGGCGTGTTGGCCGCGGCGATCGCATTCCAGTTCGGCCCGGGCGTCGAGGCGCTGCGCGGCCGGCCGCAGGTCGCCATGGACAAACTTGCCGTCTCTCTGTGGGCGCAGGGGGGGGCCTTGCTCGTGATCGGCGCGGGGCTGCACTTCGCCGATTACGGAACGACCATTTCATGGCTCATCATGGCGCTGGCGGCGATCGAAATCGGCCGGCGCCTGCCCTCGACGGCCGTGGACATCTTCGGCCTGGTCGTGGGCGCTCTCGGCCTGCTGCACCTTCTGACGGTGAGCGCCTTTCGCGGCGCAGGGCGAACAGCCCTGACACTGGGCGAGCAGGACATCTCACAATGGGGCCTGCTGGCGCTCGCGGGGATCGCGGCTCTCGGAGCCGGCGCGTGCCGCCTGCGCTCGGCGGGTTCGTCGCCGTGGCGCGTGGGGCCGATCGTCCTCGCTTCGCTCGGCGCGGTGCTGTGGCTGCTGGTTGTGTACGTCGAACTGACGGGAACGGCGATCGGGTCGGCGTGGCTGGCCGGCGCCGCCGCGCTCACGGCCGTCGCTCCGCTGGCGATGCGCCTGCGATGCCTCGACATCGCCATGGGACTCATCGGGTGCGTGGCGCTGCGGCTCATCACGGTCGATCTGCTTGCGCAGCGGGCGAATGACCCGCAGGCATGGATCGCCGCGACGCCCGTGCTCAACGCCGCCTGCCTCATGGGGGCGGTGATCCTTGCCGCCTGCGGGTTCCTGTTGTGGATGGGCTTTCGCACAGGCGCGGCGAAGCGCGGCGATGAGCAGCCGGTCATCGCCGTCGGCGCCTTCATGGCGCTCCTGCTCATGCTTCTGCTCAGTTTCGAGGTCGATCGCGCCGTCGCCATCTTCGAGCACAGCCGCGGCGAGCAACCCGCCGAGCGCTGGGGCGAGTTTCAACTCACGGCCCTGTGGCTGACGCTGCTGTGGGCCTTGGCGGGCGCCTTCGCTGCGGCCTCGGCGCTGTGGCTGCGCCGGCCGGGGCTTTTTGCGGTCGGCGGCTGGACCAGCGCGACATTCGCCGTGGTCTGGCTCACGGTCGATACGGGCGTGTACCGCATCATGCATGGCGTCGCCGATGTCCGGGTCGTCTTCAACACGCAGTTCCTCGTGGGCCTCATGATCGCGGCGGGACTCGCCGTCATCGCGCGACTCGCCGGCCGATGGCGTCGGCCCGGCGATCCGCCCGCGCGGCCCGATCCGGCGGCGGACCTCGCACGCGGGTTGCCTGTGCTCATTGCCTGCATCGGCCTGTGGCTCGGTTCGCTCGAAATCGATCGCCTCTTCAACCCCGAGACATCGTCCCTCACCGACGCCGCCATGGCGCGGCAGACGGGCCTGAGCATCTGGTGGGGCGTGTACGGCATCGCGCTGGTCGCCATCGGATTCATCTGGCGAAGGGCGATGAGCCGCTATGCCGGCCTGGGCCTGCTCGCGGCGACGCTTCTCAAGGTGCTTGTCGTGGACATGAGCGACGTGGAATACATCTACCGCGTGGCGTCCTTCATCGGCGTCGGGATGCTGTTTGTGCTGACGTCCATCGCCTACGCGAAGATGTCGCCGCGCCTCCTCACGGAGCGCCCTGGCGCGGATGATGCGCCCCGGGCGGGCGGAGAGTGATCGTCGCGCATGCGCACAGGCGCATGGCGCTGCGATTCCCGGTTGCCGCGCCGCCTCACGACTGCACTGATTGCCTTCTCAGGAAGTTGAGCAGGTCGATCTGCGTGATCAGGCCGTAGTAGTTGTCCTTGTCCGCGATCAGGGCCACCTTGCTGGCGCGGAAGATCGGCACCAGCTCGCGCACGTTGGCGCTGGGCGGCAACGTCTCCAGTCGCGTCACCATGAACTCCTCGACGGACCTCCTGAAGTTGGCGAAGTCCGTGTTCACCGCCAGCAGGAGGTCCGACTCGTCGATGATGCCGACGATCTTCCCCTCGCGGATGACCGGCACCTGGCTGATGCCGTACAACTTCATCCGCCCGTGGGCGACGGCCAGCGTATCGGTCGGGGAGACGGTGAAGTCCTCCTGATCGAGGTGGCGGCGCTGGATGAGGTCGCGCAGGTCGCCGTACTCCGTCCGTTTGATGAAGCCGTTCTCGACCATCCACGTGTCGGAGAACATCTTGTTGAGGTACTTGTTGCCGGTGTCGCACACGAGCACGCACACGCGCTGGGGCCCGGTCTGCTCGCGGCAGTACTTGAGCGCGCCGGCCAGGAGCGTGCCGGATGACGATCCCGCGAAAACGCCTTCGGTGCGCAGCAGATGACGCGCGGCGTGAAACGCCTCGGCGTCCGTCACTTCATAGGCATGAGTCACCAGGTCAAGGTCGAGGATCGAGGGCACAAAGTCTTCGCCGATGCCTTCGACCAGCCATGAGCCCGGCTCGATCATCTTCCCCGTGTTGACCAGAGGCGCGAGCACCGAGCCTTTCGGATCGGCGAGGACAATGCTGATTCCCGGGTTCTTCTCTTTCAGGTATCGACCTGTGCCCGTCAAGGTGCCGCCGGAGCCGACGCCGAAGACAACGGCGTCGACGTCGCCGCCGAGTTGCTCCCAGATCTCCGGCCCCGTGGTTTCGTAGTGCGCCTGGGCGTTGGCGGGGTTGCCGAACTGATTGACGTAGAAGCCTCCCTCCTTCTCCGCGATCCGCAGGGCGAGGTCCTGGTAGTAATCGGGATGCCCCTTGGCGACGTCGGAGCGCGTCAGCACGACCTGTGCGCCCAGTGCCTTGAGGTGGTCGATTTTCTCCTGGCTCATCTTGTCGGGCATGACGACCTTGACGCGGTAGCCGCGCAGCGTGCCGATCATGGCCAGTGCGATGCCGGTGTTTCCGGCCGTGGCCTCGATGATCAGCCCGCCGGGCTTGAGTCGGCCGTCGCGCTCGGCCGCGTCGATCATGCTCCGTCCCATGCGGTCCTTGACCGAGCCTCCGGGGTTCATGAACTCGAGTTTGCCGAAGAGGCGGCAAGGGCCGGTGTCGAGGCGGCGGAACTCGAGCATCGGCGTGTTGCCGATCATTTCCAGGACATCGCTGTAAACCGGCGCGCGAGGGGGGGTCGTGCTCATGGGAGCATCGTAGCGGGTCCGGAACCTGCCCTTCATCGAACCGGACCGACCGGCGTGTGGGGCGGCAAAGAACATGTGGAAATGAGTTGGAATCCCCCTTGACAGGACGGAGTTGATTCGTTACTTTCTCAACTGGTCTCGGCCGGACGGTATGGCCGTCCGGTGCGAAGCCCGAGGAAGAGCGATCTCTACTCCGTTGAGTGAAGGAGAATCCGATGAGACATGCCATGATCGCCGTTTTGTGTGCAGGACTGGTCACCGCTTCGACCGCGACCGGCCAGATCGTTCAACTGACCGCCATCGACTCCAAGTGCATCAGCCCTGGGGGCAACAACTGGAACGACAATCGGCTCCGCGCCTACTGGAGCGGAGACTGGGTGGATGGATTCGTCAAGTTCGACTTCAGCAGCATCCCCGACGGCTCGCAGATCATCTCCATGAGTCTGCGGACCTTCCACGAGGAAGGATTCGGCAACCCGCTCAACGACCCGCAGGTGCGCCTCTATCGCGTCGCGAACGACTCATGGGCACGCAACCAGAACAACTCGCACCCGGGCCTGAACGAAGTGCTCACTCCCGTCCACAACGGCTTCCCCTTCGGCAACCTCGTGCCCTGGGACTGGCCGATCGACGTGAGTGCAGTCAACTGGTCGCAGGACCTCGCCGACGACCGCCTCTCCATCTGCATGCGCAACGTGCAGACGTCGTACAGTTACGTCTACTGGCACGGCAGTGATCCCACTCCGGCGCCGCCCGTGCTCACGGTCGAGTACTCAGGCGGCGGCGCGTTCCTGCGAATCAGCGGCACCTGCCCCGGACGCGTGACCGTCTCGTGGTCAGGCGCCACTCCCAGCCGCCCGATGGGAATCGTCTTCGCCAGCAGCACCGGCAACTTCACGATCCCCGGCGGCCTCTGCGGCGGAACCCAGCTCGGCCTGAGCAGCAACGGACTCCAACTCGTCTACACCGGCAACACGGGCAGCAACGGCTCGGGCCAGGTGTCCAGCAACGCGGGAACCCCCGCCTGCCGCAAGTACCTTCAGATGGTCATCGCGGACGGCAGCCCGTGCAACACGACCAACGTTGTGCAGATCCCGTAAGTCAGGTCGACGGCACATTCATCATCAACCAGGCCGACGCGCCAGCGAGGACGAATACTTCTTCGCTGGCGCTTCAGCCTGGTATGTGATCAATGCCACTCATGCGGCGTCTTCATCCGCCCACGCCGGCTCGATCGTCGCCGTCATTGAGCCTTTGCAGCGATCGAGCAGCGGGTCGGCGCCGTAGGCGGTGATCTGGTCGCGCTTGAACTCGGCACGCTCCTTGTGGCAGGTCTCGCAGATGACCCGGCCTCTGCTGTCGACGATCTGCGCCATGAGGAAACTCTCCTCGAACCCCTTGGCGAAGAGACGCTGGAGCATCTCCATGACGTAGGGATAGGTGTGGTCGTTGTCATCGTGGAGGACGACGTGCCAGAGTTGCGGCTGCTTCGGCTTGCGCTTCGGGTCCACCTTGGGCGCCGGCCGCGTTTTCGTCTCGGTCCCTTCGATGGTCGCGGTGTCGCTCATACTTTGAGAATATGCCGGATCGGGCGATCCGCCAATCGTGATCTCACAGGCTCTGTCAAACGATCAACCTGACGAGACCGCCGCCCCGCATTCCGTGCACACCGGCGATGTCCCGATCGGGTAGCCGCACGCCTCGCACTGCCTGCGCCGACGGCGGATTCGGCGACGCACCCAGCCTGGGCCGGCGATCAGCAGTCCCAGCGCCGCTGCATACAGTGCGGCGTTCCCGACTCCACCCGGCCACATCGGCACATACGGCAGCGCCCGCCACGTCGCCGCCATCGGTCCCGGAGAGAACGGCGTCAGCGCGATGCCGCCGACGATCGGGTTGAGTCCCGTCTTGGCCACCGTTGTCACGCTCGTCGCCGTCGCGCGTTCGACATCGCCGTAGTTGCGGCAGCGCCACGCGCGCAGCGGCCAGCCGGCCTGGGTCTCGCTGTATTCGCGGCCGTTGATGTGCCACTCCCACTCGTCGATCCCGCCGGTTGATTCGGCATCGGCGGACACTCGGAACGTGGCCCGGCTCAGCCGCGTGTGGCCGAAGGCCCGGCGGCTGGTGACTCCCTCAAACTCGCCGACAGCGAGCGGTCCCGACGTGAAGACCGGAGTGGCGGAGGCCGGTGCAACCCACGCCGCGCAGGACCAGGCGATAGCGAGATTCAGAATCGCTCCGGCGATCAGCAATACCAGAAGGAGTACGAGCCGGCGCTTCATCCAACGATCTTATCGCGGCCACCCATGGTGTGCGTCCTTCCCCAAGGGTGCGCTCCCCTGCGCAAAGCCTCCGGGTCGCGGCTCAACATGGTTCAATCCCCTCATGCCTCGATGCCTCGATGCCTTCCCCCTCATCCCCGCTTCTCCCCGCACTCCGGGCAGCGCGTGATCGACTCGTCCAGCCCGCGCAACTCGTAGCCGCAGCCGAGGCAGAGGTCGTAGCCCGCCTCGCGCATCGCCA
>CAADHA010000201.1 GCA_900696685.1 uncultured Planctomycetota bacterium
CGCTCTCGGCGCCACATTGCTGGTCAAGGCTCCCGAAGGCGCATTGCTGCTGTCCCTGGGCTGCTTCGTGCTCGCCTATGCCGCATACAACTTCCTGTTCCGTCCCGGCGGCGCGCCGATCGTACCGGTCACGTTGCCGAAACGGCCGGTCACGATGCGCCGAAATACGCAGCAGTCACGCCGCAGAACATTCCGATTCTCAGCCGCCAATCGGATGCTTCAGATAACCGTCACGCCTTTGAGGGAGCCTGACTCCAAGAATCGAGGCGGCAACCTGCGTGCGTAGGATCTGGGCGGTACCGCCTGCGATCGTGAACATGCGAGCATCACGCACATGCCGCTCTGCGGCGATTTCCCGCGAGTAGCCCGTAGACCCGAAGCACTGCAACGAATCATTCGTGACCTTGTTGGCAGTCTCTGCCGCGAAAATCTTCGCTTGCGCTGCGAGCTTCATGTCGGGGAACGTGCCAACTGGTACATTGGCTGCGCGATGGAGCAACAGCCTTGCGGCATCCAGCGCGACCGACATATCCGCGATCATCCATTGCAGACCCTGGAACTCGGCAATGGGTCGGCCGAACTGCCGCCTCTGCTTGGCGTACTCCACCGCTTCTTCGAAGGCACCTTGTGCAATGCCGAGAGCTACAGTCCCGGCACCTACGCGTTGAGCGTTGTAGGCCTCCATCAGCGCCGCAAAGCCTTTGCGAAGATTTCCCATCGGCTTCAGCAGCATGGATTCATGCACCTCCAGATCGTCGAAGAACATGTGGGTTTCCGGAATGCCCCGCACTCCCATGGCAGGCGTGCGATCGGCGATCACCAGCTCTCTCGGCTCACCGTTGTCCCGCACCACTATGAAGCCGCCGATACCCTGCTCTACCCCGCCTTCGAACACACGGGCGAAGATCAAGTGCAGACGTGACACGCCACCGCCCGTGATCCAGTACTTGCGGCCGTTGATCACATAGCGATCGCCTTTCTTGTCTGCTCGTGTGGTCATCTCGCTGGCGGCGCTTCCGGCATCTGGCTCCGAAATGCAGATTGCCGGTTTGTCGCCCGACAGCACGCATCGTGCCGCGATATTTTTCTGCTCGTCGCTACCGTAGGCCATGATGGCTCCGATCGCGCCCATGTTCGCCTCGACCACGATTCTTCCCATGGTGGCGCATGCCTTGGCCATCTCTTCGATGACCAGGACGGTCTCCAGGTAGCCGAGCCCTTGCCCGCCGTATTCCTTGGGAATCGTCATGCCCATGAAGCCTGCATCGCGAAGCTTGTGAACGTTGTCCCACGGATAGGCCTCGGTAGCATCGGTTCGTGCAGCCGTCGGCTTGAATTCCTCCTGTGCCAGCCTGCGGGCGGCGTCCTGAATCGCTGCGTGTTGGAGACTCAGTGTCGTCATCGTATTCGTCATCGTATCCCTGTCCTTTTCATGCTGATTGCGAACGGTAGGTGCGCCACAGCGTCGCTGGTCATGGGCCAGCAGGCGAGCGTGGCGGCGGCATCACGGGAAGGCCGACAAGCCGCTCGAGTTCTGCATGCGTGAGCCCATCGACGAGGTCGACCAGCCGCAGTCCACCTGGCGTACATTCCAGAGTGGCCAGGTCGCTGTAGATCCGCTTGACGCAGGAGACCCCGGTGAGTGGGTAGGTGCAGACTGGAACGACCTTGCTGTTGCCCTGCCGCGTCAGCAGGTCCATCATCACCCAGGTCTGCTTCGCGCCCACGGCCAGATCCATCGCTCCGCCTACGGCAGGAATCGCGTTCGTGTCGCCGGCATGCCAGTTGGCAAGGTCGCCTGTGACGGAGACCTGAAAGGCACCGAGCACGCAGATGTCGATATGGCGGCCGCGTATCATTGCGAAGCTGTCGGCATGCGCGAAGTACGAACCGCCAGGCAACAACGTGACCGGCTGCTTGCCGGCGTTGATGAGGTCGTAGTCCTCTTCGCCCGAGTGCGGGGCTGGGCCCATGCCGAGCATGCCATTCTCGCTGTGCAGCAGCACCTCTCGGCTACTGGCGATATGGTTGGCGACTAGCGTCGGCTGGCCGATGCCCAAGTTCACGACGGCGCCATCGGGAATGTCACGTGCGACGCGGGCGGCCAACTGGTCTTTGGTTCTGCGCTCGTAGATCACGGTTCCGTACGCCTCATTGCTTAAAGCCACCCGCCTGGGTGGCGCGGCGTTCCACCTTGACGATCTGGCTGACGAAGATGGCCGGGGTGACGATGGCCTCGGGATCGAGTCCACCGAGATCGACGATTTCGTGCACGCTTGCGACCGTGCGTCGGCAAGCCATTGCCATGACGGGGCCGAAGTTGCGCGCAGTCTTGCGGTAGGTGAGGTTACCCCAGCGGTCGCCCCGCTCAGCCTTGATGAGGGCCAGATCGCCATGAATGGGGTACTCGAGTACGTACTGCCTGCCGTCGATCAGTCGTGTCTCCTTGCCCTTGGCCAGTTCCGTACCGTGGCCCGTGGGCGTGTAGAAGGCGCCAATACCCGCCCCCGCCGCCCGGATCCGCTCGGCAAGCGTGCCCTGGGGCACCAGTTCCAGCTCGATTCGGCCTGATCGATAGAGGTCGTCGAACACGTGGCTGTCGGCCTGCCGCGGAAAGCTGCAGACAATCTTGCGCACCCGACCGGCTGCAAGCAGGGCGGCCAGTCCGGTGTCACCGTTTCCGGCGTTGTTGTTCACCACCGTCAGATCCCGCGCGCCTTGCGCGATCAGGCCTTCGATCAGCTCGACGGGGATCCCGGCCGTGCCGAACCCACCGATCATCACCGTCGCAGCGTCCTCGACCCCCGCCAGTGCATCGCCCACCGAAGCAGCAACCTTGTTCAGCATGCGAATCTCCCGTGACGCAACGCTGTCGACATCGACCCAGGCGTGCCAGCCGAAGGCGATCTCCTACCCGTGCTCGTCGGGCAGGTATGACTCCTCTACGTACCTGGTGTGGATCTTCCCGGCCTTGAAGTCGCTGCTCGTGACCAGCGACCGGTGGAACTCCCGGGTCGTCTGCAGACCTTCGATCTCGAGTTCCTCCAGAGCGCGCTGCATGCGAGCAATGGCCTCGACGCGGTCTTGCCCCCAGCAAACGACCTTGCCTAACAGCGAGTCGTAGTAAGGCGGCACCTCATAGCCCGCGAAGAGGTGGCTGTCCATGCGCACGCCGATGCCACCCGGAGGAGCGTAGTGCTCGATGCGCCCAGGTTGCGGCTGGAAGTTGCGTGCCGGATCCTCCGCGTTGATCCTGCATTCGATGGCATGCCCTTTCAACTGCATGTCCTGTTGGGAAATCCCCAGTCCCTCGCCGGCAGCGATTAGGATCTGTGACTTCACGAGGTCGATACCCGACACCATCTCCGTCACCGGATGCTCCACCTGGATTCGGGTGTTCATCTCCATGAAGTAGAAGTTCTCCGTTGCGGGGTCGAGGATGCATTCGATCGTCCCGGCGCTTCTGTAGCGCACGTGGCGGCACAGCCTGGTCGCGGCCTGGCCGATCTCCTCCCGCAGCGCGCGGCTCAGCACCGGCGAAGGGCTTTCCTCGATCAGCTTCTGGTTGCGGCGCTGGGTCGAACAGTCCCGCTCGCCGAGGTGCAGCACCTCATCCCCATCGCCAAGCACCTGGATCTCGATGTGCCGGATCTCCGGCACGAACTTCTCCAGGTACACGGCCCCATCGCCGAATGCCGACATGGCCTCGCGCGAAGCCTCCAGGAACGCCTTTGCGATCGCCGACGGCTCTCGAACAATGCGCATTCCGCGTCCTCCTCCCCCGGCTGACGCCTTCAGCAGAACCGGGTAGCCGATCTTCTCCGCGATGGCGGCGGCCTCATTGGCGTCGCTGATCACGCCGTTTGAACCTGGCGTCGTCGGCACGTCCGCCTCGGCGGCCAGTCGGCGCGCCATGGCTTTGTCGCCCATGGAGCGGATCACGTCGCCGGAGGGCCCGACGAAGATGAAACCTTCCGCCCCGGTTAGATCCGCGAAATCGGCATTCTCCGACAGAAAACCGTAGCCTGGATGCACCGCATCCACCTTGAACGCACTCGCGGCGGCCAGCACGCGCCTGGGGTGCAGATAACTGTCGTGCGGTCGGGGGCCACCGATGCACACGGAACGATCCGCCATGCGCACGGGCAACGAATTCCGGTCCGCCTCCGAGAACACCTGGACAGTCTCTATGCCCAACTCGCGGCATGCCCGAATGATGCGCACCGCGATCTCGCCACGATTTGCGACCAGGAGCCTCCGGATCCTCAGGGCCATGCAGCCTCCTCAGCGGTCAGGCTCGATTACGATGAGCGGTTGCCCGTATTCCACCGTCTGCCCGTCGGCAACCAGCACATCGCGCACCACGCCCGCGACATCGGTAGACAACGTGTTCATCAGCTTCATCACTTCGATGATGCACACCGTCTCATGCGCTGCAACCTTTCCGCCGACCTCCACGAACGGGCTGGCTCCCGGTTCCGGCGCACGATAGAAGGTACCCACCATTGGCGCGCGGATCACCGCTAGTCCTTCGGCCGGGGCGTCGACGGCCGCCAGTGACGACGCCGGCAGTGCCGACGTCGCGTGCTGCTGCGCTTCGGCTGGCGAAGCCGGTTCCACCGCCGGGTGCTCGGGCGAAACCGCAGACGCATCCCGGGCGGGTACCGCAGCGACATGCCCGCGCTTGCTCAGCTCGATCTCGACGCCGTCGTAGCGAAGTCGGACGTTAGCGAACTCATCGGCGCCTTTCACCAACTCGATAATTTCGAGTACGTCGTTGTAGTTCAACCTTCTCTCGTCCATTGCATTCCCTTTCGAATCCAGCGAGCGCTCGCCGGCTCAGTGCCCGGAAACTTCAAGGTCGAAGTCACCGCGCGAAATGTGAATACGGCCCAACCTTGGCCGTTTGGCAAGACTGCGCAGTAAAGTGACCACCGAATGCTCATGCTGGTACTCGCGCATCGGCGCCTTGGTCTGCAACATCTCGTCCACCTGCGATCCGGCAAACATGTAGCGCAACAACCGCTCGTCGTCCGGTGCGGAGGGATACTTGCTGCGCAGCGCCGCTACGCCCGGCGCCGGCGGTGTCGGCTTCAAAGGAATCTGCCGGGAACCGTTCTCGACGATGCGATCGAGGACTTCCGGATGGACCGGCGCCAACAGTGCACCGTAATAGCCCAACGCATACTTCTTGACTTCGTTGGGAACGACCCGATACCGCTCCCCATGCACCACATTCAAGACTGCCTGCGTGCCTACCAGCTGCGCGAACGGTGTGATCATGATGGGATAGCCAAGCTCTTCCCGTACCTTGGCCACTTCTTCCAGCAACTGGTCATACCTGTCCTGCAGGCCTGCATGCTCAAGTTGTGACCTGAAGTTGCTCAGCATGCCGCCCGGCAGCTGGTGCGCGTAGTGAAACGCGTCGTACTCCATCAATTCACCCAGCGGCTTTCCTTCTGCCTCGGCGATCCGGCGGAAATGTTCGCCCACCTCGTTGAGCGTGGCGTCATCGACCGGCACCTCATGGCCCATCCAGCGCAGGTTTCGCACCATGCTCTGCGTCGAAGGCTGCGCCGCACCATTGGCCATCGGTGCGATCGAGGTATGCAGCAGGTCGGCGCCGCACTTGACCGCTTCGAGGTAGACCAGCGGAGCCAGCCCCGTCAGACAGTGGCTGTGGATCTCCAACGGAACATTGCCGACCACCTTCTTGATCGCCGGTACGAGCGTGCGGATACGGTCGACCGTCAGCAAGCCCGCCGCATCCTTCAGCATGATTGAATCGATGGTCCTGCTTTCCACCAGCTTTTTCGCGGTCCTCACGTACAGTTCGTCCGTGTGCACCGGACTCAGCGAGTACGACAGGGCCCCGAATGTCCTGACGCCGAGCTTCTTCGCGAGTCGAGTGGACGCAAGGATGTTGTCGACGTCGTTCAGCCCGTCGAAGGCACCGACAATGCCGAATCCGTTAGCCACCACGCGCTCAACCCAGAGTTCCAGTATGTCGTCCGGCAGCATGTCGAACGTCATCAGGTTCTTGCTCCGAACCAGGAAGCGAAGCGGCGTCTGCCGGATCCGTTGGCGCATCATGCGCACCCGTTCCCAGGGATCCTCCTTGAGATAGCGCACGCAGACGTCGAACTGGATCGGCCCGGCCAGGTCGATCTGCCGGAAGCCGGCATGGTCCATCTTCTCGGCGATCGGCAACATGTGCGGCGTGGTCATCCGCGTCGCCCAGAGGCACTGATGCGCGTCCCGCAGCGTGGTGTCGATGATTCCGATGCTTCTGTCGCTACTGCTCATCTCGGTTCCTCTCGAAAACCACTCCGGCGACAGCCTTCATACCCAGGCCGTCGCACTGGCACACCTCGGATCCATCCCTACATCGATACCCCCCGCCTCGTCGTCGACGTGAATGGCTGATGCCGGCCCGTAGAAGTCCTCGGCGGTCAATTCCCTTGTCGAACCTTCGATCCCCGCATCGCGCTCGCATTCGAGCGCGCCGTCAGGAGAGATGGATATGCGCGGTCGGGCGATCGACGTGCTGATCGGCAGTCCGCCGAGCACGCTCTCGATGGTCGTCTTCAGTACGATCGCCGGAATTCTCGATCCGCCCGGAGCACCGATCGCATACCGCGCTCCGCGATCCGCGATGGCCACAACGGGGGTCATGTTATTGACGGCAACCCACGTGTTGCGGCGCCAGGAATACCTGGCCAAATTCAATCCGCAATTCAGGAGCAGCCCTGTTCCCGGAACCACCACTCCCGATCCGAACCACAGAGGCCCGTGCGTGAAAGTGCACGAGACGAGCATGCCGTCCGGATCGAGTACGCAGAAATGCGAGGTATGCCGGGTGACCGGTTCCGTCTCGGCATACTCTGCGGCACGTTCACGCCAGGCCAGTCGCAGACCGCCGATAAAGGCGGCCAAGTCCAGAGAACTCCCTGTGCGTCCTGCCGGCGCCGCGGATTCCTCCAGGTAGTACGCGAGCGCAGTCTTGAAAATGCCGAAACCCGATTCGTGAGGTGTCGGTCCATATACGAGCATGTCGCCGGACTCGACCGCCTCGGCTCGTTTCACGGAAACCGTCGAGGCAAGGCGGTCGTACCACCACGAATCGTGTGTCCGCAGTGCAAGATGGTTCCACAGATGCGCGAACGGCGCCTGCGCGTATATCGTCTCCGGACTCCCGGCGTAGCCGCGCAACGTGTTTGCCAAGTCCTGCTGCACCAGCACGTCGTCTTCGCGCAGCGGCGTTCCTCCAGGGCAGAAAATTCTCGCCCACTCCGGTTCCGGTGCTGCACTCCTCCTGGTTGCCCACCTGATCGCCTTTGCCAGATTCCGGTCGATAGCGAATCCCCGCTCCGCTGCGTCGATGGCCGGCGCGAGCAACTCCGAAAAAGATCTCGATCCGAATCTCCGATGCGCCTGCTCAAGACCACGCGGAACGGCTGGCATGGCGACAGACAATGGCCCGTTCGCGAAAACCCCGCATCTGCTCGCCCGCGCCAAGTGGTCTGCTC
>CAADHA010000202.1 GCA_900696685.1 uncultured Planctomycetota bacterium
AAAGCATGGCGAACTACGGCGTGCTCCTCAAGGCACACCGCCTCGACCCGAGCGTCGGCGGCGACCTGCTCATCGGCGACCAGCACCTGCACTTCGCCCGCGACGCCGTGCTGCGCCTGACGCTGGAGCGGGATTGAGGGCAATAGTGCGACAAGCACCTTCCTTGATCGCAACAGCGAACCAGGTGTCAGTCATCTGCGCAGGCAATTCTCAGCAGATTGTGCGGTGGCGCTCATCCCCCCACCCGCTCCGTCGTCGTCACCCTTCGGCCGCAGTACCGACATTCCCGCCGCCTGCGGATCGCACCGCCGGGGATTCGACGGGTGTAGACCACCTCGAAATGTCCGCACCCGCACTTCGGGCAGCGGAGGCCGCGCGGCTCGGGCTCGCGTTTCAGCTTGGTGGTGGTTTCACTCATCGCCGCCTGCCTCCCTGCAAGTCGGAGAGACGAATCGCAACCTTCTGCGGTTGAAGCGGCTTGCCGCAATCCTCAGTGCGGTGCTCCAGGCTGCGCCGTCCATGAAGCGGGGCGTGGCAAGCGCAGAGTGAAAAGGTGGGCAAAGCCGCCGCCGAGGAGCGACAATCCAAAGACCGCGTTCCATCCTGACACCGGCGCGACCAGGCCGAAGGCGATGGCGGCAACGAAGATCGCGCGACCGATGCTGGATGCAGCGCCGGCACGCCTCTGCGCACCGAGGAGCACAAGTGCCGCGATCACAGCGATCCACATCACGGCATTGGCCGCGACCCATGGCGGGAGCAGGAAAAGAAACGTCAGGACGAGCAGCGACAGCCACCAGAGAAGGCGATGAGGTCGGTACGCCGCCACGCCTCGCCGCCAGACCATGATCACGGACAGCGCCCAGGCAACGCCCCAGGATGCCAGGAGCGATCCGCCCGCCATCATCCCCAGTCCGACTCGCACCGCGGCAAGACCGGTGTAGGCCGTTGAAGTCGAGACGGTCTGCCGCAAGACGCCTCCCGATCGAGTGGTGATGACGAGGCGCTGGTTGATGACGCCTTGCAGACCGACGCCGACGAGACTCATCCCTGCCGCGAGGACCATCGCGCAGAACAGGAGGACCAGAATGCAAGCGGGCCACGGCACAGGATGCACATTTGACCCGGCATCGGCACATTGAGCGTCGAGGTTCGTCAAGGCCTCTCCTCCGGCGGATCGTGAAATTACTGATACTGGCGCACCACCATCGTAATCGTACTGCAGGGTGAAACGTGTATCGCCCGACGCAGACGCTTTGTCGACTCATGCACGGAGCCGCGGTTCGGCCAGGGCTGCGATCTCTCGTACAGGTTGAAAGTCTGTTCCACAGCCCTCGCTGCCCAGAGATAGAATGCCCGTTCGGCGGCCGGGGCGCTGCCTCGCCGTCGTCGGGATTTTCCTCGGGGAGGCTCTCATGAGTAATGCTGCGGCCACGATGTTCTTCCTGATGATTCTCCTCGCGGGAGGATGCGCAATGCAGACGGTCACGTTCGAGCGCGTCGATCGCCCGCGGATCGATGTCACGAATGCGCACTACGTCTCGAACCGCCAGCCGCTGGCGCCCGGCGCGTTCATCAAGTTGCCCGTCGGCTCGGTGCAGGCGCGCGGCTGGCTGAGGCGCTGCCTCGAACTGCAGCGCGAGGGCGTCACCGGCCGCCTGGGCGAACTCAGCCCGTGGCTCGAGAAAAACGGCAACGCCTGGCTCGCGCCCGACGGCATCGGCGAGTGGGGCTGGGAGGAAGTGCCCTACTGGCTCAAGGGCTACGGGAACATCGGCTACCTCCTCGGCGACGAGGCGATGATCGCGGAGGCCCGCACCTGGATCGAAGCCGCCCTGCGCAGCCAGCGCGGCGACGGCAACTTCGGACCCGTGCGGATCTTCGAGAATGACGGCTCGCAGGACTTCTGGGCCAACATGATCATGCTCTTCTGCCTCCAGTCCTACTACGAGTTCACCGGCGATGAGCGCGTCATCGACCTCATGACCCGGTACTCCCGCTTTCAGATGACGGTGCCTGACGAAGTGCTCCTCACGCACTACTGGCAGAGGATGCGCGGCGGGGACAACCTCTTCAGCATCTACTGGCTCTACAACCGCACCGGCGAACCATTCCTCCTTGATCTCGCGCAGCGCATCCACGCCAGGACCGCCGACTGGACGATGAATGGCACGCTGCCCAACTGGCACAACGTCAACATCGCGCAGGCCTTCGGCGAGCCGGCGACGTACTGGCTCCAGTCGCGCGATCCGCGCCACCTTCAGGCCGCGTACGACAACTTCGCAACGGTGCGCCGGCTCTACGGCCAGGTGCCCGGCGGGATGTTCGGCAGTGACGAGAACTGCCGGCCCGGATTCGACGATCCGCGGCAGGCGATCGAGACCTGCGGCATGGTCGAGCAGATGCTCTCCAACGAGACACTGCTGACGATCACCGGCGACCCCTTCTGGGCGGAGCACACCGAGGAAGTCGCGTTCAACTCCCTACCCGCAGCGTTCACGCCCGACTTCCGCGCGCTGCGCTACCTCACCAGCCCGAACCTGGTGGTGAGCGATTCAATGAGCCACTCGCCGGGCTTTCAGAACGGCGGGCCGATGCTCGCCATGAACCCCATCAGCCACCGCTGCTGCCAGCACAACCATTCGCACGGCTGGGCGTACATGACCGAGCACCTCTGGCTCGCCACCCCCGACAATGGCGCGTGCGCGGCCATCTACAGCGCCAGCGAGGCGAAAATCCGCGTCGGCGCGGGCGAGGGCGAGTTGGTGCGCTTCATCGAGGAGACGAACTATCCCTTCGAGGAGGAGATTCGTTTCAGGCTCAGCACCGCGCGGCCCGTGGCGTTTCCACTCTATCTGCGAATCCCCTCGTGGGCGCAGGGAGCGACGTTGAAGGTCAACGGCCGGCGCGCGGGCGGCACGCTTGATGCGGGCGGCTACGCGCGGATCGAGCGCACGTGGAGCGAGGGCGATTCCGTCACGCTTTCACTGCCGATGCGACTGAGCGTGAAGCGATGGGAGCAGAACCACAATGCGGCGAGCGTGTCGTATGGGCCGCTGACTTTCTCACTGGAGATCGGCGAGGAGTATCGCCGCATCGAGCCGACGCAGGCGGCCCTGCGCGACGCGAAGTGGCGCGAGGACGTCGATGCCGAGAGGTGGCCGGCGTTCGAGATTCATCCGACCACGCCGTGGAACTACGCGCTCGTCCTCAGCGGCGATCTCGCGAAGGACTTTCGCATTGAGCGCCGGCCCTGGCCCGCCGACGACTTCCCCTTTACGCAGCAGGCGGCGCCGATCCGGCTCATCGCGAAGGGCCGGCGCGTGCCGGAGTGGACGCTGGACCAGTACGGCCTGTGCGGCTTGCTGCAGGACAGCCCGGTGAAGGCCGGCGAGCCGGTCGAGGAGATCGCGCTCATTCCGATGGGCGGCGCGCGGCTGCGCATCTCGGCGTTCCCCGTGGCCGGCGACGGGCCGGACGCACATGCGTGGAAGCCGCCGGCGATGCCCAGGAAGTTGTATGAAGCGCGGGCCTCGCATTGCTACGGCACCGATTCCACGCAGGCCATCGCCGACGACCTCGAACCGAAGGACTCGAACGACCACACGATCCCGCGCCACACCTTCTGGCCGCATCGCGGCACCGCTGAGTGGTACGAAGCGCACTTCGACCAGCCGCGGACGGTCGATCACGTCAAGGTTTACTGGTTTGATGACCATGCGATCAACGGGCAGTGCCGCACTCCCAAGTCCTGGCGCCTCCTGTGGCTCGACAGCGACCGGTGGGCGCCCGTTGAAGGCGCCGGCGAATACGGCGTCGAGCGCGACCGGTACAACGAAGTGGCTTTCAAAGCCATTTCGACACGGGCACTTCGGATCGAGGTGCAATTGCGCGACGATTTCTCGGCCGGCGCTCTCGAATGGCGCATCGGCGGCGGCGAGTCTTCGGCCATGAAGACGCGCTGGACAGACGAGGCGCTGCGCACGACGCCGCTGCCTGAATACCCGCGCCCCCAGTTGCGCCGCGAGAAGTGGACGAATCTCAACGGCGCCTGGCAGTACGCCGTTACATCTCGCGAGGCGGGCGAGCCGGCGCACTGGCATGGCGACATCCGCGTGCCCTTTCCGATCGAATCGCACCTGAGCGGCGTCGGCAAGGCGGTTCGACCTGATGAGGCGCTGTGGTATCGGCGGTCGTTCGAATCGCCGCCGCACTCGCGCGGCAAGCGAGTCCTGCTCAACTTCGGCGCAGTGGATTGGGACGCCACCGTCTGGTGCAACGGCGTGGTCCTGGGCGGGCATCGCGGCGGCTATGACGCCTTCTCCTTTGACATCACCGATGCCCTGCGCAAGGAGAATCCGCAGTGGATCACCGTTCGCGTCCGGGATCCGACGGACGAGGGCGACCAGCCGCGCGGTAAACAGGTGCTCGAACCCCAGGGAATCTTCTACACCGCCGTCACCGGCACCTGGCAGACGGTGTGGCTCGAAGTCGTTCCCGAAGCGCACATCACGCGCCTGATGATGGAGCCGATTCCAAGTGACCGTGCGCTGCGCCTGAGGGTCGAAGCGAGCGCGGCGCTGCCCGTCGAGGCGAGCGTCTATGACGGCGAGGAGATGGTCGCGACGGCCAGCGGCCGCACGGGCCAGCCCCTGCTCATCCGCATTCACAATCCGAAACTCTGGTGGCCCGAGGCGCCCTTTCTCTATGACCTGCGAGTCAAGGCGGGACGCGATACGGTGCGCAGTTACTTCGCCATGCGCGAGGTCTCGACGGGGCTGGACCACGACGGTTTCAACCGCATCCTGCTCAACGGCAAGCCGATCTTCATGTTCGGCCCGCTCGACCAGGGCTGGTGGCCGGACGGCCTGTACACCGCGCCGACGGACGCCGCGCTTCGTTACGATGTCGAGATGACCCGCGCCATGGGGTTCAACACTGCCCGCAAGCACGTCAAGGTCGAACCCGACCGCTGGTACTACTGGGCCGACCGCCTCGGCTTGCTCGTGTGGCAGGATATGCCTTCGCTCTCGGCGCGCGGCCAGAGCCACTTCGTTGCGCCCGGCTCGGCGACCGACGCCGCCGTCAGCGAGGAATCCAAGGCGCAGTTCCGCGCTGAACTCCGCGCGATGATCGATTCCCTTCGCAACCACCCGTGCATCGTGGTCTGGGTGCCCTTCAACGAAGGCTGGGGACAGCACGACACGAACGAGACTCTCGCATGGGTGAAGGAACTCGATCCGACGCGCCTCGTGGACGGGCCGAGCGGCTGGCAGGATCGGGGCGCAGGCGATCTCAAGGACCTGCACCAGTATCCCGGGCCGGGGATGTTCCCCACGATCTCCGATCGTGTTTCGGTCCTCGGCGAGTTCGGCGGCCTCGGCCTGCCGGTCGCAGGACACCTCTGGCAGCGCGACCGCAACTGGGGCTATCGCAACCTCACGGATCGAGAGCAACTGGCGCGCGATTTTGCGGCGCTCGTCGCCGATCTTCGACTGCTCATCGGCCAGGGACTCGCCGCAGCCGTCTACACGCAGACAACGGACGTCGAAGGCGAGGTGAACGGGCTGATGACATACGACCGCACGGTCTGCAAGATCGAGCCGGAGCGCCTCGCGTCGATCAACGCGGCGGTCTACGAACCGCCGCCGACTGTGCGCGAAGTCGTCGCGACCTCGCAGCGCACGGCGCAGACGTGGCGCTACACGTTCACTGAGCCGACGGGCGAGCGGACGGCTGCGGAGTTCAACGATGCCTCGTGGAGCGAAGGCCCCGGCGGGTTCGGCACGGCGGGCACACCCGGCGCCGTTGTCGGAACAGAGTGGTCAGGTTCGGACATCTGGATCCGGCGCACGTTCGACCTGGGGCCGGGCGATGCCGGCGACGGGGCGCTCATGCTCCGCATTCACCACGACGAGGATGCGCAAGTGTACCTGAACGGAACACTTGTCGCGTCACTCAGGGACTACACGACAGGATACCGCCACATCGCGCTGAACGAGACCGGCCGGGCCGCGCTGCGGCCGGGGCGCAACTCCATCGCCATCCATTGCCGCCAGACGCGCGGCGGACAGTTCATCGACGCGGGCCTGGTGCGGATCGAAGAGCGGCGCTGAGGCGCAGCATCAGGGCTTGTCGGCGCCGCGCGCGACGATACGATCGATGGCGGAAGCCGCGGCAGAGCGGTCCGGATGCTGCTTCTCAAAAAGGGGGATCACAGATGCCACGCGTTGCATCGACATTCACTTGCGGCCCTTCTCGCGGCGTGTTCGCATCCGTGCTCATCGTTTCATGCGCTGTCGTCGCCGCTTGCGTCTTCGCCCTGCCCGGCTGCTCGAAGAAGTCCTCCTCAGACTCCGGGAGCGATCCGAAAGCGCTCATCGTCGGCTTCTCGCAGATCGGGGCTGAATCAAGTTGGCGCACCGCCGAGACGAAATCCATCCGCGATGAAGCGAAGAAGCGCGGCATCGATCTCAGGTTCTCCGACGCCCAGCAGAAGCAGGAGAACCAGATCAAGGCGATCAACTCCTTCATCGCGCAAAAGGTGGACGCCATCATCCTCGCGCCGATTGTTGAAACGGGCTGGGAACCCGTGCTCAAGCAGGCCTTCGCCGCGGGCATTCCGGTCATTCTCGTCGATCGCGGTGTAAAGGTCAGCGACGATTCGCTCTACACCTCGCTTATCGCCTCCGACTTCGTCGCCGAAGGACGCATGGCCGCCGAGTGGCTCGCCAATGCACTGGGCGGAACAGGCAACATCGTCGAACTCCAGGGCACGCCGGGTTCGGCCCCCGCCATCGACCGCAAGAAGGGTTTCGAAGAAGGCATCGCGCCGCACGAGGGGATCAGGATCATCCGCTCGCAGACGGGCGAGTTCACGCGCGCCAAGGGCAAGGAGGTCATGGAGGCGTTTCTCAAGTCGGCTCCCGGACAGATCAACGCCGTCTACGCCCACAACGACGACATGGCCCTCGGCGCCATCCAGGCCATCGAAGATGCGGGGCTGAAACCCGGCAAGGACATCCTCATCGTTTCCATCGACGGCGTGCGCGGCGCCTTCGAAGCGATGGTCGCCGGCAAACTCAACTGCACGGTCGAATGCAACCCGCTCCTCGGCCCGGCCGCGTTCGACGCGGTCGCCAAGGCCGTCGCCGGCGAGACGCTCCCGAAGAACATCGTCGTGCAGGACCGGGTCTTCGACCAGTCCACCGCGGCCGAGGTGATCGACAGCCGCGAGTATTGAGCGGGCGGGGAGGCGCCGTGGCCCATGCGCTCGTCGAGATGCGCGGAATTGTCAAGACCTACCCCGGCGTCCGCGCGCTCGATGCCGTTGACTTCACACTCCGCACCAGCGAGATCCACGCGCTCGTCGGCGAGAATGGCGCCGGCAAGAGCACGCTCATACGGATACTCACGGGAGCCGAGCGCCGCGATCGCGGGACCATCTCCCTTGACGGGGCGATGATCGAGCCGCGCACACCGCTGGCGGCACAGCGGCTGGGAATTGCCACGGTTTACCAGGAAGTCAACCTCATTCCCGACCTGAGCGTGGCGGAGAATATTCTCCTCGGGTACGAGCCGCGCTCACGACTCGGCTGGATCGGGTGGGGCGCGATGCGCGAGCGTGCCCGCAAGGTGATTGCGGACATGGCCCTGAGCGTCGATGTCTCGCGGCCGCTGCGCTCGTGCTCGATCGCGGTGCGGCAGTTGATCGCCGTCGCAAGGGCGGTCGATCAGCGGGCGAAGGTGCTCGTGCTCGACGAGCCGACTTCATCGCTCGATGCGGGCGAGACGGCGCAACTCTTCGCCCTCATGCGCCGCCTGCGCGCGCGGGGTCTGGGCATCATCTTCATCACACACTTCCTCGAGCAGGTGTACGAGGTGAGCGACCGGGTGACGATCCTGCGCGGCGGGCGCTGTGCCGGCACACATGCAACTGGAGAACTTCCGAGACTCGCGCTGGTGTCGGCGATGCTCGGCAAGACCGTCGAGCGGGCGGCGCCGCCCGCGGCGGTGAAGTCGCCCGGAGTCGCCGGCCCACGCCGCGAGTGCCTGCGCGCCGCCGACGTGTTTCGGCGCCGCGCCATGCAGCCTTTCCGCCTCTCTCTCTACACCGGCGAAGTGCTCGGCCTGGCGGGTCTGCTCGGGTCAGGGCGCACCGAACTGGCCCGGCTGCTCTTCGGCCTCGATCGGCGCGACGGCGGCCAGATCAGGATCAACGGGCGCCTCATCCGGCGCCACTCGCCGCGCCGCGCCATCCGCGCCGGCATGGCCTTCACCCCTGAGGACCGCCGCACCGCCGGCCTCATCGCCCACCTCAGCGTTCGCGACAACATCGTGCTCGCCCTGCTCGCCGCCCGCGGCTGGGCGAAGCGCCTGGGCAAGCAGGAGCGACAGGCGATCGCTGAACGCTTCGTGCGCTCGCTTTCCATCGCCACGCCCGATCTCCGCCGCCCCGTCGCTCAACTCTCGGGAGGCAACCAGCAGAAGGTGATCCTCGCGCGCTGGCTTCTCATGGAGCCGACCATCCTTCTGCTCGACGAGCCGACGCGCGGCATCGACATCGGCGCCAAGGAACAGATCGAATCGCTCATCGACGAACTTCGCGCCAGAGGCATGGCCATCATCTTCATCTCCGGCGAACTCGAGGAAGTCGTGCGCGTCAGCGGACGCATCATGGTCCTGCGCGACCGCGCGGTCGTGGGTGAACTCGCCGGCGCCGCCGTCAGCACAGCCGATGTGATGCGGCGGATCGCCCGGCCGGCGGCGGAGGACGGTCATGCCTGATTCGATGTCCCGCCTCGTCTGGCCGCTCGCGGCCCTGGCGCTGCTCCTGGCATTCAACGCCGTCGTGAGTCCGTCGTTCTTTCATCTGCACTTCGCGGAAGGGCGCCTGGCCTCGCCACTCATCGACGTGCTCAATCAGGGCGCGCCGGTTCTGCTCCTGGCGCTGGGAATGACGCTGGTGATCGCCGCCGGAGGCATCGATCTCTCCGTCGGCGCCGTGATGGCGATCGCCGGTGCAGTTGCGGCCCGCGTGCTCGAGACCGACGCATCCGCGGCCGCGGCCGTCGCCGCAGCGCTGGCCGTCTGCCTCGCCGCTGGATTGTGGAACGGGCTTCTCATCACATTTGCGGGCGTTCCGCCCATCGTCGCCACGTTGATTCTCATGGTGGCGGGGCGCGGCATCGCGCAACTCATCACCGACGGGCAGATCATCACGGTTGAGCCGGGCTCGGCCTTTCTTGCGATCGGGCGCGGCGCACTGCTGGGACTGCCTGCGCCGGTGTTGATCGCGCTTGCCGCCGCCGGGGCGCTTTCCGCCGCCGTGCGCCTCACCTCTCTGGGCCTCTTCATCGAATCCGTCGGCGGCAATGAGGAGGCGAGCCGCCACGCGGGCCTCGACGTTCGATCGACCCGCCTCGCCGCCTATGCAATCATGGGGCTGCTCGCGGGCCTCGCGGGTCTTGTTGACGCGGCCGACATCGCCGCAGCCGACGCCAACAACTCGGGACTCTACCTCGAACTTGACGCGATCCTGGCCGTCGTCATCGGAGGAACGGCGCTCACCGGCGGGCGCTTCTCACTTCTCGGCTCTCTTGCCGGAGCCATTCTCATCCAGTCCCTTTCCACGACCATCCTCATGGCCCAGTTCGGCGGCCGCAGCGTGCCCGTCGAACTCAATCTCGTCATCAAGGCCGCGGTTGTGCTGATCGTCTGCCTGCTCCAGTCGAGCGAATTGAGGCGGCTGCTGCTTCGCACCCGGAGGGCGGTGGCCTGATGGCGAGATTCACGCGGCACTGGCCGCTGCTTGCGACTGCGGTGGTGCTTATCGCGCTCTACGCAACAGCGGCGATCGCCTATCCGGGCTTTGGCTCATGGTTTCAGTTCACCCGCTTCTTTTCCGACAACGCGACGCTCGGTCTGGCGGCGATCGGCATGACCTTCGTGATCCTCTCGGGAGGAATCGACCTCTCTGTCGGCGCCGTCATCGCCCTCTCGAGCATGGTCCTGGCGGTGCTGATGAGTCGGCTCGACCTGTCGATGTGGTCCGCCGCGCCGATGGTGCTCGTGCTCGGCGCCGCCTTCGGCGCTTTCATGGGAGGCATCATTCAGGTCTTCCGCCTTCCGCCGTTTCTCGTGACCCTCGCGGGCATGTTCCTCGCGCGCGGCGCCGCGCTTCTCCTCTCCGACGCGAAGCGCATCGACATGAAAGACATCGAGTCCGTTCGCTCGCTCTCCGAGCGCCATATCGCCGGCTTCAGTCTCGCCGCCATGGTGCTGGTCGCAGCGGTTGTGATCGCGGCGGCGGTGCTTCGATTCACGCGCTTCGGCCGCACCGTCTACGCCATCGGCAGCGACGAATCGGCCGCACGGCTCATGGGCCTGCCCGTCGCGCGGGCCCGCGTCGGCGCCTACTCGATCAGCGGCCTGTGCGCCGCGGCCGGCGGAGTCGTCCACCTCATCGGCATGCAGGCCGGCGACGCCTCGGCTGCGTTCCTCCTCGAACTCGACGCCATCGCCGCCGTGGTCATCGGCGGAACTCTGCTCGCCGGCGGCCGCGGGTCAGTCATCGGCACGCTCCTCGGCGTGCTCATCCTCGGCCTCATCACGACGATTCCCAACTACCAGGGCGACCTCAATACGTGGTGGATCAAGATCGTCATCGGACTTCTGCTGCTCGCCTTCGTCCTGCTCCAGCGGGCTGCACAGCGATGGACAGAATGCTGACCGCTCGGCACTCGGAATGCTCTTCAGCCCCGAGGCGCGTGGCGCCCCACCCGCGCGGGCCACGGTGATTGGTAGAGTGAAAGGAAGGAGAGTCGCAGCGCAACAACCTCGTCTGCCCGGCTGGACCTGCGGAAGTGGGCGATACTGGACTCGAACCAGTGACCTCACGGGTGTGATCCGTGCGTTCTAGCCAACTGAACTAATCGCCCGGCCAACGATCGTAGGGCGGGAGGTGCGGCGGTCAACGGGTCCGGCGAGGGCTCGAATCCTCAACCCTGTTCGCCCCTTTCACACTTCCGAAAAATTTCGGGCGGATCGCGGACGACCGGGCAGACCCGGGGTGATCGCCTGCTCGTTCGATCCGGCCCGTACAATCGTCCGTCAGCCGCGCCGGGTCGGCCCGGCCGGGCGCGCGAAGGAAGTGGGCGAGGCAGTGAGGTGTTCATGTCGATTGGAGTGACACGGTTCCCCGCGCCCGTCAACGAGCCGGTGCGCTCCTACGCGCCCGGAATGCCGGAGCGGGAATCGCTCATGGCGGCATTGTCGCGGCAGCAGGGCGAAACCATCGAGGTACCGCTCATCATCGGCGGGCGCGAAGTGCGGACCGGCCGCTTCGCGGAAGCGCGAGTCCCTCACGACCGCCACCATGTTCTGGCGAAAGTTCACCAGGCCGGCGAGGCGGAAGCCCTCGCCGCAGTCGAGGCAGCGCGATGCGCCAAGGTCGAGTGGATGAACATGCCCGCGTCCGATCGAGGCGCGATCTTTCTGCGCGCCGCCGATCTGCTCGCCGGCCCCTGGCGCGACCGCATCAACGCAGCGACAATGCTCAACCAATCCAAGACCTGCCACCAGGCGGAGATCGACGCGGCATGCGAGTTGATCGACTTCTTCCGCTTCAATGTAAGTTACCTGGAGCGAATCGAAGCGCAGGTGCAACCGGATGTCTCGCCTCGCGGCACGTGGAATCGCGTCGAGTGCCGTCCGCTTGAGGGGTTCGTCTACGCCGTCACGCCTTTCAACTTCACGAGCATCGCGGGGAATCTGCCGCATGCGCCCGCGCTGATGGGCAACACCGTGGTCTGGAAGCCTTCGCCGCACTCGTTGCTGAGCAATTATCATGTCATGCGCCTCTTTGAAGAGGCCGGACTGCCGCCGGGCGTCATCAACTTCGTGCCGGGCAATGCGGAAGACGTGACGCGCGTCGTGCTTGCGCAACACGATTTTGCCGGACTGCACTATACCGGATCGACTGCCGTCTTCCGCACGCTGTGGCGACAGGTTGCTGACCGGCTCGACCAATACCGCGAGTTTCCGCGCCTGGTGGGCGAGACGGGCGGCAAGGACTTCCTGGTCGCCCATGAGTCTGCGGACGCGGAGGCAGTCATCGCAGGCATGATCCGAGGAGCGTTCGAGTTTCAGGGGCAGAAGTGCTCGGCGCTCTCCCGCGCCTACCTGCCTGAGTCGATGTGGAGCGCAATGAGGGACCATCTCATCGCCAGGATCCGTGCGATCCCGGTGGGAGACGTGGCCGACTTCGACAACTTCATGGGAGCGGTGATTCACGGCGACGCATTTGAGCGCTGCAAACATTACATTGCGCAGGCGCGGTCGGCAGCCGCAGGTTCAATTCTTGCCGGCGGCAGGTGCGACGACACGCGCGGCTGGTTCGTCGAGCCGACACTCGTTGAAACGGCGGACCCGCTCAGCCCGACAATGTGTGAAGAAGTCTTCGGCCCGATTCTCACGGTGTTCATCTATGAAGATGGCAGGTTCGAAGACACGCTGAGCCTGTGCGATTCGACCTCGCCCTACGCGCTGACGGGTGCGGTCTTCGCAACGGACCGGCGGGCGATCGCACTGGCGACCGAGCGCCTGCGCTTCGCAGCGGGGAACTATTACATCAACGACAAACCGACGGGCGCGGTCGTGGGCCAGCAGCCCTTCGGCGGCGCGCGGGCGAGCGGGACCAACGACAAGGCGGGTTCCGCCCTCAACCTGTCGCGCTGGATGTCGCCGCGAACGATCAAGGAAAACTTTGACCCGCCGCGCGACTATCGAATGCCCTATATGGGCGCTGAGGGGACAATCTGACAGCGCCGAATGCTCCGACAACGAACGATTGCCACATCGGCCGCGCCGTCGCCGCGCCGATGCGCAGCGACTTCCTCTGCGGAACAGCCACCCGCCGCGCGCCGCGCTGCCGCATCCGACACTCGGACTTCCAGGGAGAGCGGAGGAGGGTCTTCACCTCCCTCCACGCTCATACAACGTTCAGTGCTGGTGCAGGAAGGTCGATGCTGCGGACGCCGGGGTGTTCACGGAGCGGTGCTGGAAATCAGCGTGGCATGTGCAACACTTGTGCGATTGAGTTGGGACCGCACCGGAATCGAGGGCTGCATGATCGGACAATCAGGCTTGTCGTTCGCGGTTGTCGGCGCCACCGGGGCGGTCGGCCGGGAGATGCTCGACCTGCTTCATGCGCGTGGGGTGCCGAGGGAGTCGGTGTCCGCTTTCGCCTCGCCCCGGTCGGCGGGCCTTCGGTTGCCTTACGGCGTTCAGGAAATAGTCATCGAGGCGCTGGATACGGAGAGTCTGGCAGACATCGACATCGCGCTCTTTTCGGCCGGGTCGAGTATCTCGAAGCAGTTCGCCCGCACCGCGGCGGCGAGGGGCACGGTCATTATTGACAACTCGAGCGCCTTTCGCATGGACGCAGATGTGCCTCTGATCGTCCCGGAGATCAACGCCGATGCGCTGGCGGGCGGCGCACCGGGCCGCATCATCGCCGTGCCCAATTGCTCAACGATCATCACACTCATGGCAGTCACGCCGATTCATCGTCTGCGCGGCGTCGAACGTATGGTGGTGAGCACCTACCAGGCGGTGAGCGGAGCGGGCGCCGCGGCGATCGATGAACTGCGCCGGCAGGCGCGCGAGGTGCTCGACGGGCTTGAGCCGACCTGCCGCGTCTTCGCGCAGCCGTGCGCCTTCAACGTCTTCAGCCACAACACGCCCATCGGAGCCGACGGCTCCAACGTCGAAGAGTCCAAGATGGTCAACGAGACGCGCAAGATCTGGGGGGATGAGTCCGTGCGCATTGCCGCCACCTGCATCCGCGTCCCCGTCTTCCGCGCGCACAGCGCGTCGATCAACCTCACGCTCCGCCGGCCGGTGGATGATCTCGACGAGGTGCGGCATGCGATCGCTGAGTTCCCTGGTGTGGCCGTCGTGGATGACCGCGCGGGAAACCGCTTCCCCACGCCGCTGGAGGCGTCAGGTCGCGACGAGGTCCTGGTGGGCCGCCTGCGCCTCGACACATCGCAGATGGACGAGCGGGGCCGGTGCCGGGGACTGAGCCTCTTCGCCAGCGGCGACCAGTTGCGAAAGGGTGCCGCGCTCAACGCCGTGCAGATCGCCGACCTGCTGGTTTCGCACGCGGCGGTGTGATGGGTCGGGTCCCGGATGCCGGCGCTGGTTTGCGTCGGCGAAGACGTACGCGGTCTCGGATGGCGCCGCGCGACTGCTTCCTCGGGGCCTTGGCGACTCTCTGTCTTACCACCATCGCACGCAGGTCATGCGCCGGGTGAAGGCGCCGGGCAACGGGCCGCGGCGGAGGATGTACAGCGGGAGTTGCGGCGGGCAGAAGAGGCGCACATCGAAGAAACTCTCTCCCAGGCCGCGGCTGATGGTCCCCACCGAATCGCGGCATCGCAGTATGCCGCTCGAGTGGCGCAGGGGCAGGCCGGAACTGTTGTGCATCGCCAGGGGGAGACCCGGGCGCACCTGCCCGCCGTGCGTGTGCCCGAGCAGCGCCCACTCGACGCCCACTTCGGCGCAGGTGATGAGGATTGAAGGCTCGTGTCCGAGGAGGATGCGGTAGGAGCAACCCGCGACGCCGAGTCGCCGCTCCTCGCGGTCTGCGTGGAGGATGGTCCGGACGAGATCGCAGGGCGTGCTCGTCCCGAGGAAGGTGATGCCGAAATCCGGCAGGACAGCGCTGCGATGCTCGAGCCAGTGGACGCCGGGAGTTTCCGCTGCACTTCTCTTGAACGCCTCGGAATCGTGATTGCCGAAACTCGCGAAGGCGCCGAAGCGAGGACGCAGGACCTCGGCAAGGTCGCGCAGGACGGTCAGGGCGGCCCCTTCGTCGCGCGGCAGGGTCATGTAATCGCCGGTCATGCAGACGAAGTCCGGCGTAACCTGGCCGCACATGGCGATCACCCGCCTGAACCACGGCCGATACCGTCGCACGTGCAGATCGGAGATGTGCAGGACGCTGCGCCCTTCCATCGCCTCCGGCAGATGCGGCAGGGGGAGTTCGATTCGTTCGGCGGCAGGCGGATCAGGCCGGGGGGGCGAAAGCAGGCGGGCGGTCATGGCGGGAGTATGGTAGACGAGGCCTGCCCGTGAGCGGCCCGCCGCACCGGCATGGTGTTGCCGAAGTGGACTCAACACGCTAGCCTTCACCTTGCAGGGCGGAGCATCCGCCCTCTTCAGGGATGGTCGGCGCGGAGAGCCGCGCAGACCGGCGCACGCGGATTGACGGAGGTCTGTCACCATGGCCAAGATGTTCTACACGCTTGATGAAGCGGCCGCACGACTCAGGAAGTCCACCGAGGACGTGACGCGAATGGCCGCCTCGGGGCAGATCCAGGAGTTCCGCGACCGTGACAAGCTCATGTTCAAGAAGGAGCAGATCGACCTGCTCGCCGGCGATGACGAGGTGGAACCGATCGGCCTGGCCGACAGCGCTGAGAACAAGGCCATCGAAGACAAGGAGGAATCGGTCCTCGGCCTGATGGACTCGAAGGAGTCCACGGGGATCTCCATCTTTGACTCGGAGGATCTTGACAAGGCTGATCCGAGCGCGGCGACGCAGGTCTCGGATTCCATTTCACCCGCGGGTTTCAGCCTCGACCCTCACGCATCCGGTTCCGGCCTGCTGGACCTGACGCGGGAAGCGGACGACACCTCTCTCGGGGCCGTTCTCGACGATATCAAATACCCCGGTGAAGAGGATGCGGCCGCGGCTTCGGGCGGCGCATCAGGGTTGTTCGCATCGCCCGCGGCTGAGGCAGCCGCCGGCGCCGGCGCCTTGGTCATGCCCGCGGCGATCGAGTACTACGACGGGGCCGGCAGCGGCCTGGCCGTCGGCCTGTCGATCGGCGCGCTCATTTCGCTGCTGCTCTCAACGCTCGTCCTCTTTACGGCGCTCGTCGGCGACCAGACCGTCGCAGGAATCGCCCGAACACTCGCGGATAACCTCTGGATGTACGTCGGCATCTTCGGGGGCGTCACGATCGTCTCAGGCGTCATCGGGTGGTTCGTCGGAAAGACGTTCCAATAGGCCACGTGCACTTGGCGCCGGCAGCGTTCCATGTGAACCGAGTGATTCTTGCGCCCTCGCATCCCTGCGAGCGGAGCGCGCCACGCATGACGAGGCGCTGACCAATGCCGCTCTCGCTCTTGGGCATCCGCGAATGGGGTGGAGCGCTGCTGATGGCGCTGGCGCTCTCTTCTGTCGCGTGGTGGGTCGGGTGGTGGTGGGCGCTGCCCGTCATCTGGCTCCTGTGGCTTTGCGTCGCAGCCTTCTTCCGCGATCCGATCCGTAACGTACCGGCCGATCTGCCGGATGACGCGTTCCTCAGCCCCGCGGACGGAACCGTCTCCGCCATCGAGCGCGTGGACTCCCACGAAGCGGCCGGCGGAAGTCCCGCCGTCATCATTCGCATCTTCCTGAGCGTGCTCGACGTACACGTCAATCGAAGCCCATGTGCGGCGACGGTGCTGCGTTGCCATCATCGGCCCGGGCGGCATCTCGACGCCCGGACCGCCGAGTCGGCGCGCGTCAACGAATCCAACCTAATCATCCTCGATCGCGGCGGCGAGACGATCGGCGTGAGACAGGTCAGCGGCGCCATCGCGCGGCGCATCGTCTGCCCACTGAAGCCTGGACAGCAACTGGCGCGCGGCGAGCGCTTCGGAATGATCAAGTTCGGCTCGACAACTGAACTGATTCTCCCGCGGCCCGATCAGGTCGCCGTGCAGGTGCGAATCGGCGAGAAGGTGCGCGGAGGGCTCACCGTTCTCGCCGCCCTTTCGCCCGCTCCGCACGATGACGTGCGCTGATGCACATCACGGCACAGCGTCGAGCGCCCTCCAAGCGCCCGGATCATGGGTCAATCTGAGTCGCAATCACGTTGGTCTTCAACTCCTGCTGCACGGCCTGGAGCCAGAGATGGCGTCCCGCCGTCCCGCCTGGAATCGGCAGCACCCAGGTCGCCGTTCCATTGGCGTCCGTCATCTTGATCCCGCCGGCCTGCACGCCGTTGCGCAGTTCGATCGTGATGTTCAGCGGTGCAATGAACGTCTTTCTCAATCCGGCGATGCTGTAGCCGAGCCATGTCCGCATGCGCGGCCGTCCACCCGTAACGGTAAAGGTCGCATTCATGCCCTGCCGCGGAGGTTCGGGTTGAATCGCCAGCAGGAAATGGATGTCATTGAAGACGTAGGCGGCGCCGGTGTTCTGCCCGTTGTCGGACTTTGTGTACGCGCCGACAATCGCCCGCGCTCCATCGAGTTCGACCGCGCCGCCGAAGTCATCAAATGTCGCCGCATCGAAGGCAAAGAGCGGCCGCGAGCGCTGCGTCCACGTCGAACCCGACCGCGTCCAGACATAGCAGGCGCCGTAATCGGTTCCGTTGAGGTCGCTTGCCCTCGCGCCGATGAGCAGCGTCTCTCCCGCGAGATCGACGCCCGATCCGAAGCGGTCCCAGTGATTGGCCAGTACTGACGAGTCGTAGACTTTCTGCTCGAGCGGCCAGGAGGTATTGCTCCCCCTGTAGAGGTAGACCGATCCTGATCGCTTCGCGGCGGGCCAGTCTTCGGCAGCACCGACGGCGATCGTATCGAGGTCGATGGCCACGTCGCTTCCGAAGCGATACTCGGCTGCGCCGTCGGAGGGGATGATCTTGGTCTGCTGAATCCACGTTCCGCCTGAGCGCTTGAAGACATAGGCGGAGCCCGAGCCGACGCCGTTCGGATCATCGCGCGGCACGCCGATGGCAACATAATCGCCTGAGATCGCAAGCCGTTCGCCGAACCACTTGTTGGCGCCGCTATCGCCGGCGCGGAATTCGCTGAGGTAGACCCATCGCTGGATCGAGTCCTCATACTCGTACATGTAGACCGAACCCGCGTCGTTCAGGACATCGGAGTCTCTTCGCGCCCCGACGGCCATGTAGCGGCCATCCGCATCGATCGCAGCGCCGAAGTCATCGCCCGCTGCGCCGTCGGGGGGCACGATCTTCTGCACCTGCTGCCACGGGCCGTTGAGGGAAGTGCGGCGGAAGACATAGACCGATCCTGCCGTCTCATCGCCCGGCGCACCGATGAGCGCCATGCCGTTGTGCAACTTCACCGCGTAGCCGAAGTAATCCGTTGAATCCGCGTCGCTCGCTTCGAGTTTCTGCTCGAAGACCCAGTCCGATCCGCTGCGGCGAAAGACGTATGCCGAGCCGGAGTCGATTCCACCCACACCGTCATCTCCATACGCCCCCGCGATGGCGAAGTCATCGCGAGTCGAGACGCTGTAGCCGAAGTCGTCGTACGCTCCGCCGTCGGGCGCGAGAAGTTTCTCGTACTCATAATGCTGCGCGGCTGCAGAGCCGGCCAGAGCCATACCAAGCGCTGCCGTGACGGTAACCACAGCCCTCATCCCTCGGGGGCGAATACGAATTGTTCGCACGGTATTCATTTTGATGCTCCTTCCTCATTGCTGTGGAGTGCGATCGAATCATCCGCCCGCGGCAATCACGGTGCCCGGGGGCGCGGCCTGTGACTGCCGTTGCCCGATTGCACCTCCATGCACTTGGATTGTCTCGCGCCGGTCCCGAGACTCCTATGAGGAAGTCGCCCTGATAGCGAGTACGAAGTCGACCGCGCACAGATCCCTCGGACTATCGAGGCACGACACACAGGGAATCAAAAAGGGGCCATTCAGGAGGCGACTTGACACCCGTACCGAGCGCCTGAAGAGATCAGCACGGCGCGCGGCGCGGCGAAGTCGAACAGGCCGATTGCGACAATGTCGGAGAGGGCGCGTGGGCTGGATCGCGATCATCTCGTTGCAGATCTAGCTGCAAGACGCATTGGTGGTCTCCGCTCGAATTGCTCATACCAGCGCCTCTTCGAGGTCGTGCCACAGATCCTCGACATTCTCGATCCCCACGCTCAGCCTGCACAGGTTGTCGTCGATGCCCAGGGCCTTGCGCTTGTCGGGCGGAACTGAGGCATGCGTCATGATTGCCGGATGCTCGATGAGCGACTCGACTCCGCCGAGCGACTCTGCGAGTGAGAAGAGATGCACACGTTCGAGGAATCGGCGCGATTCCGCTAACCCGCCCTTGAGCCAGATCGTGATCATCCCGCCGCCGGCCGGCTCGCCGTTGAGGCGCATCTGCCGCTGCGCCAGGGCGTGCTGCGGATGCGATTCGAGGCCCGGGTAGACGATGCGCTCCACTTTCGGATGCGCTTCAAGGCGTGCGGCGATCTCGGCGGCGTTGCGGCAGTGCCGCTCCATGCGGATCGCCAGCGTCTTGATGCCGCGCAGCACGAGGTACGAATCCATCGGGCCAAGGATCGAGCCGAGGGCGTTCTGCATGAAGCGCAGGCGCTCGGCGAGGTCGGGCCGTTTCGTGACGAGGATCCCCCCCACCGCATCGCTATGTCCGCCGAGGGACTTCGTCGCCGAGTGCATCACGATGTCAAAGCCGAGTTCGAGCGGCCGCTGGAGGATCGGCGAGGCAAATGTGTTGTCGCACACCGTGATGAGCTTGTGCCTGCGGCCGATCGCCGCCACGGCTTGCAGATCGACGAGTTTGAGGGTCGGGTTGGTCGGCGTCTCGACCCAGATAAGTTTCGTGCGCTCGGTGATCGCGGCTTCGATGCGCGAAGCATCGGTCATGTCCACGTAGGAGACCTTGATCCCCTGGCTGCGCTCGCGCACGCGCGTCATGAGGCGATACGACCCGCCATAGAGGTCATCCATGGCGATGACGCGGTCGCCTGAGTCGATGAGTTCAAGGCACGTCGCCATCGAGGCGAGTCCCGAAGCGAAGGCGAAGCCGCCGCCCGTCGGATCCCCGGCCACCTGCCCACCTTCAAGCGACGCGATGCACCGCTCCAGCGCGTAGCGCGTCGGGTTGTGCGATCGGGAGTACTCGAACCCCTTGTGGACGCCGGGGCTTTCCTGTACGTAGGTGCTCGAGAAACTGACGGGCGGCATGACGGCACCCGTCGAAGGCTCAGGCCGCTGCCCGCCGTGGATCACCCTGGTTTCGAGATTCATGCGTTGTTCCTGAAGTCGGAGGCGAGTGGCTGGTTACCAGGCGCACGGAAGCGAGAAGGAGGAACAAAGAATAGGTGGGAGAGTGCGGCGGTGGATGCCATCGGGGAAAGATGCCTCCCGTACAGGACGAAGGCCCGCGGACGGCTGTCCGCGGGCCTTCTTCGAATCAACGTGTGAGAGCACGTCGAGATCACGGAATTCGTGCGACGTTGCTCGTGTTGCAGGAGGGCGCTTCAACAAGTTGGAGGAAGTGCCCGCAGGCGGCGGTGCCGGCATTGCCGGAGATCGAGCCGCTGCCGCTTCCCGTGCTGAATGTGCGTACGAGTTGGAGGCCGCCCTGAATGCCGAGGACCGTTCCCTGGCAGACGCCGCCGGGAATGGTGGTGTTGCCCTGGTTGAGCCCGAAGACCAGGCCCTGCTGCCGGTTGGGCGTCGCGCCGTTCCAACTCACGGTGAGCATGCCCGGGCACTGGCCGGAGACGCGAAGGCTGTAACCGCCGCCGGTGGTCACGGCCGCAAGGCCGTCGTGCGAGCCGAGCCCACTGCGGACAAGAGTGCGGGCATAGCCGTTGGCGGGGTCGTAGGAGTAGAGGTTCCCGCTCCAGTCGATGAGCCAGTAGAGTTGGGTGTCGGCGTCGAAGGCCATGCCGCAGTTATTGAAGAAGGCGCCGTCGTAGAGGAGCGTGGCACTGCCGTTGGCAGGGTTGATCGAGTAGAGATCGCCGGGGCCGGCATAGGCGGCGACGATCATGTTGCGGACGGGATCGTACGTCATCGCATCCATGCTGATGCCGGGATTCCCGATCTGGGTGATGACGGCGTTGCTGAGGTTGATCTCAAAGAACCGCGTGTTGCGGGTCGATTCGCCGCAGTACATCTTCCCCGAGCCGGGATCGTACACGAGGCTGAACATGTCAACCGAGCCGTGCGAGCCGACCAGAGTTGCCGCACCGGTGCTGAGGTTGACCGTGTACAGCCCCGTGCCGGCGAACCCCTGAACCAAGTACATCTTCTGAGAACCCGGGTCCCACCCGAGGTCGCCGAAGTCGAAGCCTACTCCCAACGGGCCGATGTCGGTGAAGACGAGGGATTGCGTGTCAAACGACCGGAGCATGCGATCGCCCGTGCGCACGGTGTAAAGGGTGCCGGCTGCGGCACTGCCGGCAGCAAGGCCGAGCAGGGCAGTTCCGAGGAAGAACGCGTGTGTTCTCATGGCTTTTCTCCACTTCAAGATTGATGATGAGAGTCCGGCCGGCCCAGATGGCAGGTCCGGCACTTCGGAGACCGAGGGACCTTCCCCCGACTCGCCTTACATAGTACCGCCATGCCGACGCCTCGATTCATCAAACATCGGAGTCCTGATGGGGCGATAATCCTCCAACCAGGGGAGAGTGGCTGTGATAGGCACAGACCGGCAGGCGGAGGCTTGCGAATGAATCCTGCTCCAAGGGCATCACTCCGGCAACGACGATCCGGTGGAGGCGCATGCGCGCGCCTCGCGGCGTCAACGCTCGGCGCTGCCGCGGCCGCGGCGGGATGTGCGCCGACGCCTTCGCGCGAGGTACCACCTTGGCTTGCGGCGCAGGTTCACGTCGAGGCGGATGAGGATCAAGCACGCGCCAGACTGCACGTCAACATGCAGATGCGCGGCGCTGCGCCGGACGGGCTGGTCACCCTGCCCATCGCCTGGCGCGATGGTCAGATCACTCTCGAAAACATCCATATCGCGGATGCGTCGCGGAGCGCCACGCGCCGAGTTGCATCGCCTGTGCTCGATACGGGTTCGACCGCGGCCGTCGCCCTTTCGCGCGGCGGTGCGGCGCGATACCGTCCGTGGGTTTCGGCCGAAGCCGGCCCTTCGAACGCGCTCAGCGCCTTCGGCCCGATGCGGCGCCAGCCGGGCGTGCTCGGCGGCCTCGATCTCGCGGCCGTTTCAATCGCTCCTGTGCCCGTCGAAATCGGCCGGGGCGAATCCACGGTACGCTTCGGAATGGGACTTCTGAGCGTGTTCGAGGGAGTCATCATCGACTGGCCCCGCGGACGACTGCACTTCGTGATCAGGCGAAGCCTGCTGTCCGGCGACGTGCCGCGCTCGCGCGAGCGAGTGGATGAACTGGCGCATCGCCGCGAGTGGTCGGCTGTGGCGCTGCGCGTCGGCGCCGCGGCCGAGGCGATGGAGTCGGCGCGCCAGATCATTCTGAGCACGGCCGACCCCTTGCTCTATGCTGAGATGCGCGTGGCCGGCCGCTCCCACGTCGCCCTCATCGACACCGGCGCGACGGGCGATATTCTGGTGCGGCAGGGAATCGACTGGCCGCTCGGCGCCGCGATGCGCGGCGCGGCGACTGACGCGGCCGGTAGACGCCGGCGCATCGAAGAGCGCGACTTGCGGGTTCCGCTGCTCCTCGGTTCACTCCGTTACGAAGGAGTCACGGTCACGACGGGGTGGGACGATTCCGTGCCGGCCGACGAACCCTTCGACGCGATCATCGGGCTGGGTCTGCTGCGGCGGGCGCCCGTGTGGCTTGACTGGGAATCAGGCGTGATGCGAATCTGGACGGGCGGTTCGCCCCTGCCCGACCTCGGGGACTCTGACGTGCGATGACAGTGCGCCCGGGCTTGCCCCGGCGTGAGACTGGATGCAGGGGCGGGTATTCCGGCGTCATCTTGAGCATCGAGCCTACGCCGTCGGCATGAGGGGCTGGGGCTTGTCCACCTCGAGTACGAGTGGAAGCAGAAGGCTGAAAGTGGAGCCTTTGCCGAGTTCGCTCGCGACGGACACAGAGCCGCCCAGCAGACCCGCCAGTGCGCGGCAGATCGCCAGGCCCAGGCCGGTGCCCGCGTGGCGGCGCGTGTGGCTCGCATCCACCTGTCGAAACTTCTCGAAGATGATTTTCTGGTCCGCCTCGCTGATGCCAGGACCGGTGTCACTCACGCTCACGCGCACCTGCTCGCCCACCTCCGGCGTCCGCACGCGCTCGGCGGTGAGCGTGATGCGACCGCCGGGGGGAGTGAACTTCACCGCGTTTGAGAGGAAGTTGAAGATGATCTGCTGGAACCGTCCGGGATCCGTCTCGATCGGCGGCAGCGACGGATTGGCCAGCAGCGAGAGTTCAATCTGCTTGCGCTCCGCCTGCGGGCGCACGAGAGTGATCAGGCCCTCGCAGACGTCCGTCACGCTCGTGGGCTCGATCGCGACTTCGAGTCGCCCCGCCTCGATCTTGGCAAGGTCGAGGAGGTCGTTGATGAGTTCGAGGAGGCTGCGGCCTGAGGTGATGATGTTGCTCGCGTATCGGCGGCGCTTCTCGCGCCGGGATTCGGGCGAGTCCACGCCGCGGCCCTCGTCCTCCTGCTCCGCGATCACCTCGGCAAAGCCGAGAATGGAGTTGAGCGGCGTGCGCAGCTCGTGCGAGACGTTGGCGAGAAACTCAGACTTGAGGCGGTTGGACTGCTCAAGAAAGACGTTTGACGCGGCGAGTTCGTTGAGTTTCAGGTCCAGGCTCTTGTTGATTTGGCGCAACTGGTCCTGGCTGCTCTTGAGGTTGCCGAGCATGAGGTTGAACGTCTCAGAGAGCTCCTCGAACTCGTCGCCCGTGCGGATGTCGGAGCGGATGTTCAGTTCGCCTGTCGAGACGCGCTCGGCCGTCTCGCGCAGGACGCGCACGGGCGAGAGGATGATGCGCGTGGTGATAACGTAGAAGACGCCGACGGCAAGCAGTCCCGCGAGGATGCCCGAGGCGAGGATGTAGGCGCGGTTGATGAAGACCTCGCCGATCGCCAGGCGGGCGTCCCGGTCAATGACGAGCAGGCCGACGAGGGGATTCTCATCCCCGTCCGCGGATGCAGCCGCGTCGGCGACGGCCTGGACAAGGGCGGGCGGGCTGGACCGGTCGCGCACCTCGGCGAGCGTCAGGCCGCGCGCGTAGCGGTAATGGGCGGGCCCCCGACCGGGGCGCTGCACCCGCTCGTACTCGCGGCGATCGCTCGCGGAGATGGCTGCGGCGGCGTCGCGGATGAATGAGTCCACGGCGGATCCCGCCCCGCCAGCCGCGCTCATCGGCACGAAGGCGATCTGCAGCGCACCCCCACGAACTTCCTCACGTGCATCGGCCGCGCCTGAGGGCGCCGCGTCGATCGACTCGATCTCGAAGAGGTTGGCGAGCCAGCCGTCCGCGAGTTGGCTGGCGACCTCGAGTTGCCCCTCATCCACCATGCGCTGCATGCGGATCCACGGCACGCTCAGCGCCGCCGTGAGAATCAGCACGACCGCCAGGCCGAAGAGCAACTGGCACTTGTTGGCGAGCGACAGGCCGGAGGATCGAAAGGTTGGCATATCCGTTGGCCCCTGGCCGACTGCGGAACTGGCGTCGTGACTGCACCCGCCAGCCGGCGCCCATCACGCCCGCGGCCGGCTGTCCGCACCGTCCCGCTTCCACGCCAGGCGCTGCGCATCGAGCCAGAGATGGTCCAGGTCGTAGAACGCCCGCGTGTTCGGCTCAAAGAGATGTACGGTCACGTCGACGAAGTCGACGACGGTCCACGTGGAAGACCGCTCGCGGTTCATGCGGAACAGCGGATGGCCCGTGCCCTCGCCCAGTTCGATCACGTCATCGCTGACGGACCGCATCTGCCGTTCCGAGGTTCCGGTCCCGATCACCACAAAGGACGTGACCTGACTCAGCCCCCGCACGTCGAGGGCGACAATATCTTCGCACTTGGTGTCGGCGAGCAACTGCGCCACCTCGATGGCAAACTGCCGTGCTTCGGTGGCGGTCGAACTGGTAGCCGTGATCATGCGCCTCTCTTTGCTCCCATCATCTCTCCGGTCGATGCCGGTGCCATGAACGATACGGCCCTCGATGGCCGGGGGCCGCCGAGTCTGGAGGAATTCGCGGGCAGCCGCCAGGCGGACGTTCTTAGCCGCGCGGCCCTTTCCAGCGCGGCGTCGGCGTAGGATGTAGACACGGCACCGCGATGCGATCGACGAGGCATTCCATCTCATCCCATCGGCGAGAGGCGCTGCCCGCCTGCATTCTGCTGTGCCTCGCGCTTCTGTCGTCCTCCTGCGGCCAGGCGACTGAGCCGCAGACGCCGCCTCAGGGAATGAGAATCGTCTGCCTCAGCCCGGCCGTCACCGACATTCTCCTCGCCCTCGACCTCGGGAACCGCATCGTGGGGCGCGATACCTGGGAATCGCAACTGCCCACAGTCGTTCCGCGCGTGGGCGACCTGATGAGCGTCAATCTTGAAGCGGTCCTGGCTCTCGATCCGACGGATGTCGTGCTTCAGGCTCGCCGGGCGGGCGCCCCCGGCGGCCTCGAATCGATCGCCTCGGCGCACGGGTGGCGCCTCGTCAACCTCCAGATCGATGCGCTGGCGGATGTTCGGCAGGCCGTCCTGCACCTCGCCGAAGGACTCTCCTTCATCGGCGAGACCGATGAAATGCGCAGAGGCATCCGCGCACGGGCCGAGCGACTGGTTGACGAACTCGACAAGGCGCTGCGCCCGATGCCGTCAGAGGCCAGCGACCGCCTCGGCCCGATCATGCTGCTCTACTCGACCGATCCGCTCTCGGCCTTCGGGCCGGGGAGTTACCTCAGCGACATGCTCGCCGCGCTGGGCGGGCACAACGCGCTCGCCGGAGGCGCATGGCAGGAACTTGATGCAGAGCGCGTGCGCGGCATCGACCCGTGGGCGATCATTCTCGTGCGATCCGAGTCATCCGGCGAACCGGACGATGCGCCCCGGCAACTGCCGCCATCGTTGGCCATGCTCGATCTGACATGTGCCTCGACGGGCCGCGTGGCCCTACTCCGCCACTCGCGGGCGCTGCTGCCGGGCGCATCGCTCGTGGAAGTCGCGGCCGAGCTGCGCGCCATACTGGATCGGCTCGCTTCGAGTCAAGGAACGCGGCAGCCATGAGGTCGCGCTCCGGCGGTCGAATCGCGGCCCTCGCGGTGCTGCTTGTCGCGTGCATGCTGCTGAGGTTCCTCGTGGGCTACCGGATCGGCTGGCCGATGGACGCGACGGTGCGTGCCTTGCGGCTCGCGTCCATCGCGGCGGCGATCGGCGTGGGCGCCAATCTCGCCATCAGCGGCGTCATGCTCCAGTCTCTCCTGCGCAACGCGCTCGCCAGCCCCTACATCCTCGGCCTCGCGGCAGGCGCGGCGCTGGGCGTTGGGGCGGTGCAGCTGCTCGGCCCGCGCCTCGACGCCGTGGCGTGGCTGACGCAGCCCGTGGCGGCGGCGGCAGGCTCACTGCTCGCCCTTCTGCTGGTGTATCGCCTCAGCCTCCGCCGCGGCTTCATCGACCCCATGACGATGCTCCTCGTCGGCGTGATGATCAGCGTCATCGCTTCTGCCCTGCTCATGCTCATCCAGTTTCTCATGGGTCCGAACGCCGACCAGTTGCTCCGATGGATGATGGGCCGCATCGCGCCCGAGACTCCGTGGAGCATTCTGGCGGTGTGCGGCCTTGCGGCGGCGGCAGGCCTGGCACTGGGCCTGAGGTGGTCCGCAGCCCTTGATGCCGCGGCGCTGAGCGACGATGAGGCGGCCAGCGTCGGCGTCAATCTTCCCGCCCTGCGCCTGAGCATGTTCGCCATTGCGGGAGTGCTCACCGCCGTAGCCGTCCTTGTCGCAGGCCCGATAGGCTTCGTGGGTCTGATCGCGCCGCACGCGGCCCGCCTCGTGATCGGCCCGGCGCACTCGGGGCTCCTCGTCGGCGCGGCCGTCCTCGGCGCCTCGCTTCTCCTCGCGGCGGACAGCGCCGTACAGATCCTGCCGCACATTCCATGGAGCCCGCTCCAGAGAGGATTGCTGCCCGTGGGCATCCTGACGAGCGCCATCGGCGGTCCGGTGTTCATCTGCCTGCTCCGCCGGCACGGAGGATGGTCCTCATGACGGTGAGCCTCAATCAGGTCTGCTATGCCTACGCGCCCCGAGGCCGGCCCGTGATTAACGACCTCTCAGCAGTCGCGCAGACCGGACGCATCACGGGGGTCATCGGCCCGAATGCGGCGGGAAAGTCCACACTCCTGCGCCTCATGGCCGGGCTGCTCGCACCCGATCGCGGGAGCGTCCTGCTGGGAGACGCCGAGGCACACGCGATGGACTCGAAGACCCGGGCGCAGCGCCTTGCCTACGTGCCGCAGCGCCCGCGCGTCGATGCCTCCTTTACTACGGCCGAGGTCGTCCGTCTCGGACGGTACGCCGGCCGAAGGCGCGATGATGCGATCAATCAGGCTCTTGCCGAATGCGAACTCGAAGAAGACCGCAACCGCATCTTCACGACGCTGAGCGTGGGTGAGCAGCAGAGAGTGGCGCTGGCGCGCGCCCTGGCGCAGGTTTACGGGCGCGATGATGCGATTCTCCTGCTCGATGAACCCACTTCTGCTCTCGACCCCCGGCACGTGCAGCGCACGGCGGAGATTCTCCGGCGATCGGCGCAGCAGGGTCGCGTGATCGTGGCGGCGCTGCACGACCTCGTGCTGGCGCGGCGACTGTGCGACGATCTGTGGGTGCTCGATTCGGGCCGCCTCGTCTCCAGCGGACCGGCGGCGCAGGTGTTCGAGCCGGCGCTGCTCCTGCGTGTCTACGGTGTGCGCTTCAGCAGCGCCGAAGGTGTGCTGCTCCCCATGGAGGGCGGCACGGACGCGTGAGTCCGACCAGGAGGCGCCTGCGTTCCTATACTCCCGCGGTGCGCCGCACCGGCGGTGTTTGGAACTTCTTATGCGCTGGTTCTTCAACAATCTCAACTACATGCTGCCGTTGCTGCTCGTGCTTGCAACAGCGCTCAACGGCCTGTTGAAGACGCTCATGGCCAAGCACCGCGAGGCCGAAGCAAAGCGCCTGGGCGGCGGCGTGAGCGGTCGGCCCGAGTCCCTGCCGACGGCCGTGGCCGTGCCCGATGACGATCGACCCCATCGAACGACTGCCGAGGCCGAACTCGCGGCGCAGCGCCGCGCACAGATCGAGATGTGGCGGGCCCGCGAGGCAATGCTCCGCGGTGAGTCACCCCAGGCGAGCCTGTCCGGCGCCCAGACATCAGATGAGCAAGCGGCGCATCGGCGTCGCCTGGCGATGGAGGAACTTCGACGACGTCAGGCTGCTGCCGCTCGAACCGACGTGTCACACCCCGCACCGCAAGCCGCTCGACCGCCTCAGGCCGCGCGGCCGCAGCAAAGACAGAGGTCCGACCGCGAATCCCCGCGCCGCCGGCAGGCATCGGCACGACCCGCTGCTTCCGCGATCGACCTCGGGGTCGGAGCACTCCCTTCAGAGCCGGTCTCCTCATCCGAAGAGGCAGGACCGGCGCCTACGCCACCAACTTCGCCTGCGATCCGGGTTGGTGTTCCGGCGGCCCGCCACGCGGCTCTGGGTTCGCTTGTTCTTACCCCGCAGTCGCTGAGGCAGGCCGTCATCCTCAAGGAACTGCTTGACCCGCCCCTGGCGATCCGAGACACCCCGGCCGCCACAGGCGGGGCGTATCATCAGTCCTTCTGACGCGCAGGTCATTTCGCAAGAGCACATGCCGACTCACGGAGACCGCATCCGCCATGAGCAAGTTGAGCATCGAAGGCGTCCAGGTCGCGTCGCGCCGCGTCCTCACCCGCGTGGACTTCAATGTTCCGCTGGACAAGGAAGGTCGGATTACCGACGAGCGACGCATTCGCGAATCGCTGCCGACGATCCGATCGATCATCGATCGTCGCGGCAGGGCGATCCTGATGTCGCACCTCGGCAGGCCGAGTGAAAGCGGCTACGAAGCGAAGTATTCTCTTCGCCCTGCGGCCGAGGCGCTCAGCCGCCTCCTCGGCCGCGAGGTCAGGTTTCCAAGCACTGACTGCATCGACGCAGCCTCGGCCGCGGCGGTCGCGGCGCTCAAGGACGGCGAGGTCCTGCTGCTGGAGAATCTTCGCTTCCACGCCGGCGAGACGTCGAACGACGCCGCCTTCTCGGCGCGCCTGGCGTCGTACGGCGAAGTGTACTGCAACGACGCCTTCGGCACGGCCCACCGCGCCCACGCCTCGATGGTCGGCGTGCCGCGGGCCATGATGAACGCGCCCCGCGCAGCCGGCCTGCTCATGCTCGGCGAGATCAGGTATTTCTCCGATATTCTTGAGAATCCGACAAGGCCCTTCGTCGCCGTCCTCGGCGGCGCCAAGGTGAGCGACAAACTGGCCGTCATCCGCCGGCTGCTCGACATCGTCGATGACGTGCTCGTCGGCGGCGCGATGGCCTACACGTTTCTCAGCGTGCTTGGCCGCCGCATGGGCCGCAGCCGCATCGAGCCCGACTCCCTTGACGACGCCAGGGCGATCATTGAACTCGCCGCCTCGCGCAAGGCAGACCTCTTCTTCCCCAATGACCACGTGTGCGGCAAAGAACCTGCCGCCTCCACCCCCATCAAGGTCTTCGAAGACCACATCGAGGACGGCTGGATGGGTCTGGACATCGGCCCGCAGACGCAGCGGCGCTTCGCACAGCGTCTTGCACGGGCGAAAACCATCATGTGGAACGGGCCGGTGGGAGTCTTCGAAGTCGGTCCATTCAGCGTCGGAACGCGTGCCATCGCCGACGCTGTGGCCGACGCCACCAGGCGCGGCGCCACGACGATCATCGGCGGCGGCGATTCCGCGGCCGCAGTCGACTCCTTCGGCATGTCCGACCGCTTCTCGCATGTTTCGACCGGGGGCGGCGCGAGCCTCACCCTCCTCGAAGGCGGACCGATGCCCGGACTCGACGCGCTCAGCGACGCATGACCGCAGACCGGCGATCAACACTCGCGTGCGAGGTGCATGGCATTGGACACCGCGCTGAGCGGGCATCTTCCTGTATTGCTCGACCAGGTCCTCGACGTGCTCACTCCACGCCCGGGCGAGACGCTTGTTGATCTCACCATCGGCCGGGGCGGGCACAGCGAGGCGATCGCGCCGCGCCTTGGGAGCAGCGGCCGGATCATCGGCTTTGATCTCGACCCCGGCAATGTCTCTTTCGCGCTCAGACGGCTTCGCGAATCGCTGTGCCTGGTCGAAACCCACCATGCCAACTTTGCGGATGCGCCCGCCCTGCTCCGCCGCCTGGGCATCCGGGCGGACCTCGTCCTTGCTGACCTCGGCTTCGCCTCAACGCAGATGGATGACCCGCAGAGGGGGTTCTCCTTCCGCTCCGAAGGGCCTCTGGACATGCGCCTTGACCCGACCGCCCGCGTCACTGCCGAACAGATCATCAACACCTCGAATGAGCGGGACCTGGCCGACCTGATTCACCGGTACGGAGAAGAACCGCTGGCGCGAAAAATCGCCCGCCAGATTGTCGCAGAAAGAGAGCGTCAGCCGATACTCACTACGTTGCGCCTGGCGGAAACGGTGCGGCAGGCGTACGGAAGCAGGGCGATGCGCTCCCGCATGCATCCGGCGACGAAGACTTTCATGGCGCTGCGAATAGCCGTCAACGATGAACTCGGCCGCCTCGAAGCGCTGTGGGATGAAGTGGAGCGGGCGGCTCAGGAGGCATGCAGCGGCAGCGGATGGCTCAACGCAGGTTCACGCCTTGCCTTCATCAGTTTCCACTCCCTGGAGGATCGCATCATCAAACAGCGCATGGCGGCGCTGGCGAAACGGGGCGAGGCTCAACGCATCACACGCAAGCCGATCACCGCGAGCGAAGCGGAGGCTGACGTGAACCCGCGTGCACGGTCGGCTAAACTCAGGGCCATTCGCATCGCACCGCCCCACTGACGAAACGAACGCCTGTCGCCCCGGTTCGGAGATTCCGGGCAGACCTCGGAAGGATTCCACGAAACTCGCAAGACGCTCGGCATGGAGTTGGCTCAGCGCACATGACACGGGAAAACAAACTGGCTCTCATCGTTGGATTCAGCCTGCTGCTGGTCGTGGCGATTCTGCTCGCCGACCACCTCTCGCCCGCGCAGCAGGAGGAAATGGCGTCGCTGCAGCCGCTCCCAGGCGACGCGGCCGACATCTTCCTCCCGCCCGGTCTGGACAGCGCCTATCGCCGCCAATTCGGAGGCGAGGTGCAGACCAACAGACCCGAAGGGCCCGCCGGCCACGAACTGACTCTCTTCGGACCACCACAGCGCGCCATCCAGACTCAACTTGAGAACGGCCGAAACGAGCGCATGGCGGCGTCGCCGGGCGCGGCCGACCTCTCTCCACCCGTCGAAGTCGCCGGAGGAAACACGAGTTCGGTGTTGAGCGGCCCGGTCTCCGAGGCCAATGACTTCATCGAGATGGGTGCGGCGCATGATCCCATTCTGCCGCCCTCGCGAGACGATCGGATCGACGCAAGGCGGCACGTGATTGCCGCCGGCGACACGCTCTACGCGCTCTGCCGGCGCTACTACGGCGACCCTTCGCTTCATGCCGCCCTGGCGAAGTACAACCGCGACATTGTCCCCCAATCGGGCATCCTCCGCACCGGCATCACTCTTCTGATCCCCCCTGCCGACGCCCTCCGTGAGCCGCGCAACGAACCTGCAGCCCGCAACCAGGCCGAGCCTCAACGGAGGGCCGCGGACCGCCCGGCGGGTGCTCCGCCTCGTTCGATCGCGACGGTCGAGTACACAATCCGTGAGAACGACCGCCTCTGGGACATCGCCAAGGCTCACCTCGGGAAGGGCGGCCGCTACCAGGAGATCATCGCCCTGAACCGCGACATCATCAGGAATCCTGACGTCCTTCCCATAGGCCGAACGATTCGTATCCCGGCTCGATAACGCCGCGGGATTTCAGCGGGCCTTCAGCGCGCGGCGGCGTCCTTGACGATCTGGTGCTCCATGGGGATCGTGACCAAACTTGCGGCTTGTGTGCTCGTCGCCGGCGCAACCTCCTGCGGCCTGCTGGTCATCCGCCAGCAGCGCATCGAGGCCGCGTACCAGATGTCCCTTGCCCACCGCCGACTCCTTCAGCATGACGAGCGATCCAAGCGATTGCGCGTGGCCATACACGAGAGATTGAGGCAGGATCGCGTTGCCGCGCTCGCCGACGCACTGCAGCGCGAGACGGGCGAGCGCCTCGTTCCCCTCCTGCTGCACGAGTGCTACATCGTGGAGACGAGCGCCCCGATGGCGCCGGCCGATCGTGGTCCCCCTGCGCCGGCGAGGGACGGGCCGCAATGACTTCTCCTTCCTCCGGCCGGGAACTTTGCGGCGCGGTGCCGGAAGCACGTCGCTTTGGCGCAGCACTCAATCTCCTTCTCTCCGGCATCATCGGGGCCATGTTCCTGGTTCTGGCCCGCGTGGCACAACTCCAGATCTCGCCGAGCGAGGCGCTCGTCCGCCACACGCCGCTGACGAGTTCCACCCGGCCCGAAATCGCCGGCCGCGGCGATATCCTCGACCGCCGGGGCCGCGTGCTCGCCACCAGCCGCGTCGGGTACCGGCTGTTCGTCGATCCGCAGGAAGTCGATGATCCGTACACGATTGCCATCGACCTCGCGCACCTTCTTGGGCGCGATCCGGTTGCACTCGACCGCAGAGTGCAGAGCCGCCTGGAGAAGCGGTATGCCGTGCTCATCGACCTGCTCAGCGACGCGGAACTCGAGGCGGTGCGGACGGCGAACCTCCGCGGCGTGGGCGTCGCGCCGGTGCTCGTGCGCCACCGCCCCTACGGCAATCTCGCGGCCCCGGTCATCGGGCTGGTCGGGACCGACCACATCGGACGCAGCGGCGTCGAGGCGATATTCAACAGCCTCCTCACCGGCCGCCCCGGACGGCTTCGCTACCTGCGCGATGTCAACCGGAATGCAATGTGGGTCGAACGCGACGGGCACGTCCCCGGCGCGGACGGCCGCAACGTCCGCCTCACCATCGACGTCGAGATGCAGCGCATCGTTGAAGAGGAAGTTCGCGCCGGAGTCGAGTCGGTCAACGCGGCCGGCGGGCGCGCGATCATCTTCGATCCAAACAGCGGCGAGATCCTCGCCATGACCGACATCCTCCGCGACCGGCCGGGCTACGGCCCCTTCACCGACGATCCGCTGCGCCAGATCGATCCGAGCCTCGGGCGCATGCGCTGCATCACCGATCCCTACGAGCCGGGCTCAACGTTCAAATCCTTCGTCTGGGCGCGCGTCACGGAACTGGGCCTTGTGCAACTCGACGAAGTCTTCAACACGCACAACGGCTCCTACCGCACGCCGCGCGGCCGGCGCATCAGCGACGCCTACCCCTATGCGGAACTGACCTGGGAGGGCGTGATGATCAAGTCCAGCAACATCGGCATGGCGCAGGCCGCGCAGCGCCTCACCGACCGGCAGTTGCAGCAGTGCGTGGCCGACTTCGGCTTCGGCCGTCCCACCGGCAGCGGACTGCCCGGCGAGACCGCCGGCATCGTCACCGAACCGAAGAACTGGACGCACTACACGCAAACGAGCGTCTCGATGGGGCACGAGATCGCGGTAACGCCGCTTCAGATGGTGCGCGCCTTCGCCGCCTTCTGCCGCGACGGCTCGATGCCGCCCATCCACCTCATCGCCCCGACCGAGGAAGTTCCCATCGTTCCGTATGTGACCCAGCAACCGATGCTCGAGTCCACCGCGCGTCTCACACGCCAGACCATGCGCAAGGTCATGACGCACGGCAGCGGACGCAAGGCCAACGAAGTCGCCCGCTACCGCATGTTCGGAAAGTCGGGCACGGCGGAGTTGCCCCGGCGCGATGGTCCCGGGTATCACAAGGACCGGTACGTGATCTCATTCATCGCCGGCGCACCGCTCGATCCTCCGCGCCTCGTCGTGCTCTGCATCATCGAAGATCCCGATCGCAGTCTCGGGCACTTCGGTGGCGCTGTCTGCGGACCGGTCGCCGCGACAATCATGAACCGCGCTCTCGAGTGCCTCGGCGTCCCGAGCGATCTAGGCCTCGACTCGCTCGCCGGCACTCAGGGAAACTGATGAACGACGTGGATCGACGTCCGGCAAGCGGCTGCCTCCACCGCCTGGATGTGAACCTCGCGCCCCGACGCCGCACCGGGAACGAAACGGACCAGTCTTGCCACGCCGTTTCCATCCGCAATCGCAGAGCCCGCGATCACTGGTCGGTGGAGTTCGACTTCCACGCCCGGGCAGTTCGGAACCGAGGTCGAGCCGCCGCTGAAAGAATAGATGAAGTGAATCCGGCTGCCGGGCTCGGCGTCGCGCGCCATGAGCGTGTTGCTCACGCCCGCCAGGCCGGGGACGGGCGGATCAAGTCGCAGAAGGCCGAGCGCGTCATACGCATTGATGATCCCGTATCCGTGGACGTGCAGAGGATCGAAGGCGCCGTTGAGAACATAATAGTCGGCGGTCGTGAAGAGCGACTCGCGCAACTGATCGACGGACCAGTTGGGTCGGGCATTGACGAGGCACGCGACGGCGGCGGCGACCTGGGGCGTGGACATCGACGTGCCCGCGGCCTCCGCCCAGCCGTGGTTGTCCCACGGCGCCACGCTCCACGCCTGCGTGCCTCGCGCCAGCACCTCGGGCTTGACGCGCCCGTCCGCGGTCGGCCCGTCAGAGGAGAAGCCGGCGATCTCGCCCGTCGGCTCCACCGCGCCGCAGGTGATGACCTGGAAGGCGTCGGCCGGCGCGCCGAGGTGGGAGGTGTTGGGATCCTGATCATGACCCATGTTGCCCGCCGCGTTGCAGCAGTGAACGCCGTTGGCGGTGGCGATGTTAACACCGATGGTGCAGACGGCGGTGCGGCCGTCGAGTTGCTCCTGCGTGTACCAGTCGATGTAGATGAGTGACGCAGTCGCCATGTCGCCTCCGTTGGCCTCGATGAACTCGAGGCCCGCGACATAATAATCCTCCTCGACGGGCGTCTCGCTGCGGATGTCCTCCGTCTTGCACAGGATGAAGGATGCGTCATAGGCGCCGCCGACGTATTCGCCCGGCAGGTACGCCCCGAGCGTGCCGAGGATGAGCGTGCCGTGATTGTGCTGGTCGGGGTGATCGTTGCCCTCGTTGGCGGTGTTGCCGTCGCCGAAGACGAAGTCCCATTCGGCGATGACGTTGAGGGGATGCTGCGGGTGGTTGAAGGCGTCGTGGGTGCGGAGAAAACCCGTGTCGAGAATGCCGATGCGCACATCGCGGCCGGTGTAGCCGGCGCTGTGAAGTTCGATGAGGTTGATCTGCGCAAGTTGCCCCTCGGCCAGGCCATAGAAGCCGGCCGGCCTCTGACCGGGCCCGGTCGCGGGCGCCGGCGTGATGCGCGGCTCAATGCGCCGCGAACGCGCCACCGGCTGTGTGGACTTGACAAAGGGCAGGCGCTCGATCGCGGCGAGTTGATCCGCCGTCGCTTCGACGCTCACGGCATTGACCCACTTTGAGATGATGCGCACTCTCGCCCCCGTCGCGCGCACCGCCTCGACGTATTCGGCCACAACGGGCAGATCGCGTTCATCGAAGAGACCCGGCAGCGTCCGCCGCGCCTGGCGCCGGGCAATGGTGCGCGGATCAGCAGTCGCCGCGACTCGCGCCAGCGTCGCGTCCAGTTCCACCTGCGAAGCGATGCCCTTGTCGGTGAAGAAGATCCACTGCACCGGTGCCGCGGCATCAGCGGCGATCGTCGGAGGCGCAGCGCCCGCCCCAACCGCACCCGCTCCTGAAACACACAACCACAGGCAGACCAACAGCAGCGAGCGCAGGAGCATGGATTCTCTCCTCCGAGACAGACAGTGATGTGAAGGCGGAATCGCGGACAGACGTCTCCACAATCATACTTGCGTTCGGCGGCATTGCAAGGGACCGGTATCAGGACCTCAAGGTGTGAAGGGATCAGGGCATCGA
>CAADHA010000203.1 GCA_900696685.1 uncultured Planctomycetota bacterium
ACCAGCGGCGTGCGGTGCGGCACGTGCTCGACTCGAACGACCGCGTCATCCTGGTTCGCGGCGCCGCCGGCACGGGCAAGACGACAATGATGAAGGAAGCGGTTGCGGGCATCGAGGCCGGCGGCAAACGGGTCTTCGTGTTCGCCCCCTCGGCCGACGCCAGCCGCGGCGTGCTGCGTGAAGTCGAGGGCTTCGCCGACGCCGACACGGTGTCGCGGCTGCTGGTGGACGAGCGGTTGCAGGCCCGGATAGCCGGGCAGGTCATCTGGATCGACGAGGCCGGGCTGCTCGGCTCGCGGATGATGGGCCGGGTGTTCGACCTGGCCGACCGGATGGGGGCTCGCCTCATTCTCTCTGGTGATAGAAGGCAACACGGCTCGGTGGAACGCGGCGCGGCGCTGCGGCTGCTCGAAGAGGAAGCGGGTCTCGTCCCGGCGGAGATCCGCGAGATTCAGCGGCAGCGCGGCGATTACCGGGAATCCGTGCGGGCGCTTTCGGAAGGCCGGACGGAGGACGGCTTCCGCGAGCTGGACCGGCTGGGTTGGATACGCGAGGTCGGCGAGACGGAGCGCTACAAGGCGCTCGCCGAGGACTATGTTGCCACGGTGGAGGCGGGGAAGACGGCGCTCGTTGTCTCGCCGACGCATTTGGAAGGCGAGTGGATCACCGACGAAATCCGCGCCCGGCTCAAGCAGGCGGGAAAGCTGGGCGAGGGCGAGCGCACCTTGCTGGCGCTTGAGAGCGCCAACCTGACCGAGGCGGAGAAAGCCGACCCGCTCAACTACGCGCCGGGCGACGTGCTGGTCTATCACCAGAACGCGAAAGGGCATCGCAAGGGCGAGCGTGTCATCGTCGGCAACGAGCCGCTGCCGCTCGACCAGGCGGAGCGTTTCCAGGTCCACCGGCCGTCGGTGCTGCCGATCGCCCCGGGCGACGTGCTGCGCATCACGCGCAACGGCACCACGGCCGACGGGCAGCACCGGCTCAACAACGGCGCGCTGTACGCGGTGCGCGGCTTCGACGCGAGTGGGAACATCGTGTTGGCCAACGGCTGGACGGTCTCGAAAGACTACGGCCACCTGGCACACGGCTACGTCGTGACCAGCCATGCGTCCCAGGGCAAGACGGTGGACCGCGTGTTCATCGGTCAGTCGTCCGACTCACTGCCGGCCTCGTCGCGCGAGCAGTTCTACGTCTCGGTCTCGCGCGGCCGCGAGCAGGCGACCATCTACACCGACGACAAGGAAGCTCTGCTGGAGGCAGTGAGCCGATCGGACGACCGGCTCACGGCGACGGAGTTTGTGGCGGGACGCGACCTGCGGGAGCGGGCAACCACGCTTCAACGGCTGGAGCAGTTGGCGGCGATCCACGACGCCGGGCGAGCCACGCACCTCGAACAGGAGCGGATGATCCATGAGCGATAGCGCCGTGCTGCAACGCTACGTGACGAACCGAGATTCCCGCCTCGGCATTGCCGCCGAGCACTCGGAAGCAGATGCCTGCGACGACCTCGGCGCCTTCGGCTGGCTGCGCGGCATTCGAGACCGCGCCGTGATGCTGGAGCTGCGCCGCAAGGACGGCAGCATCGTCGCTATCGGCTACGGATGGATCGAGCGTGTCGCGTTCGACCCGTCGGAGGGCATCATGCTCTCGGCGGGCGGGCAGAAGATCCGCATCAAGGGCCGTAATCTGAACGCCGAAGTCCGCCCGTCCGTGCGCTTGTTCGAGGGCATCGCCCGGCATCGCGTACCGTGGGTAAGGGAGGCCGACCGCAGCGCCGCGATGGAAGCGGAAGCCAGGGCGACGATTATCGATTCCATTGAGTGGTGACTTGGATTTCGATGAGGGCGAAAAAAGGGGCCACGGTGTTGCCGTGGCCCAGGAGAGTAATCGGTGAAAGTATTATGAATCCATTCAGTCCCGTGAGAACTGTAGGTCCCCATGAGCGACCACGTCGATTGTGGTACTCGTGCCCGCGGTGGGGCAGGGATCGTTCTCTAAACCAGAGCCGTCGGATTTGCACTTGCAGTGCTTGACTTTGCCGCCCTTCGTATCGCATGTAATGGTTTTGCCCTTGCAGTTGGAATTCTGCGTGCAATGAGCCTTGGCGATACTCTCGCAGGTCTGGCCCTTGCCCGGCTTGGGTATGTTCTTTGGGCATTCGGGATCTTCGAGCAGCAGCAGACCCCCGATCGAGAAGTCGCTCGTGAGGTCCTCAAGCACCGCGAGATCAGCGGACGCCGAGCGCACCAAGGTGGTGTCAGGGCCTCCTGTTATCATGGCGCCCGCTATAAATGCGACGCATGCGTACCTCAGATATTGCATCAGATTCGTTGTCATGATATTCCTCCATTCTGGATTATGTAGCTACAATGTCTCCATTGCACTTTCAGTGTACCGGAGCACTGTTACATATTTGTGGCACATTTATGACATATTTGTGACAGTTGCACACTTGCCGGATGCGGCTGGGCGGCTAACACATTGAAACGCAAGGAAGCCCGGTCGGCGCCGCTGCACAGGCACCCTCAGCCCCGGCGAGAGCTGACCCTCACGCGGCTGTCCCGGGACGGTCATGGCATCAGTGTTGACCGGTCGCGCTGGCCGCGGCGTCGCCAGTGGGCGAGGGCGCTCTCGCGGTCCGGGAAGTCCTGCTCGCTGAACATGAGCCGG
>CAADHA010000204.1 GCA_900696685.1 uncultured Planctomycetota bacterium
CGGTGAGCATGATCTGGTCGCCGACGCGGAAGCGCGATCCGTTCTCGACGGTGAAGGTGGTCTCCGTGGCGGGGTTGGCGATGGTCTGGTCATCGACGGCGTCGGCGTTGGGCAGCAGCGAATCCACACTGCTTACCCGTCTGAGGGCTCGGCAGTTCTCGTGGGGTGCGTCAGGGATTGAGGAGCGATAGCACGCGTCGGCGCTGGCCTCCCGTCAAGTCCTCACACAGCTGAAACCCGGGGAATACGTGGTACTCTTGGTTGCGATGGACATCTCCACCCTGAAAGACCAACCCGCCGACGTACTCCTTCGGCTGTTCGCCGAGACCATCGAGGAGTTGCGCCGTCGTAAAATCGTCCGAAGCAGCAATAACCCTGTCGCAGACTACGCAGAGAGTATCGCGGCTCATGCGCTGCAATTGAAACTCGTCGGGAAGTCCGGCGCTGGTCACGACGGTGAGGACGCGTCGGGCGGCCGTTACCAGATCAAGAGCCGACGGATCACGCCGCACAACAGCTCTCGGCAACTCTCGTTCATGCGCAACCTGGATACCAGGCCGTTCGACTACCTCGTTGGGATCATCTTTGATGCAGAGTTCCGCATCTACCGCGCATGCGTCGTACCGTTCGACGTCGTTCAGAAGCTGTCGGCGTTCTCAAAGCACGTGAACGCTCATCGGCTACTGCTTCGGGATGAAGTATGGAGTCTGCCCGGTGTGCGCGACGTGTCCGCCGAGATGACCTCGTCGGCAAAGGCTGTCTGTGAGGGCGTCTGCGAAGATTGAAGAGGGGTGGTTGCCCCCTATGGCAGATCGATGCGCATGCAAGTAGGCTGCAGCGTATCGGCGGCTCACTCGAGATCGAACCTGAACTTGCTGGCATCGAGATACTCGGCCGACAAGTCGATCGAGATCCAGCGCCGTCCTAGTCGTTCGGCGACCATGCCGGTCGTGTTTGACCCGGCGAACGGGTCGACGACTACGTCGTCGTAGTCGGTCAGCAGCTTGATGAAGAACTCGGGCAGCACGGCCGGGAAACGGGCGGGGTGGATCTTGATGCCCGCCTCCTTGCACCGAATCGTGTACGGGTCGTTCGCGGCGTTGTTGCCGAACTTGAGCAGGTCGCTGGGTGTGTGCTCGTCGATGACGTTCGGAGGGATGCTCCCGCCCTGGTCGGCGTTAGCGAACCCCTCGTTGATGACGTGGCCCCCCGGGCGTTTCGTCTTCGAGAGGCCGCGTTTGTTGAGCCGGATCATGTCGGCGCTGTAGGGCCGTAGCACGTTGCGGTTGTTCGCCTTCGGGTGCGGCGTCTTGCTGAACCACCACACGAACTCGACCGAGTCCTTCACGCGGATGCGCCGCACCGTGACCCACTCCGCGGGCACCGGCATCTTCGCCGGGTTGTACCAAAAGAACTCCTGTGCGAGAAAAAACCCGACCTTCTCGACAAGTTCAACCAGCAGCTTGTAGGTGTAGATGGACCTCGTCGGCTTCCCGGGCGTCCATGCACCGCCGACGTTGAGAACGAAGCTCCCGTCGTCGGTTAGCACCCGTTGGATCTCCCGAGCGAACGGGAGGAGCCAGTCGATGTACTCGTGCTGGTCGGCGTTGCCGTACTCCTTCTTGAAGTGCAGGGCGTACGGCGGCGACGTGACGACAAGGTTCGCTGAGCCGGTCGGCATCGATCGGAGAACCTCGAGGGAATCGCCGACAACGGCGATTCCCAAATCCGTCTCGTACAGAGGCTTGTTTGGCACAAGGTCGCCCCACGCCGTCTTGGGCGTTCGCGCCAGGTCTAGAAGTGGTTGCTTCGCCATCAGTTCACGCTCCAATCGCTCCGCCGGGACGAGTCCATCGTACGGTTGTTGTTCCGGTCAGACGTGGACGATTGAGGGCAAATGCGAGCCGAGAGTCAAGTCGGCGGCCCAGATCCAACCGCCTTCGCTGTAGCGCGAAGCTGCTCAATCGCGGTCACGGCGACTCCAAGAGCGACTGCACGAGAGAGTACACGGCGAAACACCCGACCCTCAAACAGGTCGTTCAGCGCTGGCGCGAAGCACTTGCATGCGGCGTAGAGCGAAGGCCAGTCCAGGAAAATGGTCAGCTTGACACCGTGGCGGGCCGCCCAAAGGACTATCTGATCGAAGTCCCGTGTCTGCTGCTGCTTGCTGACAGCGGCGAAGGCCAAACTCCGAAGTTCGTGGTCTTTCACTGTTTTTTCCACGGTCGATCGCACGTGGTACTCAGAGATCGGCTTGTCCTTGACCTCGAACGCAATGCTGAAACCACCTTGGCCGTCAGTGACCGACACATCAAGCGGGGCGTGCCGGTCAGGGTCGTTAATCACGCCTACCACCACTTGCTCATCGCCAAACGCCGCATCAAGCATGCCGGCAACCACGGCCTGAGCGCGCCTGCCTCCGTCGGATTCCTCAGCCACAAAGCGATCGAGGATGGCAACTAAGCTACCTTGGGTCAGATCATCGCCTTCCTGTGGGTCGAGATTGATGGCAGTCAGAAGGCTTCGGGTCCGGGCCAGTATGAAGCCACGGAGTGCCTGCCGAGCCTCTTCTGAGTTCTTCAGGTGCTCAAGGGCGCCCATGCACTCCATGAATGCCGTCCAACCAGCCTTGTTCCTAACGCCAGTGATCTCGTCGATCCGAGTCTTGCCGATAAATGGTGTGTTGTTCAGCGGATTGGCGCCGTTAGCACCGATGTCAATTCCCAACTCGGCGCGATGACGGGCCCAGACATTGTCCGCCAAGGATCGTGCGGAATAGGACTTCGCGGCTTCACCCCGATCAAGCAGTGCGTAAACGTCCACGCTCCCATCGGTTGCTTTCGCGAGTATCGCCGTGCCGAGGGCGGCGATGACGGTCGAACTCTTCCCGTGGGGGCACAACGCGCCCAACTGCACTATCCGAGTCTTCCAGATTTCGACGAGCGGGGTGCTTTCCAGGCGGCGCGCCGCGGCGGTCTCCTCGAAGAGGATGGCCTTGGCGCGGTTGTGGTCGAGAGAAATCGACACGTCGGTCCTCTGGTTTGCTGACACCGTGCCGGCAGTCACAATGCTGACGGCGGCCGCTGATCTTCATGGTATGCGATGGCCGCAGCGATCCGTGCCAGAAGGGGCCGCTTTGACGGAGTGGATCGGCGAATCGGCCTGGTGGCAAGTCGGTGCTTCGGTCCACTGGCCCCGATGAGTATCCCTCGATCGGCACCCGTACGATGGCTCCCCGGGGTCCCCCTTGGGTGGCCCCGAGCTGCGCGTAGTGGGCAGCGATCCGATCAAGCCGGTCCAACGCCGGACGATCAAAAACTGCTTCCGCGGTAGGCGATCGCCGGGGCGATTGGCGAGCTCCAGAAAAATCACTCGACATGACTGCGAATCGCACCCCGCGCCGGAAATAAGGGTGTGGGGGGTGGGCCTGTCGCCCGACGCCCCCCGGCAAGGAGACCACAGTGACCCGAATCGGACTGACCCTCGACGAGCACTTCGACCTCCGCATGAAGCCCCTTGCGGGCGCGGATCCCGCGTTCTGTGAGGCGGCCGAGCAGGAACGGGACCGGATGTTCCCGATGACGACGACCGCGGCTTCACACCACCTGCGGTCCCGCGGCTACGACTGCCGCCCTGCGTTGCTCGAAGCACTTGTCGAGCAGGGAGTGGTTACGCCGTCGCGGCCGGACGCCTGGACGCAGGTCGAGGTGGACGCCGCCGCTGGGCATTTCGAGGAGTGCCAGATTTTCGTTCCGTACGTGACGCTGTGTTTGGCGCTCGGGTGCCGCTACGCCGACTTCCTCCGGGCGCTGCGCCAGGCCGCTGAGCGCGAGTCGGACAAGTACGGGAAGCCGGTGCCCGATGACGACGGTTACTTCGTCCTGCACCGCGTGCCGCCCCGTGCGAACACTCCGGCGGTGATCTCGTTCACGCTGTGCGACGATATCCGCGAGAGGCTTGAGCGTGGCGAGGAGGTCTGAATGCAGGACCCCTCACCCGTTGAACTCGAACTCACCCCCGACCTGCTCGACTACGCGCGGCGGGTGGCGTTCAAGGAGGCCCAGAAGCGTTGCCGCCCTGGTGTCGATCACGACGACGCCGCGCAGCAGGCGCTACTGCACCTGATTGCCAAGCCGCCCGTCTGGGATCCAGCGCGGGGCGCGAAGCCGAAGTCGCTGGTCTACACGGTTATCCAGCGGGCGGTCATGAAGTTCGCCGTCCGCGAAAGGAAAACCGTCCGCAAGTTTCAGCCGCTGCGTCCACCTTCGGACGCCAAGCAGAAGGCCACCGACGGTGTCTACCCGGAGCCCTCAGGGACGGAGATCGCCCGCAACCGCACGGTCGGCCTGTCGCAGTCGTTCTGGACGATGGAGGACGTGCTGGACTTCATTGACAACGAGACAAGCCGTGAAACCTGCCGGGTCATCATGGAGAGCGGTGGAAACGTCAGCGAGGCTGCACGCCGCCTGGGTCGAAGCGAGAGTGCGATTCGTACGCGGCTCGACGTGCTGATCCCGAAACTGCTGGCCAAGGGGTTCAAGGTGGTCTCTGAAGGAGAGTTTCATGAACGGAAACGCGGTCAAGGATGACCTGCTGCTCACGGCCGCCGAGGTCGAGATCGAGGCCGCAGGCAAGGACGCCCGCCCCAAGATCAGCGTCGTCGCCTACACGGGCCGCATCATGCGCGTGCCCGGCTGGGGCGACATCGCGATCGACCTGGCGGGGTTGGAAGCGGCCGGCCAGGTGCCCCTGCTGGCCGACCACAACGCCACCGTCGGCAGCGTCGTCGGCCACGGCGAACCCGCCGTCGCCAACGGACGGCTGATGGTCGCGGGCGTCGTCAGCGGTGCTGGCGAGCCCGCGCGGCACGTCGTCGAGATGGCCAAGGGCGGCTTCCAGTTCCAGGCGTCGGTCGGCGTCGCGCCCACCGAGCACGAGCGGGTAAAGCCCAATCAGTCGGTTGAGATCAACGGGCGGTCGCTGTCGTCGCCGGGCGGGTTCACGCTTGTGCGCAAGGGGCGGCTGCGGGAAGTCAGCATCACGCCGCTGGGGGCCGACGCGGAGACGTCGGTGGCCATCGCGGCTTCACGTCAAGGACGGACGAATATGGCGGACATCGCACACGAGGATCAGATCCGCGCCGACGAGCGCGACCGGCTGAAGGAGATCGAACTGACCTGCCGCCCCATCTTCGCGGGTGGGGGCGAGCGGGACTGGGGCGTGCACCAGAAGCGGGTGGACGACATGAAGGCCAAGGCCGTCGCGGGCGACATGACCGTCAGCGAACTCCGCGCGGGCGTGCTTGAGGTCCTGCGGGCCTCGCGCCCCGTGTTCTCCGGCGTCATCACCGGCGGCGGCTCGGGCCACATCCCGCGTTCCCGGGTGATCGAGGCGGCGATCCTCAAGCGTGCGGGCTTCGCCGCGCTTGCCGAGAAGGCCCTGGGCCCGGCGTGCATGGAGGCGGCGGACGACCTCCGCGTGGCCCACACGCTGGACCTCTGCCGCGCTGCGCTGCAGCACGAGGGGATCGACGCCCCGGCCGACCGCGAGGGCATGGTGCGGGCGTCGCTGACGACGCACACGCTGACCGAGGCGCTGGGGGCCGCGGTCAACAAGGTCCTGCTCGACGGCTATCAGGAGAGCCCGGCCACCTGGCGGTCCTTCGCGGGCGTGCGGAGCGTGCCGGACTTCAAGACGGCCACGGCGATCCGCCCGTCGTTCACCGGCTCGCTACAGCAGATCCCGCCCGGCGGCGAGTTCAAGCATGGCGGGGCCGACGAGGCCACGACCCAGTACAAGGTGGACACCTACGGCAAGATGTTCAGCATCGACCGCCGCGACCTGATCAACGACGACCTGTCGCTGTTCGATTCGGTCGCCCGCGCGATGGGCCAGGCGGCGATGCGGAAGCTCAGTGACTTGGTGTACGACACCCTGATGTCGAACGCCGGCGCGTTCTTCTCCGCGGGCAACGGCAACTACATCACCGGGGTCGACACGAACCTGAGCACCGACGGCCTGACCAAGGCCATCACCGCGATGCTCACGCAGCGGGACGCCGAAGGCAACGACCTGGACCTGCGGCCGACCCGGTTGGTCGTGCCGCCGGAACTCCAGACGGTGGCCCGCGCCGTGCTCGAGAGCGAGTACATCGCGGCCCAGACGAACCTGCCGACCGGCAACAGCCTGCGCAACGCGGTGGGCCTCGAGGTTGAGCCGCGCCTGAGCAACACCAAGAAGTACGGCACCAAGGCCTCGACGAAGCACTGGTACCTGTTCGCGGCCCCGGCGGCGAGCCCGATCATCGTCGGGTTCCTCAACGGCCAGCAGACGCCGACCGTCGAGTTCTTCGGGCTCGACCAGGCGGTGAACAAGTTGGCGGTGTCGTGGCGCGTCTACTTCGACTTCGGCGCGGCCCTGTGCGACCCGCGGGCGGCGGTGCGGAGCAAGGGCGAGGCGTAAACGGTCGGCGCTGGTGCGGCCGGGGCGGTTGCGGGCTGCCCCCGGCCTTTCTCACACACGGATCACGAATGACGCACGCCGCGCCGATCGCGGCGGCGCGATGGGTGCGCTCATGGTCGAGCAGCAGGACATCCCGCCGTCCCAGATCAGGATCGGGGACATCGCATTCGGGATCGAGTTCATCGAGGTCCCCGATGCCGCCGCGCGTTGGAATGAGGTGATCGACCACATCGGTGCGTGGTTGCTAGCCGAGTGGGAGCGTGAGCAACAGGAAGGCGAACCGGAGTGACAGCGCAGCACTGCACAGAGTTCGGCATCGTCGTCGCTGCGGGCCAGCGGTACGCCCGCTGGTATGACGATGGTCCGTCGCCGAGCCGATACGACGGCAGCGATCCCATCGACGTGGAGGAGGCATACAGGACAGCGTTCCTTGAGGCCGCCAGTGAGGTCGCCGAGTGGGGGGAGCCCGATGATCGGGCGGTCGAAGCCGCATGGCGGGCCAGGTGCGACGCCAACGACGCCGCGCGTGTCTCCGTCCCTTCGGCCGACTACTTCGGTGTGACCGATCCTGGGCAACGATCCGAGCTCATCGGTGAACAGACGGCTTATCGGTTGGCACACGCCATCACCGCCGCACGCGCCCGCGGCCGCCACCAGGCGCTCGCCACATCCAACGACGCTTGGTCGCGGTTGTCTGATCGCGGCGTGCCCAGCGATCAGATCGTCAGATCGCTGCTCCCAGCATGGCTCGCGGAGGTACAGGCCTGGGCGACGCAGCCCGCCAAGCCCGAGGTCGTCGCAGTCCCGCCGGTGCTGGATGAGACGGAAGCGGCCCTGCGGCTGGCTGCGCCGCATGCGGTGACACGCACGCGAGCCTCACTTGCACAATGTGCAAGTGACGAGGCTGCCTCTCCCCGCTCCTTCACCACCGAGCCCCCGACTCCGCAGTTCATCAGTGTTCGCCAGCTCATGGCTGCATGCCCGGCGCTGCGTCCGCCCGTGATCGACGGCCTGCTCCGCGAGGGCGAGACGATGAACCTGATCGCATCGCCCAAGACCGGCAAGTCGTGGCTCGTGCTCGACCTGGCGATAGCGGTCGCCACCGGTCGCCCTTGGCTCGGCCGCTTCCCGACGGTCGCCGGCGATGTGCTGATCATCGACAACGAGCTGCATGGCGAGACGTCGGCCAATCGCATCCCGAAGGTCGCCAAGGCCCGCGGCCTCGGCACCGACGAGTTCGCCGACCGCGTCTTCATCCGGAACCTGCGCGGCGGGCTGCAGGACATCGTCTCACTTGGCCCGTACTTCCGCGCCATCGAGCCGGGGCGATTCCGCCTCATCGTGCTCGACGCCTTCTACCGCTTCCTGCCCGCGGGCATGGACGAGAACGCCAACGCCGACATGGCGTCGCTCTACAACCACATCGACCGGTACGCCGCCGACCTGGCCTGCGCGTTCGTGCTGATCCACCACAGCAGCAAGGGCAACCAGTCCGGCAAGTCGGTCACCGATGTCGGCGCGGGCGCTGGCAGCCAAAGCCGCGCGACCGATGCCCACCTCGTCCTGCGGCCGCACGAAGAGCCGGACGTGGTCGTGCTCGATGCGGCCGTGCGGTCATGGCCGCCGCAGGAGTCGGCGTGCCTGCGCTGGGCGTTCCCCGTGTGGGACGTGGCCGACGACCTCGACCCCAAGCGGCTCAAGGTCGAGACCCCTCGCCGACGGCAGCGAGCCGACCGCTCATCGCCGCCCGAGGACTGGACCCCGGAGCGTTTTGTCGGCGCGTTCATGTCCGGCGGCCCGGCGCTACGCGACGAGATCCTCATGGCCGCCGCCAAGGACCTGTCACACGCCAAGGCGAGCAGCATGCTCAAACTCGCCGAGGCCCGGGGGCTTGTTCAGCGCGTCCAGCCTGGCCCGTCCGATCGCGTCCGGTTCGTCGTGGCGGATAGAACCGAGGGTGGCCCGTGAGGGGGGGGAGGGGGGTTGCGCGCAAACACGTGCGCGCGTATGCCCCCCCGGGGGGGCATACGCACCCGGGGGGTTTGGGGGGGAACTCGACCCCCCTCCCCCCCCGAGCGGGTCCTCGGACGAAACGGGCGCTTCCGTTTGGCTCGCGGGAACAGCCACAAGGGGAAACAGAGTTTGTTTCGCCTGTCCGGGCGCGGGCTGCCCCCACATGGCCCACATCGCCGGAATGTGCCCGATTCGACTTGAACTTCGCCACCCATGACGCCCTCCTGTGTCCGCCGAGCGGCAATTCCGCCGCCCCGCGATTTGGAGACCTGAAAATGGCCAAGAAGAACACGACCCGCAAGATGTCCAAGAGCGCCGCCCGCGCCGAGGGCGCTGCCCGCACCAAGCGAGCGCTGGCCAACAGCAAGAACGCCGCCGCCAAGCCCGCCGCCGAGAAACGCCTCAGCGCCATCAGCGCCGCCGCGAAGGTGCTGGCCGACGCGGGCAAGCCGATGCGGGCGAAAGACATGATCGAAGCCGCCAGCGCCAAGGGCCTGTGGTCGAGCCCCAAGGGCAAGACGCCCGAGGCCACGCTCTATGCCGCCATCATCCGCGAGATCGCGGCCAAGGGGAAGGCGGCCCGCTTCTGCAAGGTCGAGCGCGGCCTGTTCGCCGCAACGGAGGTGGCATGATCGCCAACGACATCCGCTTTGCGGTTGGCTATGCCCGGCGCTCGACCGATCTGCAGGAACGGTCGCTTCCCGACCAGAAGGCGGCGGTCGAGCGCTGGGCTCGCGATCACGGATACCGCATCCTGCGGTGGTTCGTGGACGACGCCATCAGCGGCACCAGCGCCCGGGGTCGCGACCAGTTCACCCGCCTCATCCATGAGGCCGAGAACGGTCGCGACTTCGATGCGGTGCTCTGCTACGACATGTCCCGGTTCTCTCGCGGCGGCACCAACGAGACCGGCTACTACATCCATCGCCTCCGTCTGGCGGGCGTCGAGACGCACTTCACCGCCGAGGGCATCCCCGAAGGCGACGAAGGTGAACTGCTCCAAGGCGTGAAGTCGTGGCAGGCCCGCCAGTACTCGGTGAAACTCTCGCGCGACAGCATTCGCGGCCAGCACTCGACGGTGACCGTGAAGCACAGTGCGATGGGCGGGCGCTCCCCCTACGGCTACGACCGCCAGTACGTGTCCGCCAACGGGCAGGTGCTCAAGACCGTCCGCACCCTCCCCGATGGCCGTCGCCAGGAGTTCGGCCCCGACGGTCGGCACCTGCGCTTCATCGACCCGAAGGAGAAACTCCCCAAAAAGATGAAGTCGGACATCGTGCGGCTCGTCCCCGGCGACCCGAAGCACGTCGCCGTCGTGCGCGACATCTTCGATATGTGCGCCAAAGGGCTGGGGTTCCGGTCGATCCTCATCGCGCTCAACGCCAAGGGCATCGAAGGCCCGATGCACGCCCGCTGGAACCAGATGGCAGTGAAGTCCATCCTGCAGAACCCGTGCTATCGCGGGGCGCTGGCGTGGAACCGCCGCACGTTCGGCAAGATCCACGAGGTGGCGTCTGACGGGTCGGCCATCCCGAAGAAGGTGGCGAAGACGACGCGCAACCCCAAGGACCGCTGGATCGTCATCGAGGATGTTCATGAGGCGATCGTGCCGCCGGACCTGTTCTGGAAGGCGCACGAGCAGATGGCCAAGCGCCGCAACGCCGGTGGCCTGGCTCGCCCGACGCAGCGGTACTTGCTGTCCGGGCTCGTGCGGTGCAAGCACTGCGGCCACAACTTCTGGGGCTGCGTGCTCAAGAACAGCGCGGGGGAGATCCGGTACTACGCCGACGGCGGGTACCGGGCGCAGGGGATCGGCGTCTGCAAGGCGACGCACATCCAGGCCGCGGCGCTTGACCGCTGGGTGCTGGAACAACTGCGGACCACCTTCCTGGCCGACAAGGCCGGGGTCGAGCGGGCCATCGAGCAGTTCGTGAAGGCAGCGTGCGGACGCGGTGCGGACGCGAAGGCGCAGCCGGACCGCAGCAGGGAACTGGCCGACCTGAACAAGCGGATCAAGACGACGGTCGCTCTGCTTTCCGACAGCGACCTCGCCGATGTTGGCGAACTGCGGGCCGCGCTGGTGGATCTGAAGCGCCGCCGCGAGACGCTAGAGGCCGACGTGGCCAACAAGCCATCGTCTCCAAAGTCGATCGACCCCGACCGTCTGCGGGCCTGGGCACGCGAGCGAGTCGCCGACCTCGCGCGGGCTCTAAAGCCCGGCACGCCGATGATCGAGGCACGCTCGGCTGTCCACGCGTTCATCCCGAAGATCGAGATTGATCCCGACCGCAAGGTGGGTACGCTCTTCCTGCCACGCGACACGTGCAGCGCCCTTCAATCAGCGTTTGTCAGACGGGATACGAGCGCATCC
>CAADHA010000205.1 GCA_900696685.1 uncultured Planctomycetota bacterium
GGGCGCGGACCTCCAGGGACTCACCTACCGCCATCCCTTCTGCGAGCGGACCTCGCCGGTCGTGTCGGCCGACTACGTCACGCTCGAAGACGGCACGGGCCTCGTCCACACCGCGCCCGGACACGGCGCTGAGGACTTCCAGACCGGACACGCCAACGGCCTGCCGATCTACTGCCCCGTGCGTGCCGACGGAACCTACGACGATACCGTCCCCGACTGGCTGCGCGGCATGGACATCTGGAAGGCCAACGAAGCGATCGCCAAGCGCCTGACCGAGAGCGGCGCCATGCACTTCTCGCACAAGTTCACGCACTCCTATCCGCACGACTGGCGCGGCAAGACGCCGGTCATCTTCCGCGCGACGGAACAGTGGTTCATTGACGTCCAACGACACTTCCAATGTTCGGGGGATCCAGATGAGATGGCTGAACTCAGTCTCTGTGACCGTGCGTTGAGTGTCGTTGGCTTCGACTGGGAAAACCCGCAGACCGAAGCGCAGCATCAGCGAGTGACGGAAGCCAAAGAGGCAGACTTGGAGGCTTGGCGAGAAGCGATGGAGGCGGAGGAAGCAGGCCTTCCTCCTCGCGTGCCGTCACTGGAGACAATCGATCACTGGAATCGACAGTTCGCGCGGTTTGCTGCAATCCGGCACTATCACCCCGAGGTGCGCTTTTACCCCGAATGGGGCCGCAACCGCATGCGCGGCATGCTCGAATCGCGCCCCGACTGGTGTCTGAGCCGCCAGCGAGCCTGGGGGCTGCCGATCCCTGCGTTCTTCAATGAACAGGGGGAGTATCTGCTCACCAAGCGCACTGTGCTGTGCATCGCGCAGAAGGTTCGCACGAAAGGCTCCGACGCGTGGTTCAGGATGACACCAGCGCAATTGCTCGAAGGCTACGACCCGGTGAGCGATCCCGACGCGCCGCAGTGGGCCAAAGCCCCGGGTCTCCCGACCCGGGGTCTGCGCAAATCCAGCGACATCTTCGACGTCTGGTTCGAGTCCGGCTGCTCGTGGCACGCGGTGATGGAGCAGCGCGGCCAGGCCGACCTGCGCGCCGGCAAACCCGTCGAACTCTACCTCGAAGGTTCCGACCAGCATCGCGGCTGGTTCCAGGTCTCGCTGCTCACCGCGCTCGGCGCCACCGGCCGCGCGCCCTTCAAAGCCCTGCTCACGCACGGCTTCACCGTCGACAAGGACGGCAAGAAGATGAGCAAGAGTCTCGGCAACACCATCGAGGTCGAAGACCTGCTCAAGAAGTACGGCGCCGACGTCTGCCGCTGGTGGGTCGCATCCCTTAACTTCGAGGGCGACATCAAGGTGGACTACTCACTCTTTGACGTCGCGGGCGAATCCTATCGCAAGGTGCGCAACACGCTGCGCTTCCTCCTGAGCAATCTCGACGACTACGACCCGGCCGCCGCCCCCGAGGCGCCCGCGCCGACGAGCCTCGACGCCTGGGCGCTGAGCGAGTTCGACCGCGTGAGCCGGCGCGTATGCGAGGCGTACGCCCGGTACGACTTCCGTGCGGCGCACAACGTGCTCTACGACTTCTGCAACGAGACGCTCAGCGCGGTGTACCTCGCGGCGACGAAGGACCGGCTCTATTGCGACCGGCCCGACAGCCCGCGCCGCCGCGCCACGCAGCGTGCGATGCACACGATCTGCGACGGCCTGTGCCGCCTTCTGGCGCCGATCCTCCCGCACACTGCCGACGAGGCCTACCGCTCTCTGTGGAAGTGCGGCAGCGACGACGCCTCTCGGTGCGTGCAGTTCGAGACGTATCTTCCCGTAAGCGGAGTGCAAGCCGACGCCGCCTGGCCGCAGGTCATGGCCGGCCGCGGCGCTGCGCTCCTCACGCTCGAGCAGGCGCGCGCGGCGGGAGTGGTGGACAATCCCCTCGACGCCGAGGTGCACGTCGAGGACGCCGACGGCTCGCTGGCCGCCTTTTCAGATCGCTTCGCCGCGCAGAACCGGAGCACCTTTGAAGCCGAGTTTGCCGACCTGCTCGGCGTGAGCCGCGTGAAATTCGTCGCCGCCGGTCAGGCGCGCGTCCTCTCGCTCGCCGATGAGCCGCGCTGCGAGCGCAGTTGGAAGCGCGATGGAACCGTCAGGCAGCGCCGTGACGGCGGTTGGCTCACCGACCGCGACGCCCAGGCCGTCGGCGTCTCCTGAACGCTTCGCTTCAGCCTTCGCGGCGCGGACCGGAAAGCCGGCCGGCTGGAAGCATCAGGCTCGAACGCATGCGAAGTGCGGCAACGTCATCGCGTTCGAAACAAACGGGACAGGTACATTTATTTCTGCTGAAAAACGTTGCGTAACTGCTTGGTAATCAAAGACATAAAATGTACCTGTCCCGTTTGTTTCGCCCAGGCAAGATCGTAAGCGACGCCCTCGACGGCGGCCCCTTGTCTGCCGGCCTGCGGGCGGCCTATCATGCTCTTTGTCAATTTGAACCGCTTGCACCACAGTGCGTTCGCCTGCCCAGGCCGGGCGGCGGACCCACCCCGGCGACGAGCCGGGCCGCATCCGTGGGAGGTCCCCTTCAATGGCCAAGAAGATCAACTCGCAATTTAAGATTCTCGCGCCGGGAGGGCAGGCCACGCCCGCTCCTCCGCTCGGCCCCGCCTTGGGCGCCAAGGGCATCAATCCCGGCCAGTTCATCCAGAAGTTCAACGAAGCCACCCGCAAGTTCAACGGGAAGGTCGTCGGCTGCATCGTCACTCTCTTCGACGACCGCAGTTTCGAACTCGAGATCAAGTCCTCGCCGGCGTCGGTCCTGATCAAGGAAAGGGCGGGCGTCGAGAAGGGCAGCGGACTCGTCGGCAAGGAGACCGTGGGGACGATCACCCGCGCCCAGGCCGAGGAGATCGCGCGCGAGAAGATGGCGGACCTGACGGCCGCAGACCTCGCGGCCGCAACGCGCATCATCATGGGCACCGCCCGCTCGATGGGCGTGAAGGTGGAGGGCTGAGGCACATGGCCAGGCTGAGCAAGCGAACCCGCGCCAACCTCGAGTTGGCCCCCAAGCAGCCCCTGCCCCTGAAAGAGGCCGTGGCAGCGCTCAAGAAGTTCAAGGCCCCGAAGTTCGACCAGACGGTCGAGATCTGCTTCACACTGGGAATCGATACGACCCAGGCCGACCAGTTGCTCCGCGGCGCCATCGCGCTGCCTCACGGCGTGGGCAAGAGCAAGCGGGTCATCGCCTTCTGCGGCAGCGATGACGCGGCTGCGGCCAAGGCCGCGGGCGCCCTCGAAGCGGGCGCCGATGACCTCGTCAAGAAGGTCGCGGACGGGTGGATGGACTTCGACGTCGCCGTCGCCTCGCCGGACATGATGAAGATCGTCAGCCGACTCGGCCGGCAACTTGGTCCGCGCGGGCTGATGCCCACGCCCAAGGCAGGCACCGTCACCACCGACATCGCCCGCGCCGTTCGCGAGTACTCCGCCGGCAAGGTCGAATACCGCAACGACAAGGGCGGCAACGTCCAGGCCGCCGTCGGACGCATGAGTTTCCCCGAAGACCATCTCTGCGACAACATTGACTTCTTCATCCAGACCATTCTCAAGTCCAAGCCCGCGTCCACCAAGGGCCAGTTCGTCAAGAAGGTGACCATCAGCGGAACTATGACGCCGGGCGTCCGCGTCGCGGTATGACGAAATCGCAGCATTTGGGTTCACCCCACGATTCGCGGAGCCTCATCGTGGGCGTCGAGCAGGAAACCTGGCGCCTAGTGCCAAGTGCCTAGCGCCTCACTCGAATCGAGTCGATCATGAGCAAAGTGGTCAAAGACCTCATCATCAACGAATACCGCAAGCGTTTCGACGGCGTGACGGACGCCCTGCTCGTGGACATCCGCGAACTGAAGGCGGACCAGAACATCGAACTTCGACGGGGACTTCGCAAGAAGGGAATCCGCGTCACCGTCGTGCGCAACGCGCTGGCGGCCAAGGCGTTCGACGGCACAGCCCTCAGCCCGCTTGACTCGATTCTCACCGGACCCAGCGCCGTCGTCTACGGCGGAGAGACGGTCATCGACGTCGCCCGCGAGGTCATCGACTTTGCGCGCCAACTGCGCAAACTTGAACTCAAGGGGGCGATCCTCGACGGTGAAGTGTTCAAGGGCAAGGCCGGCGTCGAGGCGCTGAGCAAGTATCCGACTCGCACCGAGGCCCTCGGCCAGGCGGTGCAACTGGTCCTCAGCCCGGGCGCCGCGCTCGTTGGCGCCGTGGTCGGCCCAGGAAGCGCCGTCGCCTCCATCCTCAAAACCATCGAGGAGAAACTTGAGAAGGGCGAGACGATCGCAAGGGCCGGATGAAACAGGCCGGCGCTTCGCGCCGCGGACAAGCGAACAACCCGAGCGTTCGACGGGCCCTCGCGGGTTAAATGATCGATGGTCGATCACCTCTTGAACGCCGTGTCTGTGTGAAAGTGATCGGAGTGTGCAGCGTGACTGAAGGAACCAGGACCTTTGACAAGGCGATCGCAGACCTGGGCGACAAACTGGCCGCCCTGACCCTCAAGCAGGCGGTCGATCTGAAGGACTACATGAAGGAGACCTACGGGATCGAGCCGGCCGCGGGCGGCGCGGTCGTGATGGCGGCCGGCGGCGGCGGAGGCGGCGCGGCGGTTGAAGAGGCCGAGCAGACCGAGTTCGACGTCATCATCACCGCCGCAGGCGACAAGAAGATCCAGGTCATCAAGGCCGTGCGCGAGGCGACGGGACTGGGCCTCAAGGAAGCCAAGGACCTCGTCGACGCCGCGCCCAAGCCCGTCAAGACCAAGGTCAGCCGGGACGAGGCCGACGCGCTCAAGGCCGCCCTCACCGAAGCCGGGGCCACCGTCGAGATCAAGTGATCACGACCGCCCGGCCAACGAGTACGCGAATGACCCGACGCCCGTGCCCAGCGCACGGGCGTCGGCCGTTCCGGCCCTGGCTCGTACCGCGGGTCCGGGCGGGGGAGGCCGCGTATTCATCCATTCATCCGGATGAACGGTTGAATCGATTCCGGGCGCGCCCTATCCTCCCCTCGGCAGCCGGCCGGCCCGCAGCGCGATTGTCCTGTCGTACCGGCCTGCCCCGGAGTCCCCGCCGATGAACCGTCTGCTCCTGGAAGCCCGGCGCCGCATTCTCATCTTCGACGGCTCGATGGGCGCCACGATCCAGAGCATGGCCCTCGACCCCGAGCGCGACTACCTCGGCCGTGAGAACTGCGTGGACATTCTCGTGCGCAGCCGGCCCGACATCGTGCAGGGTATCCACGAGTCCTTCCTTGCCGTCGGGGCTGATGCCGTCGAGACGAACACCTTCGGCGCCAGCCGCCACGTCTTTGCCGAGTTCGACGATGAACTCGTCGGCTGGACACGTGCGCTCAATCGTGAAGCGGCGGAGATCGCCCGCGCGGCCTGCGCGAAGCACCACGGCAAGGACAAGCCGCGATTCGTCGTCGGCTCGATCGGCCCGGGCACCAAACTCATCTCCCTCAACCAGATCACCTGGCCGCGCATGCTCGAGAGTTATGCTGAGCAGGTGCGCGGCCTGCTCGACGGCGGCGTGGACGCCCTGCTCATCGAGACCTGCCAGGATCTCCTCCAGGTCAAGTGCGCCATCAACGCCTGCCTCAAGGCTCTCGATGAACGCGGCAAGGGGCCGGGCGACGTGCCCATCATGGTCAGCGTCACGATCGAGACCACCGGCACGATGCTCCTGGGCACGGAGATCGCCGCAGCCGTGCACGCGGTCAAGCCATATCCCATCGCGAGCCTCGGTCTGAACTGCGCCACGGGGCCGGTGGAAATGGCCGAACACCTCAAGGTGCTCTCGACGCTCTGGGACCGCCTGATCTCGGTGATGCCCAACGCGGGGCTGCCGATCATGGTCGAGGGCAAGACGACCTTCCCGCTGACGCCGCCGGCGCTGCGCGAGTCGCTCGTGAAGTTCGTCGATGAGTACGGCGTCAACATCGTCGGAGGGTGCTGCGGCACGGGGCCGGAGCACATCCGCCTGGTCGCGGAAGCGATCGGAGGGCGCCCGCCGCGGAGGCGCGCGGGAGAATCGACTGCACCCCACGATTCGCTCGAAGACTCGCTCATCGTGGGCGTGGAGCGCAATGGAGGCGCGTGCATCACCTCGCTTTACAGCCCCGTCGAGTGCCGGCAGGAGAACTCCTTCCTCATCATCGGCGAGCGGATGAACGCCTCCGGGTCGCGCAAGTTCAAACGCCTGCTCGAAGAGGAGAACTGGGATGAGATCGTCTCTCTGGCGCGCGAGCAGAAGCGCGAAGGGGCGAGCGTTCTCGATGTGAACGTGGACTACGCCGGCCGCGACAACGCCCGCGACATGGCCGAGATCGTCTCGCGCGTGGTGCGGCAGGTCGATTGCCCGCTGATGATCGACTCGACGCAGATCGCGACGATCGAGGCGGGCCTCATGCACGCCGGGGGCAAGTGCATCATCAACTCCGCCAACTTTGAGGATGGGCAGGACAAGTTCGACGCCATCTGCGCCCTGGCGAAACGCTACGGCTCGGCCCTGGTCATCGGCACGATCGATGAGGACAAAGAGGCCGCGATGGCCCGCACCGCCGACCGCAAGTACGCCATCTCCGAGCGTGCCTTGGTGCGCGCCACGCAGGTGCACGGCCTGTCGCCGGCCGACATCTTCTTCGATCCCCTCGTGCTGCCCATCTCGACGGGCATGGACAGCGACCGGCGCTCCAGCCTCGAACTCATCGAGGGCACGCGGCGCATCAGCAAGGCGTTTCCGCAGTGCCAGATCACCTGCGGCCTCTCCAACGCGAGTTTCGGCCTGCGGCCCGCCGCCCGCGTCGTGCTCAACTCGTGCCTCCTGCACGAACTGCTCGAAGCGGGAATGACCAGCGCCATCGTCCATGCCTCCAAGATCCTGCCGCGAAACCGCATCAGCGATGAACAGTGGTGCGCTGCGCTCGATCTCATCTACGACCGCCGGCACGAATCGCGCGGCGGAACCGGTCTGCCCGAGGGCGTCAGCGACGAGGCCTTTGACCCCCTCCAGCGCTTCATCGAACTTTTCAAGGGCGAAGACGCCGCCGCGCAGGCCATCGATGAGCGCACGCTCACGCTCGAAGAGTTGCTGGCCGCGCACATCGTGGACGGCGAGAAGCAGGGCCTCACCGCCCGCCTTGATGAAGCGCTCGAACGGTACTCGCCCCTGGAGATCATCAACGATCATCTCCTCGGCGGGATGAAGACGGTCGGCGAACTTTTCGGCAGCGGGCAGATGCAGTTGCCATTCGTGCTCCAGAGCGCCGAGGTGATGAAGATGGCCGTGGCCTATCTTGAGCCGCACATGGACAGGGTCGCGGGCAGCACGCGCGGCTCGATTGTCCTTGCCACCGTTAAGGGCGACGTTCACGACATCGGCAAGAACCTCGTGGACATCATCCTCACAAACAACGGCTACACGGTCCACAACCTCGGCATCAAGCAGCCCATCGCCTCGATCGTGCAGGCATTCCGCGAGACGGGCGCGCTGGCGATCGGAATGAGCGGGCTGCTCGTCAAGTCGGTGGGCGTGATGGAGGAGAATCTCGCCGAGTTGAACGAGATGGGCATCGAGGCGCCGGTCCTGCTCGGCGGGGCGGCCCTGACTCGCAAGTACGCCGAGGGACGCCTGCGCGGACTCTACCGCGGACCGCTCTACTACGGCCAGGATGCCTTCGAAGGCCTGCGCATCATGGAGGCGCTCACTTCAGGACGCGCGGCCGACCTCAACACCGAGATCGAATCGAGACTGGCGCGGCACGAATCGATCGCGAAACCGCAAGCGGCATGCGGCAGCGAGCGGACGGCGGGCGCTGTTGCGACGGCGGCGCGCGCGGTAGCGGTCGAGAAAACCGACGTCCCCGCCGCGCCCTTCTTCGGCACGCGCGTCGTTCAGTCGATCGACCTCGACGAGATCTACCCCTACATCAACACGACGGCCCTCTTCCGCGGACAATGGGGCTTCAAGCGCGGCTCGCTCTCCGCCGAGGAGTATCAGCGCACGATCACCGATACCGTCGAGCCGCTCTTTGAGCGCCTCAAGGCGCAGATGCGCAAGAAGGGCGTTCTCACGCCGCGCGTCGTCTACGGCTACTACCCCGTGCAGTCCGACGGCGATGACCTCATCATCTTCGATCCCGTCGATCACGAGCGCGAGATCGAGCGATTCTCCTTCCCGCGGCAGAGCGAGCGCAAGCGGCTTTGCATCTCCGACTTCTTTCGCGCCCGTGACGAGAGGGTGAAGGACGTGCTCGGCCTGTTCGTGTGCACGATGGGGCCGGAGGTCAGCGCCGTCGCCCGCCGCCTCTTCGAGAGCAACGAATACACCGAATACCTCTACGTCCATGGCATCGGCGTCGAGACGGCCGAGGCTCTGGCGGAAATGTGGCATAAGCGGATGCGCCAGGAACTGGGCATCGGCGGGGAGGATGATCCGCAGATCCGCCGCCTCTTCAGCCAGCACTACCGCGGCAGCCGCTATTCATTCGGCTACCCCGCGTGCCCGAACATGGAGGACCAGGCGATCCTGTTTCGCCTCCTCCAGCCCGGGCGGATCGGCTGCACCCTGACGGAGAACTTCCAGATCGACCCGGAGCAGTCGGTCAGCGCGATCGTGGTGCACCACCCTGGGGCGAAGTATTTCAACGCGTGAGGATGTCCGCCTGGGACGGCAGGGTTCTCGGGACGGCTCGAGACAGCCGGTCACCGGCGGGTGGAAGGGCATTGCGGAAATTTGATTGCCACCTCTGGCCGGGGGATTCCGGGGTGCTATACTCTGCTTGTGTCAGTCTGGCCGGGCTGGGGGCCTTCCCCACGGGCCGGACGCCGAAGCAGGTGAGAGCCCGGGTATCCGCAGAGGTAACTGTATGACAATCTTCCCGGGCTGGAAATCTGCATCGTGACGAACATCTACGTAGGCAACATCTCATTCAAGACCACCGACTCGGAGCTCGAAGCGCTCTTCAGTGAGCACGGGAAGGTGGACCGCGCCAACACTGTCATGGACCGGGAGACCGGGCGCTCGCGGGGCTTCGGCTTCGTCGAGATGCCTGATCCCAGCGAGGCGCAGGCGGCGATCGCCGCTCTCAACGGCAAGGAAATCGGCGGCCGCACTCTCACTGTCAACGAGGCACGTCCCCGCGAACAGCGCGCGGGCGGCGGCGGCGGCGGTGGATACGGCGGCGGCGGCCGTGGCGGCAGCCGAGGCGGCAACCGCGGCTATTGAGCCACCCCGAGAATCCGAAGACAGTTCAGCAATGACTGACCATGACCGCGCCGCAACCGGCGCGGTCATGGTGCTTTTCCCCCCGGGCGCCTTGTCGAGTGCCCGTCGGCGTCCGTTCGCCGTTTCCGCCGGTGCATCGATCCGGGCGAAAAGCGCCATGCGGAAGCGATCGTATAATGGCCGCATGGGCAGGATCGGATCGACGCAGACCGCACAGGTGCTCATCGTGGATGACGAGGCGGACCACGCCGACATCATGGCCGATGCGCTGCGCCGGCCGGGGCACGTGTGCACCGTGCGCCACTCCCTCGAAGAAGCGAGGGTTGAACTTGAGGGGGGGCACTTCGACGTCATCGTCACCGACCTGATGATGCAGGGCCGGCCCGACGGCATGACGATCCTCGAAGAGGCCCGCACCCGACAGCCCGGCGCCCGGACGATCATGGTCACTGCCCACGGGGACATTCCCACGGCCAAGGAGGCGATCCGCGGAGGGGCGTACGACTTCATCGAGAAGCCTCTCGACCTCGACGTCTTCCGCAACCTCGTCAACCGCGCCGCCGAGGCCTCCCAACTTCGCGGCCAGGTCGAGGCGCTGAGCGAGCAACTCGGCCGCGAGTATTCGTTCGAGGGGATCGTGGGCACGAGCGCCGTGATGCGTCACGTGGTGCGGACCGCTGCCCAGATCGCCCCGACGGACATCCCCGTGCTCCTGGTGGGTGAGACGGGAACGGGCAAGGACCTGCTCGCGCGGGTCATTCACCAGAACTCCCGCCGTGCACGTCAGCGCTTCAAACCGGTCAACTGCGCCGCGTTCACGGAGTCGCTGCTTGAGAGCGAGCTCTTCGGCCACGTGAAGGGCGCGTTCACCGGCGCCGAGAAGAACACCGAGGGCGTGTTCGAGTACGCCAACGGCGGGACGCTCTTTCTCGACGAGATCGGCGACATGCCCCTGGGCATGCAGAGCAAACTGCTGCGCGTCCTCGAATCGGGCGAGGTCGTGCGCGTCGGGTCCAACGAGCCGCGCACGGTGGACGTGCGCTTCATCTCCGCCACGCACCGCGACCTGGCGGCGATGGTGAAGGAAGGCACGTTCCGCCAGGACCTGTTCTTCCGCATAAAGGGCGCCGAGATTCACTTGCCGCCCCTTCGCGAGCGGCGCGAGGACATCCCCCTCCTGGCCCGGCACCAGATCAGCCTGCTCAACGAGCGCCTCGGGCGCAAGGTGCGCGGACTTTCCGACGAGGCGGCACGGAAACTCATGGCCTACGACTGGCCCGGCAACGTTCGCCAGCTCAATCGCGTCGTCGAATTGATGTGCGTCTTCGCCGAGGAAGGGCGGGAACTCGACCTTGCGCACCTCCCCGCGGAGATTGCCGATCATGCCGGATCGCCGGCAGGCGGTTCGACCTCGCTCGCCGGCATCGATCTCGCCGAAATCGAGAAGCGAGCCATCCGCGAAACGCTCAAACTGACCGGAGGCAACCGTGAGCAGGCGGCCCGGATGCTCGGCATCGGCGAGCGGACGCTTTACCGCCTGCTCAAGGAGTACGGATTGCGCTGAGCCGGCGCGAATGCGCAGGCAGTCCCGGGCGCCGACGCCGTTTGATCAACCGCAGGTCTCGCGCGATCTTTTGCTCGGCTTGCTACTGAGCCGTGAGGAATCCGGTCTCGGCGTCGATGACGATCAGGCTGCTGGCGCCTCCGCTGGTCACCGTGATGGTGGGACTGCTGGACTGTACGAGACGTCCGAAGGCCTCGTAGACAATCTTGTTTCCGTAGACGTGGTCGAGGGTGAAGGCGACATTGAAGGCCATCTCGGCCCGCCCCTGGCCCATCGTCGTGTCATAGGGCTCGCCGTTGGACATCGTGAGCGTCGTGTCGGGCGTGCCTTCCCTGGTGATCCACCAGCGGCCAGCGGCGGCGTCGAAGTGGACGGCGACGTTGTCGGACGGATCACTGATCGCTGTAGATTGCGCGAAATCGAAGTCCGCGACCATGAGACCGACGCCGGCCGCGACGTAACTCGCATCGTTGGAGGCGAGCATCGGCACCATCATCGCCGCGGCGATGGCGATGAGGATGATGGTCACGAGCATCTCAAGGAGGGTGAATGCCGTTCGCGCCTTCGCATGAGCGGGGAAAGTTGGCCTGCGCCGCATCAGTTTCCGCCCCCCTCGGCGAGATACTCTCCGCCCCACTTCCGCTCGCGCCAGACCTGCAGGCCGTATTGCCGCAGTGAGCGGTTCTTCACGAGGGCCTTGTCGCGCGGCGTGGGTTCGCCGGGGACGACGGGGGTCACTACCCCGCCCCCGGAAAGAAGCGCCAGGATCGCGTCAAGCGTGCTGGTGTTCAGGTCAGTCAACAGCAGGCGGATGTCGTCGCGCAGGTCCATCGGAGCCGCGTAGAGGCGGCTGTCCGGGTTCGTGTAGCCGATCCCGAGGTCGAGGGTATGGTCGTAGTAGACTGCGGCTTCGGTGCCGATGATCACGGACCGGCCGACGACGTTGCCGTAGACCGCGGCACGGGAGTTGAGCGAGATGTCGGCCCCGACCCGGCCGTAGATGCGTGCGCAGATGATGGCCTTGTTGGCGATGATCCATGACTTCGCAGCCGCATCGCTCCACACCCAGGACGCGGCGTCATCAAGGTCGAGCAGGTTGAGGTCAACGCTGTTGATGGACGTGATGCGGTAGATCGTGCAGGCCTGCGGGGAGTAGTAGTTCTGGATGGGCTGCCGCGCATCGCGGCTGGTCGCGGTTTCGCTCGACGGCATGCCGATCACCGAGTCTTCGATGGACATCGTCCCGCCGAGGAAGATGCGCATCGTGGCGCCGGTGCCGAGTTCGATCGTGCTGGCGTTGAACATGTTCAGTGCGCCTTGCACGACGAGATCGAGGTGTCCATTCTGGATGCTCAGGATGGCACCGTTATTCAGGGAGAGATTGCCCGAGATTCCCATGGTTCGGCTGACGCCGCCCAGGTCGACCGCCAGCCTCGCCCCGTCGATGGTGAGGCTGCCGTAGCGCTTGTCGCCCGTGGAGACGATGCTCGTGTTGGCCGTGACGTTCGGATTGCGCGCTGCCGACCAGGTCAGTCCACCCAGCGAAGGCGTGGGAGGCGCGGGCAGAAGCACCGTCTCGTTGATTGAGAAATTGACGCGGGGGATGGGCACGTAGTTCAGCGTGTCATCGGCAATGACGCCGAGTGCGGCGGAAGCCATCACGAAACCGCGGCCGTCCGGAGCGGAGTTCCGATTGTCGAGACGGATGCTGCCCAGGACCGTGGCGTTGGTCCCGATGTTGACGGGCAGACCGAGGCGTGCGATCGGACTGGCGTTCCAGCGGAGGATCCAGCCGTCGATGCAGTTGATGCTCGAGGCGCCGAAGACGGCGAATTCGCGCAGGTCCACCGAAACCTCTTCCTTCGTGCGGGTAGGAAGCGGTGTATACGCCTGGGCTGAGACGACCTGCTTGATGGTTCCGATTGAGCCGGACGAGGTGATGAGCGAGTACTCGCACTCGCCGTCGGGCGTGTCGCCGTCATAGGTGCTCACTCGGATGGTGACGCTGCCGGACCCGATGGGAAGGGCGTCAACGAGGACGCCGCCCGTCTGGACACTGCGCCAGTCAATGGTCTTACACTCCATGATGGCCGTGGCGAGGTCTGCGCCGGAATCGGCGACATAGCGGGCCTGGGCGGCCGCATTCGTGTTGAGGACGACCTGCGGCGCATTGAGGCGGCTGGCGACATAGGCCGACCCGATGACCGCCGCGGCGGCGACCGCGACGATCACAAGGAGGATCGCCATGCCCCGGCGGGACCGCGAACGCCTCGCAGCAGGCCGCCCGCGGCGCACGCCATCGGTCGAACGGAGGCTGGTCCGATTCTGCCGGTCGTTCATGATGCAGGCTCCTTGTGCTCGCGGACGCTGGCGACGAGGATGCAGGTGTCGCCGCCGAACTTCTCCGCAAGCGTCATGGTGAACGTCACGATCTTCCTGGCCTGGAGCGTGGCGGCGGAGTGCGACACTTCCAGCGCCGCGACGCCGTCGCAGAGCTTGGTGGTGGCGGTGTGTCCCAGCGCGGCCATTGTCTCCAGCGCGGCCCACCAGTCGGCGCCGGCGACGGGCACCTCGACATCGAGTGTGTCACGCTCGATCTGTGTCATTCCCTCGGGAAACTGGATGTAATGAACCAGGACCGAATCGGTCTTCGCATCGCGCTCGATCCAGCGCACTTCGGTGAGGTGCACAGTGTTGCTCACGCGCGAATCTTCGAGCCACATGACCACCGACTCGGGCCTGCTCGATGCGTCGAGCACCCACAGGCTCGGCGTGATGTAACTGCCCAGGCGTACGCTGAGCGCCTGGCCTCGAACGATCATCTCCCGGCCGTGCTTGTCGGTCTCCACTGCCTTCGCGACGGCGCTGATCATCATCCCCATGGTGACGGCGATGAGGGCGGTGATCATGATCGCGAGCAGGAACTCGAGGACCGTCAGGCCCCGGCGAACCGGTTTCACTTCGGGATGAATGGGGCAGCGTCTCATTGCGCAGGCTCCGGAACGAAGCGTGCGAGCGTGACGATGACGCGGCCTTCCGCGTCGTAGGATTCGACGGCGACGTCCTGGCCGAGAATCTTCACGCCCAGATCCGGTATGTCGATCGTGCGTTCGACCACCACGGCGCGGCGGCCGATGCGGTAGAACGACGGGGGATAAGGCTCGTCGTCAAAAGTCACCAGCGAACCCGGCTCCTCGTCGTGGCCGTGATAGTCGGGCAGGTCCGCATAGTCGGCGGCGAGGATCTCGGCCATGAGCGCCTCGGCCGCCAGACCCGCCTGCAGTTGATCTCTCGCCTCCATCGCGTGCTGACGGCCCGCGCCCAGCGCCATCGCCACGGCCGTGATCGTCAGCGACATGATCACCGCGGCGATCAATGCCTCGAGCAGCGTGAAGCCGGGCCGGCCCCTCCGCCCGGTCCGATCACACTGGCCAAGTCTGTTGCGGTCGATCCGAAGCATTGGCGTGTCTCCGGGTCGAATATCGAATTGACCCGCCCCTCGTTGAAGAAGATCACCCGTCCCGGCGGGGCGAAGCGGCATGCCGCACTCGGATGAGCGTCATGGCTCCCGCATCTTGGCGCGGAATGCGTCCGGAAACGCCCGATCGCCGGCGTCTCGCTGCGGCGGATCCGTATCGGACCTCTTGGCACGAGCGCTTGGCGTTCGCTATCGTGAGTGAAGAGCGCCCCATGCCCCTGCTGCTGTTCTGGTACATCCTCCGCGACCTGCTGAAGATCCTTGCCATCTCGACGGCGGTCCTGGTGACGATCATCTCCTTCGGGGCGGCGATCAAGCCGCTCAGTGATGGAACGCTGGGGCCGCTGGCGCTGCTCAAGTACATCCTGCTGGCGATGCCGCCGATGCTCCAGTTCGCGCTTCCCTTCTCGGCCGCGTTCAGCGCCACGATGGTCTACCACCGGATGACCTCCGATAACGAGATCGCGGCGTGCGCGGCGAGCGGAGTCTCCTATCCGCAACTCCTGCTGCCGCCGGCGACGCTGGGCGTGGTCCTGACCATTGCCCTTTCCATGATCAGCAACTACGTGAGCCCGCGGTTCTGGGAGGCGATGGCCCGGGCCAGCAGCCGCAGCGTCGCCGAGGTGGTCGTCGGGCGCATCAGCCGCGGCGAGCCGGTGCAGACCGACACGCTGCTGCTCTACGCGCGCAACGCGCAGCGCATTGCGGTGCCAGAGGGGCGCGACGCCGACGCGGCCATCTTCCTCGACCGCGTCCTCGCCGTCAACACGCTCAAGGGCGAAGTCGTCGCCACCCACACCGGCCGCCAGTGCATCATCTACCTCAAGCACACCGGCAGCATGACCATCATCACGCCGGTCATGGAGCGAGCCCGGATGATCCAGGTGGATTCCGACGGGCAGCAGAAGCACCTGCGCATCGGCGAGGCGACCCTGCCGGACCTCGTCGTCGAGGATGAGATCGAACACTCGCCGCGGTTCATGGACGTGGGGCGGCTCAACGCCGTCTATCGCGCCCCGGAGACCTACTCGCGCGTCCAGCGCCGCGTGGATGAACTGAGACGCTGGCTCACCGAGCGCGAACTCTTCCGCCTCATCGACGAGCAGTTGCGCGAGACCGGCCGCGTGCGCTTCACCGTCGCGCTGCCCGACCGGCGCAACGAACTGGTGGCGTCGCAGGCGGAGTTGCGAGGAGGGGGGCTGGGCGAACGCGAGGGCGGCGCCTGGGCCGTCCTCCCCGGCGCGGGGAACGCGCCCGCGACCATGATCATCACGCAGGGCATCCAGCCCGCCGTCCGGCTGGAATCGCAGACCGTGCGGCTTCGGCCGCGCATCCGGCTGCTGCCCGAGGAGCCGACGCTCGACGCGGAGTTTTTTGACGTCACGCAGACCGCGCTGGATACGGCGCCGGCGCGCTCGCGCGTCTTCGACCGGCAGATGGTGCTCAACATGCGCTTCGACGCGCCCATCGTGCGGCACCTGCGCGACCAGCCGGCGCGTCAACTGGTGCAGACCGCCTCGACCTACGGGCAGGACGAGACGCTCAACCGGCTCAAACAAGCCATCGCCGTCGAGGTCGTCCGGCTTAAGCGACACATCATTGCGCGCATCCACGAGCGGACGGCGATGAGCGTGAGTTGCCTGGTGATGATGATGCTCGGGGCCGTCCTCGCCGTCGCCCTGCGCAGCGCCCTGCCCCTGACCGTCTACTTCTGGTCGTTCGTGCCGGCGATCCTCGGACTGGTCGTGATCAGCAGCGGGGCCGATCTCGTCAAGGACGTGGACCAGTTCGGAGGGGCGGAGATCGTCGGCCTGGCCGTCATGTGGTCGGGCAACCTGGTCATGGCCCTGCTCTCGCTCGGCTTCCTCCGGAAGGTGCAGCGCAACTGATGACGATCATCGACCGCTACATCCTCCGCCAGTTCTTCATGAACTTCCTGCTGCTGTTCACGCTCCTGTTCATGTTCACGTGCATGATCGACCTGTTCCTGAACATCGACCGCTTCATCGAGGCGGCCGAAGCGCTGGGCGCGGCGTCGGGGCGCGCGTCTCGGGCCGGCGCGACGGCGTGGATGATCGTGGACTTCTACTGGCCGCGCATGTTCCAGTTCTACTCCTTCCTCCTGGGGATCATCAGCATCGGGGCCGTCGGGTTCACACTCGTGCAGATGCACCGGCACCGGGAGATGACGGCGGTGCTCGCGGCGGGCGTGAGCCTGCATCGCATCGCCATGCCGCTGATTCTCGCCGCCATCGGCCTCAACCTCCTGCAACTGCTCAACCGCGAGGTCCTCCTGCCGCGCATTGCCCCCCTGCTTCTACGCAATCACGGCGACATCGGCCGGGCGACGGTCGAGGGCTTCCGCGTGAACATGGCAGGCGACGGTCCTCGCCGCGTCCTGCTGGCGCGGTGGTTCTCGCCCGCGGAAGGCCGGCTCGAGCGGCCCTTCATCTGGGAGTACAACGACGACGATGAACTGGCCCGCCTGATTACCGCCGACGCGGCTCAGTGGCGAGGCGACGGCTGGGCGCTTGAGGGCGGGAGGGCCGTCCGCCTCGGGAGCGAAGACACCATCACCGCCCCGCCACCCGAAGCCATCGACCACCTGCCCTCCGAACTCGATCCCACGGGCCTGCTGATGCGCCGCCGCCTCGAGTTCCGCCAGATGCTCAGCCTCCGGCAGATCGGCGAACTCGTGCAGCGCGAAAGCACGCGCGGCGTGGAGGACCTGATCCGCATGCGCTTCGGCCGCTTCTCGCAGGTCCTCATCAACATCCTCGCATTGCTCATCACGCTTCCGTTCTTCCTGATCCGTGAACCGAGGAACCTGCTGGTGCAGTCGGTGAACTGTTCGGCGGTGGGCCTGACGGCGCAGATCGGCGGCGCGGTGGGTGTGACGATCGGCATACCCCTTGTTCCCCCCGCCGCGTCCGTCTTCTTTATTCCTCTTCTCATCCTCCTGCCCCTGGCGGCGTGGCGCATGATGAGCGTGGAGACCTGACCCCTCGCGGTCGGGAGTCGATGCGCCGCCTCTCGATTTCCGAAGGTCACGCCGGCGGGCGAGACCGCCTGCAGTTTCGAGCCCCTACGATCGCTCGTGAGCGATGAGTATCTTGAACCGTACCGCCGCGCCGTCGGTCAATTCGGCGCCACATTCGACGCAACGCTCTGGAACAGCCGCGCGTATCAGAGGGCGCGCTTCGAGGTCCTGCGGACCACGGTCGATCTGGAAGGACTGACTCTCCTCGACGCGGGCTGCGGGCTTGGCGACCTGTGCGAGCATCTCCAGGCGTGCAACGTGCGCTACCGGCGTTACGTCGGCCTGGACGGCGTGCCGGAGATCGTGGCCTGCGCCAGGCAGCGAGGTCTGGCACGAGCGGAGTTTCATGTCCGCGACTTCGTCGCCGACCCTGCCTCGCTCAGCCTCGGTTCGCCCGACGTGATCTGCTTCTCCGGCTCGCTCAACACCGTGCCCGAGAAGCAGGCGCGGCAGGTCGTGGAGCAGGCATGGGCCGCGGCGGCTCGTGGCGTAATCTTCAACTTCCTCTCCGACCGCGCCGAACCCGCTGTGCTCGCCCGCGACACCGGGCCGGCCCGCCGTTTCAACACACTTGACTGGATCGAATGGGCGCTGCGCACGACGCCCCAGGTCCTGTTCCGCCAGGACTACCTCGGCGGGCACGACGCCACGATCGCCATGCTGCGAGAACATCCCAGCGCCCTGGGACGCGGGGGGTGATACATAGAATCATCAACCCTTTGGAACGCACCCATGCCCATCCTCCTCAAGACCACACTGCTGCTCACCATCTCCAACGTCTTTATGACTTTCGCGTGGTACGCGCACCTCAAGAACCTGAACCACAAGCCGTGGTTCATCGCCGCGATCATCAGCTGGGGCATCGCGTTCTTTGAATACATGGTGCAGGTGCCGGCGAACCGCATCGGCCACGAGCAGTTGAGCCTCGGCCAGTTGAAGATTCTCCAGGAGGCAATCACGTTGACGGTCTTCATTCCCTTCGCGGTCTTCTACATGAAGCAGCCGGTGAGGCTGGATTTCCTCTGGGCGGGGCTGTGCCTGTGCGGCGCCGTCTACTTCATGTTCCGGGGCCACGCGCCGGCCGTTCCCCCCGTTCCAGCCGGCTAAGCAGAACAGGCACTGTGGAGGACTCGCCTGTGCCGACGAAATCAAAGCCGAAGTCCCGATCAACCTCGAAGGCCAGGCCCGCGCCGAGGGCGAGTGCACGGTCAAAGTCGAAGTCGAGTGCGAGGTCAGTCGCGTCCGCGTCCGCCTCGGTCAATCGCGAGATCGGCGACGAGACTCTTGCGGCGAAGACGGGGCGCACGTGGGCACAATGGCTCGCCGCTCTTGATGCCGACGGCTGCCGCGCCATGAGTCACAGGAAGATCGCCGAACACGTGCAGGAGAAGTACGCCGTCGGCGAGTGGTGGTCGCAGATGGTCACCGTCGGCTACGAGCGCCTGGCCGGGCTGCGCGAGCGGCATCAGAAGGCCGACGGCTTTGCGGCGACCGCCGGCAGGACCATCGCCGCGGACCTCGCCTCGCTCTACAAGGCGTGGAGCGACCCGCGCACGCGCCGACGCTGGCTCGGCGATGAGGACATCACCATCCGCACCGCCATGGCCGACAAGTCGATGCGAATCACCTGGACCGACGGCCGTACGCATGTCGATGTGAACTTCTATGCCAAGGGGCCGGGCAGGTCGCAGGTCGCCGTCCAGCACCGCAAACTCGCCGCCGCCCGGGACGTCGAGAGGATCAAGAAGACGTGGGGCGAACGGCTCGACGCGCTCAGGACGGTGCTCGAGAAGTAGTCGGCCTGCGGGAGGTTTCATGGTCCGCCTCTTCCGCGTCATTCTCCCCGTCGCCGGCATCGAATCTGCAGCGGCATTCTACGGGGCGCTGCTCGGAACGCCCGGCACACGCGTGTCCGGCGGGCGGCATTACTTCGACTGCGGCGGGACCATCCTCGCCTGTTATGACCCGCGCGGCGACGGGGACGACTGGGACGCAACGCCGAATCCCGACCACATCTACTTCGCCGTCGATGACCTTGAAGCGGTCCACCGGCGCGCGCGATCGCTGCCCTGCCGCCAACTCGATGTTCGAATCGCCGTGCGCCCCTGGGGGGAGCGGAGTTTCTACGCGACCGACCCGTGGGGCAACCAAGTCTGCTTCGTGGACGAAACGACGTGTTTCACCGGCCGGCCGGGGCATTGACCCTGCTTCGCGAGGCACGGTTGTAACGCAGGGGCGCGAGGAGCATCGAAGAAGTCATGAGCACTCCCATCGGGCCGCTTCGGATCCTCAGTTGGATCTGCCGGATCGTCGCGGCGATCATCCTGGCGCAGACGCTTTTCTTCAAGTTCTCGGGTTCCCAGGAGAGCGTGTACATCTTCGAGACGCTCGGCGTTGAGCCGTGGGGCCGCTGGGCCGCGGGCCTGGCGGAACTTGTCACGGCAGTGCTGTTGGTCATCCCGCGCACGGCCTGGCTCGGCGCGGCCGCGGGCGTCGGGGTGATGCTCGGCGCCATCGCCAGCCACGTCGGGAAACTGGGACTGGCGGTCATGGACGACGGCGGTCTGCTCTTCGGCATGGCCGTGGTCGTCGCCGCGTGCTGCCTCATGGTTCTGACCGTGCATCGGCGCGAGTTGCCCCTCGTCGGCGCGCGATTCTGAGATTCCGACCTTCCCTCTCCTCCCTCCGCCGACGCCGGCGACTGCACACGCGGCCGCCGGCGTTGCTTTCATTCCTGCCCCGGCGGGCCTGACAGCCGATTGGGGCCGATTCCCGTCCGCTCCTCGGCCGCTCGCTTCTCTACAATCAACGTGGAACGGGCGGAGTTGTTCACAGGCGAAGAACTCCGCCACTTGCCGTCAGATATGCCGGAAGGACCACAATGATCATCCAGGTGAATGCGGGAGAGTTTCAGGCGACGTCGGCCATCACCGCCCATGTTGAAAAGGAAGTCGAAAGGGCGCTCAGGTTGTTCAAGGACCGGATCACGCGCGTGGAAGTTCACCTGCACGATGACAATGGTCCCAAGTCGGGCGTGGACAAACGGTGCGTGATGGAGGCGCGCCTCGCCGCGCGCCAGCCCATCGCGGTCGAGAACATCGGAACGGACATGTACGACGCCGTCGCGGGCGCGGCCGGTAAACTGGAGCGCGCCGTCCGCAAAGTCATCGAGAAGGAACGCGAATTCGATCCCGCCTGATTCACGCCGCAACCGCAACGCCGTAGAATCTTCCGCAGAAGCGCGATCGCGCCACCACAGTGGATAGAGGTGATTCATGGCATTGCGACTCGGAGACACCGCCCCGGATTTCACCGCGCAAACCACGCAGGGAACGATCCAGTTCCACCGCTGGCTCGGCAACGGCTGGGGCATCCTCTTCTCCCACCCCGCCGATTACACTCCCGTCTGCACCACCGAACTGGGCGCCTGCGCCAATCTCATGCACGAGTTCGCCAAGCGCAATGTCAAGGTCGCCGCCCTGAGCGTTGATCCCCTGAACTCGCACCTCGGCTGGGTCAAGGACATCAACGAAACACAGAACGCCGACGTCAACTTCCCCATCATCGCCGACGCCGACCGCAGCGTCGCCAACCTCTACGACATGATCCACCCGAACGCCTCGGAGACGGCAACGGTGCGCAGCGTCTTCGTGATCGGCCCGGACAAGAAGATCAAACTCACCCTCACCTACCCCGCCTCGACCGGGCGCAACTTCGACGAACTCCTGCGCGTGATCGACTCGCTGCAACTGACGGCGAACTACCAGGTGGCCACGCCGGCGAACTGGCGGCACGGCGAAGACTGCATCGTCGTCCCCGCGGTGCCCACGGCGGATATCCCCCAGAAATTCCCCAAGGGCCACCGCATCATCAAGCCCTATCTGCGCTACACCCCGCAGCCGAATCTGTAGAACGGCGCTGCGGCTCACGCGCCTGCACGCGAAGCGAAGACACGAAGCGGGCCTGGTGCGCCCGGGAAGCGTCCCCCTCACGCCGGCCGCAGGCCGCGCTGGAGGCCTTCGAGGCGCTCGACCTGCTGGCGCCGCACCTGGTCGAGCACCAGTTTCGGAATCCGCCAGTTCGACTCCTCCTCGGGCGTGTTGGAGCAGTGCTCCTGGATCACGCGGTACATCATCTTGAACGCGTCGCGCGGCTGGCGCATCTGGTCGAGCGCGTCAATCACATCCTGCCGCGTCACCGTCTCGTCGAAGAGGGCGGTCAGGGGGATCGGCTCGGCCCCCTCGTCCATGCACGCCCGCAGCCGGGCGCTGCACATGTCGTAGAGCATGGCCCCCGACCACGAAAGGCGGTCGATGAGGTTCTGCTTATCGAGGCGCGCTTCCTGGAAGAAGTTGCTGCTCTGCCGGTGCAGTTCGTGGCGCAGTTCGATGGGAAGCATCATCTTGAACGCGAGGCCGCTCTGCTGGAGGAACTTGTTGTTGAACAGCGGCCAGACGACGGCCTTCATGCGCTGCACGTCGCCGCTCACCAGCGTCGGCTCATCGACGCGGTCGATGAGCACGACGAGGCGTTCAAAGCCGAAGGGCCGCACCGCCCGGCGCAGGCGTTCGAGCATTGCATAGCGAGGATCGTCAAGATCATCGGTCGGCCAGGCGCTGCTCTCGCGCAGGTCCAGGGGCAGCGTCTCGATCGCCTCGCGGAACGACTCCGCGGGCCGGTCGAGCACGCGCAACTGGTCTGACAGCAGGCGTGCAAGGCGAGACAGTCGCAGGCGGTCGAAGAGCACCTTGCCGCTGACGAGCAGCGCGCATGCCGCCAGCACACCCAGGCCGATGTGCGCGATCCAGTCCGTCTGCCCCTGGTAGTGAAACCAGGCATACGCGCCGCCGGCAACGGCCAGCAGCGCCCACAGCGCGTTGCGCAGCCAGCGCGTCGGCCCGATCCACGACGATCGGCGGAAGCGCAGAGCGCGGCGCAGCAGTCGCCCGCGCGCCACGGCCTGGTCCGGCCGGTCGTAGAGCGTCTGGAGGATGATCCAGTCGTGCTGAGTCTCAGGGTCGAGGCGGCGAACCGTCGGCCCCGCCTCTGCGCCGAGTTCAACGTGCCCCTCCCCCTTGCGCCCCACGACCGCGTCCACCAGGTCCGCCACCGCCACGCTCAGCAGGCCGTCGATATGATCGACGAGGCGCAACTGCTGAAGCGATTCGAGCGGCGTCTTGCCCCGAACCCGGCGCGCGAAGCGGTCGAGCACCGGGTTCCACTCGTCATAAGCGATGACCAGCGTGCGACCCGCGCTGCGGCCCGCATCGTGCGCCCTGAGACGCTCTTCGATGAGCAGGCGGATCGCCGTCTTGCCGCTTCCCTTCTCGCCGAAAACGACGGCGGAGGCGGGACGCTCCGGATCGCCGAGCACCTTGGAGAAGTCCGGATGCGGCGACTGCCCGTGCAGGCGCGCCAGCACCTCGTCCTGCCGCGCCTCCTCCGCCATGAACGGATTCTCGCGGATCGACCAGTGCTTGAGGAAACTGGAAACGTTCATAGGAGTGAATGTCGGCCGGACGGAGGAGCCACAAGCAGAATCGCGCCGCGGCAGGACGAACAAGCATACGCCGCCCTACCGATGCACATCTTCGGTGGCGGTGCGCAGGCGCAGAATCGCCGGCAGCAGCGTGTAGCACGCCAGCAGCGTGATCGTCAGGCCGATGACCATCGTGAGGCCCAGGCCTCGGATGCCGCGGTGCTGCGCCAGCGCCAGGCAGCCGAAGCCTATGACCGTCGTAAGCGTGGTGAGGAGGATGCCGCGGCCCGTCCCGCCCGAGAGGCCGCGCGGCACGCCGGTCGCGTCGTCGCGCCAGCGGTGGACGATGTGCACGCCCGCATCAACGCCGATCCCGAAGATGAAGGGCATCACGATGATGTTGGCGAAGTTCAACGGCAGACCCGTCAGGCCCATGACTGCAAACAACCCGACGAAACCGACCAGCACCGGCAAGAGCGCCAGCACCGAGTCCGCGAGCGAACGGAAGTCAATGAGCAGAATCAGCAGGATCGCCGCAACGGCAAGGCAGGTGGCGATCGTGTAGGCGCGCGCGATGAGACGGTTCGACTCAAAAATCTGGATCGCCGGGCCGAGCACGTTCGCGTCCACTGCGCGCATCGCCGACACGAATGATCCGAGCCTCTCGGGATCGAGCACCGACCCGTCCTCCGCCGCAGGCCCGATGCGCAGGAGCATCCGCCCGCCGGGGCTGACGTAGAGGGCCTTCAGCGGCTCGGGCAGGTCTTCGATCACGGCCGGCCGGGGGTCGGCGAGAGTGATCCACGACTCGATGATCGCCTCGCGGTCACGCTGCCATGCCGATGCCGCATTGGCCCAGAGAGTTTGGCCATGGACTGACTGCAGCCGTTCGACGAGGTGGTCGCACGTGCCGACGACCGACGCAAGGGACTCGCGCAGAGCGGGATCGAGGCTGCTCTCCGCCGACTCAACGTTACCGCCCGCAGCGGTGCGGATTCCGGCGCCGAGCCGTTCCAGCAGGGCTGCCGCCTCTGCGGCGCCGCCTGCCGCCGTCGCACCAATGCTCCGCGGCATCGCCTCGGCCAACGCACGCCGCCGCGCCTCGCGCTTCGGATGAAAGAGCGACCCGACCCCCCCACGCCCGCGATCTCCTCCGACCGCTCGTGCAGCGCCAGCGTGAACCGCTCCGCCTGTTCGAGGGAATCGACGATGCTCAGGCCGACCCAGACTGAGCGCCGGCTGTCGTCGATCAGCCGCTTCTCCCACACCACGCTCTCGACGCCGGGCGGGTGGAGGTTGAGCAGGTTGGGGTCGTAGCGCGTGTTCAGCGCCGCGGGAATGCCGGCCGCGATGAGCGCTGCGCCCACGACGATTACCGCAATCGGGCGGCGATCGACCGCATCGAGCCGCCCATGCGCAAAGTGCGCATCCTCTCCGCCGGGACGGTGGCGAACGCTCCTGCGCCAGTCGCCGCGCAGGGACAGGAGCGCGGGATAGACGCAGAGCATGGCGGCCAGGCACAGGAGAATCCCTCCCGCCGCGATGAGTCCCATCTCCGCCACGCCCTTGAAGTCGGTCAGCAGCATCACGGCGAACGACGCCGCGGTCGTGACGGCACCGGTGATCAGCCCCGGCCCGATGCCGCGATAAACGCGCGAGAGCACGTCGCCGAGTTCCTCATGCTCCTCGCGCGTCAGTTCCAGGCGAGCCGTAACGTGGATCGCGAAGTCGATTCCCAGCCCGAGCAGGATCACCGTGAACACGACGCTGAGCACCTGGAGGTGCCCGACCGCCAGGGCCGCCCAGCCGAAACTCCACCCGATGGCGACCAGCAGCGTCGCCGCCGCGCACATCGGCACGACGACGCCCCGGTACACGATCACGAGCAGCAGAGCGATCAGCGCGAAAGCGAGAACCGAAGTGAAGGTCGAATCGGCGATGGATTGCGTCGTCTCATCGTTCTCGATCGCGGCAATGCCGGTAACGCCGGCCTCGATGCCGTGGAAGAGGCGCGTGTCCTGCATGTCGGCGATGATTCGCCGGATGGCGCGGATGCCTTCATCGACGCCCGAGACGGACGATCCGCCGCGCTTCAACGCGACCGAAAGCAGCAGGTAGCGCCCCGACTCGCTCTCGATCGGCCGCCAGCCGCCGGCCCCGTGGAGAATTCGTCGTGAGGCGTCATCCATGGCTGAGTCAAGGGATCGCAGCAAGCGCGCGACCTCGTCGAGCGATTCCGCCGCCGCGGCCGGCTCGGCAGCCCTTGTCGAAAGGCCCGCCAGCAAGCGTTCAAGCAGATCGACGATGGACGGCGATTCGAGCACGGCACGCGACCGCTGAAACTCTGCGAGCGATCGCTCATACGCCGCATCGGGCAGTGCAAGCATGAGGCGGGCATGGCGCGGCTCGAACTCGTAGCCGCTCAGCACGCTCTCGACCGTCGGTTCACTCGCGAGCCGGCGCGCGAGGGATTGAGCGAAACTCGCCGCCCGATCGAACTCCGGCGGCGCTAGACCGCCGGGCCTGCCCCCGCGATCGACCGCGACCAGCACGTCGCCCCAGCGTGGGAACTGCTTCTTGTAGGCGAGATACGCCGCGTTCCACTTCAGGTCGGGATCGACGAGGAAACTGCGGTCCGTCTGCATCGTCAGGCGGGTGGCGGCCAGCCAGACGCTCAGTCCCAGCAGCCCCGCCGCGCTCAGCAGCACCGCCCAGCGCCGCCGGATGACCAGCCGGCCCAGCCAACCCAGGAACTCATCGCGCAGCCGCTCATGCATAGGGTCTACAGGATAACGCGGTCGGGGTCGTTTCGTTAGCGCCTCTCCGCGCGGCCTGCGACTGATGTCCTTCCGCCCCTATCCTTCCCGGTCATGCCGCGCCCGCCCCTTCGCAACACTCCATTCATCCTCATCGTCCGCGACGGCTGGGGGGCCAACCCCAATCGCGAGCACGACGCCTTCAACGCCGTCCGCCTCGCGAAGACGCCCGTGGCCGAACGCCTCATGCGCGAGTATCCGGCGACGCTGATCCATACGAGCGGCGAAGAGGTCGGCGTCCCCGAAGGCACAACAGGCAACAGCGAAGTCGGCCACCAGAA
>CAADHA010000206.1 GCA_900696685.1 uncultured Planctomycetota bacterium
CTAGTGCCTCAACGTCTCCCGAACTGCCTCTCGAGGTCGCGCAGCGTCAGGCGGATCGTCGTCGGCCTTCCATGAGGACAACTGCCGCCGCGCTCGATCTCCTCGCGCCGCCGGAGCAGTTCAAGCAGTTCCTCTTGCGTGAGGCGGTCGCCGGCCTTGACGGCCGCCTTGCAACTCATCATGTCGAGCACCTCGTGCAGGGCCGCTTCATCTTCGGGCGAGAAGCCCTCCTCGGCTGCGCGGTCGAAGAGCTCCGTCAGAAACACGACGGGATCGACTCGCCTCTCAAACAGAAAACTGGGAAATGCGTGAACGGCGATCGAGCGCGGCCCCATCGCCTCCGCCTCGACGCCGATGCGATCGAGCAGCGGCCTGAGGCTCTCGAGCAGGTCCATCTGCTCGGCCCGGACCTCGACCACCGCCGGCATCAGGAGCCGCTGCGACTCCAGATTGCCCGCGAGCACCCGCGACTTGAGTTCCTCGAACATCACGCGCTCGTGCAGGGCGTGCTGATCGATGATGCTCAGCCCCTCGGCATCTTCGACGACAAGGTAACTCTGGTGCACCTGGAGGATGCGGACCGCCTCGCTCGCCGTCGCCGCGCCGTTTCCGGCCGCCGCCGGGTTCTGCGCGAAGATGTTCTCCTCGCCGAGGTCCTCATCCTTGAGCGCTTCGCGCAGTTCCTGGTACGCAAAGCCGCGCTGCACCGGATCGAGTGTGCGGAAGTGCTCGACGAAGGCGCGGGCGCTGGTCGGCTGGGTCGCAACCATCGGAGCGTCGTCGCGGCTCCACGGCATCTCGCCGCGCATGGGCATCATGCTCGCCGCGGGAGTGAGGTCGGCCAGCAGCAGGCGCTGCCGCACCGCCGTCAGCACGAGGCCGTGAATCGACTGCGTCTCGCGGAAGCGCACCTCGGCCTTGGTCGGGTGGACGTTGACGTCCACCTGCGAGGGATCCATCTCGATGTAAAGGACGGCCAGGGGGCGGCGCGTGGGATCGAGCAGGCCCCGGTAGCCCTCTTTCAGCGCGTGGGCGATGGTACGGTCGCGCACGAAGCGGCCGTTGATGAAGAAGTGCTGGTGGCGGGCGCTGCTGCGCGCGACGGCCGGGGTGCCGATGTAGCCCCACATCGTGATGCCGCGCTCCAGCATCGAATCATCCTGGCTCACTTCGAGAAGTTCGCGATCCAGTTCCGTGCCGAGAACCTCGATGATGCGCTGGCGCGGCGACTGGCGCGGCGGGAGGTCGAGCGTGGTCGCGCCGTCATGCACGAGGATAAACCCGAGGGCCGGATGGCTCATGGCGAGGCGGCCGACGAGGTCGGAGACGTGGCCGTATTCCGTCTGCACCGTGCGCAGGAACTTCCGCCGGGCGGGGGTGTTGAAGAAGAGATTGCGGATGGTGATGGTCGTGCCGGGGGGCGCGCCGCAGGGCGCAGGGGCCTTGAACTCCACCCCCTCGCCGTCGAGACGGGCGCCGATGTCGCGGCCGGCGGCGCGGCTGATGATCGAGAACCGGCTCACCGAGGTGATCGCCGCGAGCGCTTCGCCGCGAAAGCCCATCGTCGCAATGGAGTGGAGGTCTTCCGCGCGGCTGAGTTTGCTCGTGGCGTGCGGGGCGACGGCAAGAGAGATCTGCTCCGGCTCGATGCCGCAGCCGTCATCAGTGATTTCGATGCGCTCAATCCCGCCGCGCTCGAGTTCGATGCGCAGGCGCGTGGCGCCGGCGTCGATGGCGTTCTCGACGAGTTCCTTGACGACGCTGGCCGGTCGCTCGACGACCTCGCCGGCCGCGATCTGGTTCACCAGCAGGGGATCAAGTACGCGGATCTCGCCCATTGAGGGGCATTGTATGAGAGCAGCGCAGCGCCGTCCCGCCGATTGCGCCGTGAGAGGGTGATTTGACTCAATGCCACGGCAGCGCTGGAGTTGCGCCATGTCGGAAGGAGTTGGTTCCGCCGTCGAGAGAGTCGCTCACGAGGCCGCCGGCGTCTTCGCCTCGCGCTTCGGTGCTGCGCCGAGCTGGGTTGCCGCGGCGCCGGGGCGGATCAACCTCATCGGCGAGCACACGGACTACACGGGCGGCCACGTCCTGCCCATGGCCATCGAGCGCTGGTGCATCGCCGCAGCCGCGCCCGCGCGCGGCGATCGCTCCATCCTCCGCAGCAGCGCGCTCGACGACGAGGTCGAGATCGACCTGAGCAGGTCGCTCAAGCGAAGCCGCAGGCGGGCACGGAGCGGATGGGTGAACTATCTGCTCGGCGTGGCGCTGGAGTTCCAGAGTCGCGGCCACGCGCTGCCCAATCTCGAGGTCCTCATCGAGAGCACGGTCCCGGTCGGATCGGGCCTGAGCAGCAGCGCCGCGCTGACCGTCTCATTTGCAACACTGCTGGAAGAAGCGCTGGGAGTGAGGTTCGAGGGGCGGGAGAAGGCGGCGCTGTGCCGCGCCGCCGAGCGCGACTTCGCCGGCACGCCGTGCGGCATCATGGACCAGTTCATCTGCGTCCATGCCCGCCCCGGCTTTGCCCTGCACCTCGACTGCCTCAACGAGACGTTTGAGCACGTGCCCCTGCCGCCGCGCGACGAGGCGGTGGTCCTGGTCGTCGATACGCGCGTTGAGCATGAACTCGCGGCAGGTCAGTACGGCCGGGTGCTCATGCAGTGTCTCTCGGCGATGCAGGCGGTGCGCGAGGTCACGGAAGGCGAGTTCGGCACCGCGAACGTCCGCGAGATGGATGATGCAGCGCTGCGGAGGTGCGAAGAGTGCATGAGCCCGGCGCTCTTCCGCCCGGTGCGGCACATCGTCACTGAGAATCGGCGCGTGCTTGAGGCCGTCGAGGCGCTGCGAGACCGCGATCTCGATCGCTTCGGCTTGCTCATGTATGCCTCGCATGACTCGCTGCGCGACGACTACAAGGTCTCGTGCGCGCAACTCGATGCGGTGGTGGACGCGGCGAGGAGCATCGGCCGCGCCGGCGGCGTCTTCGGCGCCCGGATGACGGGGGCGGGCTTCGGCGGATGCGCCATTGTCCTCTGCGAGCCGCGCGCGGTCCGCGCGATTTCAGGCCGCATCAGCGCCGAGTTCGAGTCGCGATTCGCCGCGCCGCCGCCGATCTTTCCGACCTCAGCGGTTGCCGGCGCCCGACCCCACGTTCCAGAATAAACGGGACGGGTACATTTTATGTCACTGATTGACAGCGACTTACGGCGCAATTTCGACTCCATGGAGAGGCGATCCAGTCGCGTCAATTCTCCCGTTCATTCTCGGCGATGCGCTGGAGGTCGTAAAGGAGCAGCAGGCGCCTGGCGAGGTCTCCGCTGTAGCCCCAAAGCGCCAGCGTGCGTCCGCCGTCGAGGATCTGCGTGCCGCGGACGCGCATCGGTTCGCCGCTGAGTTGCGCGAGCACGCGTCCGGCCTCCGCATCGACGATCCACGTCCTTGATGCATCGCCGAACATTGTGATGATGAGGCGCTCGCGCTCGCTCGGCCACGCGGCCAGCAACGCGACCGGCTGGGGCAGACTGAGGCGCTGCTCGACGCGCTCTGTCTGGAGGTTCCACGCCTCGATGGTCTCAAGGTCGCTGGCCCAGACGAGGCGGCCGAAGCCGTTGCGCGCCAGGCGGGGCCCGAGGGAATGCGCGCTCGTCGCGAAGCCGCGCATCAACTGCCCCTGCCCGCGCGCGTCGATATACCACTCGGCCAGATACGATTCTCCCGTCTCTTCGGCCTCGCCCGCAACGATGAGGCGCGAGAAGTCATCGCCGCGCAGGAGGCGCACATCGCTCAACGGCCGGTGGATGAAGCGTTCGATGCGCCAAAGTTCCGCGGCCGTGTCGAGGTCAATCGCCTGTGCGGTGAATTGGGGCGCAGGCCCGACGACGAGTGCGGTCCGCCCATCGGCGCTGAACTCGACGCGCTTCGCCCCGCCGCGGTTCGGCGCCAGCAGCGGATCATCGAAGGTGATCTCCCGCACGATGCGCCGCTGCGGCAGCGACCACACGCGGATTGCGTTGCCGTGCCAGGCGCAGAGGCGCGAGCCGTCGGATGAGAGGGCGATGGCGGCCGTCTCGTCGCCGCTGTGGCGGCCGGTCCAGAGGATGCGGCTCTCGCCGCCGCCGTCCAGGTTGATCTCGTGAAGGCGCGAGAGGACGCTGCTGTGCTGGATGAGCCAGGCGTATTTTGCGTTGGCGGCCGCGACGTCGTCAAGCGTCTCGGACCACCAGGCCGGCCAGTCTTCGGGCCAGACGTGGCGCGGCACAGCCCTGAACTTCCATCCATACATCCCCGCGGCGACCAAGAAGATCAGCGACGCCGACACGAGCCTCGGCCAGCGCCGCCGACCTGCGGCGCGCATCGCCGGCCGCAGCACCGTTCCGCATTCAGGACACACCTCGCCGCGCAGATTCGTCAGTTCGTAGTTGCAGCGCCGGCAATAGGTTCGTCCGACCTGCTGGCGCCGGCGAAGCGTGCGGCGGAACCACCACAGCGAAGCGAGCGCCGCCGGCAGGGCCAGAGCCTCCGGCCACAGCGTCGCCGCCAGGGAGAAGATATTGATCGCCACCAGCGTACTCGCGGCGTAGGCCTTGCGCTGCGCGGCGGCGACCACGACCTGGTCGGGAAACTCATCGAAGGGCAGCAGAAAGATCTCGGCCGGTTCGAGGATCACTTCCGGCGAAGCGCCGCTCAGGTCGATCTCGACGACCTCCGCCGGCTGATCCTGAGCCGAATGAGCCGCGCCGTCCTGCGCGGCGGCGCACACCAGTGCGCCGGCGGCCGCGAGCGCCGGCATCCCCGCTCTCATCGACCGTCGCAGCCGCTGCCGGAGTCGTCGCATCCTTCACCTCATTCGACGCGGCGATGGGATCGGTCGCGACAATCCGTGCGAGCGCTCCCGCCGGCGGCAACGTCAGTCCGCGGGCTTGCTCGAGCGCCCGTCGCGCGGCCGCATGTGCTGGTGTTTGTCGATGCCGACGCGGGTTCCTTCGGCGGATACTTCGCCCGCCGCGCCGGAGAACTGCGGCAAGCCGGCGGCCGTTACAGTCTGCCCCGCGATGTGCGCCTGAACGACCTCGACCGCTTCCTCGACGCTGTCGGTTAGCGTGAAGAGATCGAGATCCTCGGGGCTGATGGTGGCGAACTTGCCGCACAGCGTGTCGCGCATCCACTTGAGCAGGTCGTTCCAGAACTCGCTTCCGACGCACACGACGGGGAAGGGGTCGATCTTGAAGGTCTGGATGAGGGTGAGGGCCTCGAAGAACTCGTCGAAGGTGCCGTAGCCGCCGGGAAAGATGATGAACCCCTTGGCGTATTTGACGAACATGACCTTGCGGCAGAAGAAGTAGTTGAATGTGAGTTCGTGCGTCTGGAAGGGGTTGGGCTCCTGCTCCATGGGCAGGGCGATATTGAGTCCGACGCTGATGCCGCCCGCCTCGCAGGCGCCCTTGTTGGCGGCGGCCATGATCCCCGGACCGCCGCCCGTGATCACTGCCGTGCCGCGCTGGGCCAGCAGGCGCCCGCAGCGCTCCGCCTCCAGGTACCAGCGGTCGGCCGGCGTCATGCGCGCCGACCCGAAGATCGAGACGGCCGGGCCGATCGCCGCCAGCGTCTCGAAGCCCTCGACGAACTCGCCGACGATCTTCAGGACGCGCCACGATTCGTAGCCGAAACTGCTGTGATGCCTGATCTCTTCGATCGTCATGGCCCGTGCACGCTCCTGCGCTGGACGCCCGTGGGATGGTGGAAGATTCGATCGTACGCCGTTCGCGCGCGTCCGGTGCGGCGGCGACGGCGACCTGAGGATGGTGACTTCTGCCGGCGCTCCGTGGTCCTGTCTGCGCGGAGCAGGCGGGGCCGGACCCCGACTTCAGAGCGCCAGCGACTCGCGCATGAAGCGGAGGCGGTCTCGCAGCGTCAAAATTGTGCGCGTGTACCACTGGACGGCACTCTCGATGGCCGCCGCATCCCCGCGCTCCACGGCCGCGCGAAGCAGCGGCAGCATCCACGCGCCGTATCCCGAGTCTTCGTCCGGCGCCGCCCACGTGTTGCGATACCACGGCCGGCCGGGCACGCCCTCCGCGTGCAGCCACGACCGCTCGAACTGCAGCAGCGCGCGATTGATCCGATCGATCGTCGGCCCATCCTGGCGCGCCATGATCGCCGGCGAGTGAAGCAGGCGCGTGAGCAGATCGGCTTCGTGTTCATAGGCGCGGCTCGCCTCGACAAGTTCGTGAAACTGCGGCAGGAAGCGCGCCTCGGCCCCACCTTGCTCCTCGCCCCCTCCGGCGGGCAAGCCAAGCGCCCTCGCCCGCCGCGTGAGAGCCGCCAGGTGCTCGCGCAGATCGGCCGCGTGGCGGCGCACGTCCAGCGCGCTCACCGGCGCGTTGGCCAGCCGCGCCGCAGCCAGCGACGTTACCTGCGTCACCATGCGCGCGCTTGCATAGTCATCGCCGACGAAGCGGCGGTACCACGCGAGCGTTTCGTAGTTGGAGTGATACGAGTGTCCCGCCGCCCCGCTCCCGCCGATCGAGGCGGAGGGGATGGCGAGGTGGCCGTAGAAACCGACGTGGTCCGACCCGCCGCCGAGGTCGCCGAGCCGCGGCTCGCTGGTCTCGGCCGCCGCCTGCGCGCGCCTGAGCCACGCGTCATGAACCGTTCCCTCCGCTTCTCCGCCGCGCACCGGCTGCGTCACGTAGCGCGTCGCGTCGATGATCACGCTCTTGAGCGAAGGCGAGGCGCTGGCGCCGAAGTCAAGCCCCATCGACGCCATGTCGAGGTTGAAGTACGCCACCGCGCTGGTGCTGAGCATGACCGCGCGCGACTCGACCCATTCCGTCGAGCCGATAATTCCGAACTCCTCCGCACCCCAGAGCGCGAAGAGAATCGAGCGTCGCGGCCGCAGGCCCCGCCTCGCCAGGTCGGAGAAGCACCGCGCCGCTTCCAGCACGGCGATCGATCCGCAGTTCGGATCGCCCGCTCCAAAACTCCACGCATCGTGGTGCGCGCCGATGATGATCCGCTCCGTCGCCCAGTCGGTTCCCGGCAGCGTGGCGATGATGTTCCACGTTGTGGCCAGGCGGCGCTCCTGCTCGACGGACACGCGAACGACCAGGTCGGCCCCGCCCGTGACGCGATACTCGATCGGCAGGCCGCCCGACCACGGCGGCGGCGCCGCTTCGCCTTTCATCCGCGAGAGAATCGCCTCAGCCGCCTCCCACCCGATCGGCTGAACCGGGATCGTCGGCAGCGCGACCTCGCCGGGGTCGAGGCGCTCTGCGCCCCTCTCCGCCGGCTCGAAGGGGGTGAGCGGGTCGCCGGGATAGTCGAGCGTGAGGATCGAGCCGCGCTGGATGTACGAGCCGTTCGCCCATCCGCCTTCGGGGTAGACGGCTCCGCGCCCCGGTCCGCTGTCCTTGGGGTCGGTGTAGATGAGCAGGCCGGCGGCGCCCGCCTGCTGGGCGAACTTCGCCTTGTAACCCCGGTAGTTCCCGCCGTAGCGCGCGATCACGACCCTGCCGGCGCAATCGACGCCGAGTTCGCGCAGCAGCGCGAAATCCTCCTTCGTGCCGTAGTTGGCGTACACCACTTCGCCCGTCGCTTCGCCGCTGCCGCTGTAGGCGTTCCAGCCGAAGGTCAGATCGGCATGGGACGTGTACGGGTCTTCGGCCAGCACGCGCTCCGTGACAGGCAGGTCGATCGCGTCGGGCGCGACGATTGACACGGCCGCGCTCACGGGAAACGCGATATAGGCCTCGATTTCGTGGCGCTCGACGTTCAGGCCCATCCCGTTGAGCGCGGCCTCGAGGCGGTCGCATACCTGCGCGTCGCCCGGCGTGCCGGCCACATGCGGGTGCGAGGAGGTGAGGTCGTGCCAGAGGCGAAGTTGCCCCGGCGAGACGGCGTCGCGCAGAGCGGCTTCGAAGGCCAGTTGCTCGCCTCGCGCTGATGAGCCGTAGCACCCGATCGTCACATCGCCCGACGCTGGTTCAGGCGGCGCGGTCCGGCCTGCGGGTGCGGACGCCACGCACAGGGTCATCGTCCCCCAGGCGCCGGCCAACGGCATGAATCCTCGCTCGAACAACACCCCTCCCTTGCCCGACACAAATCGAAGTTGAAGCGAATCACCGATCGCATGAGGCACCGGCCGGGCGGCCGCGATAGGATACTCCACAGCGAGGAGTCCGCCATCCATGAAAGGGCAAGTGTCGCATGTGGCCTGACCACCTGCCACCCGAACTGGCCGCCGCGGACGACCTCGGCGACCGCTTTGCTCTCCTGCTTCGCCAAGCCTGCAACGGCCGACTCGGAACCATCTCATGGTTTCGAACCGACTGGCAGCGCGGCGGCGCACGCACCGGGCGCAGCACGTTCCGCACCGACGACGGCCGCGACGCTTCCGTCGTCGTGAAGATCCCCGTCGGACCCACGGAACTCCTCTGGAACCAGCGCCTCCAGCCCAACGAGAAGGATTCCTACGGAGTTACGGCCACGCTCTACGCCTTCGGCGAGGCGCTGGGCGACTACGACCTCGCGTGGATCATCATCGAGCGGTTCCCCGAGGGACCTCTCTTCGGCCTCAAGCGCACCGACGCCATCGACCTCATGGCCGACGCCGCCGCGCGATTCTACTGGCGCACCGCCGACTTCCCCGTGACGGGCCAGCCGCGTTGTGAGGAGTGGGACAAACACTTCGACCGCGCCCGCGAGATGTGCCAGACCAACAACGTCTCCGAAAAGCAGCGGTGGAACACGCTGCTCAAGAGCGCGCAGAAGTCTCTTCCCGCCTGGGTCGAGGAGTGGCGAGGCCGCGACACCGGAGCGTGGTGCCACGGCGACCTCCACCCCGCCAATGCGATGTCGCGCTCGAACCGCCCCGAAGACCCCGCCATGCTCATCGATCTCGCGGAGATCAGGCCCGGCCACTGGCTCGAAGACGCGATCTACCTCGAACGCCTCTACTGGACCCTTCCCGATCGGCTCGCCGCCAGCCCGCCCGTCAAACTCATCGCCCGGAAGCGCGCCGAGCGCGGCCTGCGCACGGATGACAACATCAGCCGCCTTGCCGACATCCGCCGTGCCCTGCTGGCCGGCTCGGCCCCGGCGTTTCTGCGCTCGGGGGGCAACCCCGTCGTCCTCAAGGCCAATCTCGACATGCTCGAACAGGCAGTCGGGTGCCTCGGATGATGCCCGAGCTGCCGCGGTCGCTTTCGAATCGAACGGTCATGCGCCGTTACCAGCGCTTCTCAACCGGCTTGTTGAACGTGCGCTTCTCGTGCCCGCCGTAACTGATGCCCGTGAGATTCACGCCGAAGTTCACCTGGTAGACCAGGTACAGTTCCTGCCGCTTGGACCGGCTCAGCGGCGGAATGCGATTGAGATCGCGGAACTGCCTCGAGAGATTGATATTGATCTCCAGCGTCTCGTTGTCAATATCCTTGTAGTAATAGCCCACCGGCCAGTACGTGTTGCCGATGCTGTCATGCAGCACGGGCGCGGGCACGAACTTGTCGCGCTCGGCGCTGCTCACCGGCTTGAGCGGAAACCCCGACTCCATCCCCACGTTCACGCGCACCACCACCGCGTCCGCCGGGCACGACACCTTGTCGAGGCTGAGAACCCGCGAACCCGTGAACTGCGTGTACTGTGCCTTGGTGAAGATCTGCCGCCCTTCGATGATCTTCCGTGGCGACTCGTCCGTAAGCGAGAGTTTGCTCGCGATCGTGCTCGTGAGCCGGCCGGGGATCCGGTCGTCGATCTCGATGAAACTGGTGTCCGCGATCGGCGTGCCCGGCAGGTCGGTGGGCACGACGTAGCGGGCCTCTTCGACCGCGGCGCTCGACCCGCCCCCGTCTCCGCATCCGCTCAGGGCGATCAAACCCGCCGCAATCAGTCCGGCAAGTGTCCAACCTGCTACACGCTGCGTCATGCGCGGCGCCCTCCGAAAGGCCCGAAGATCTGGTGCAAGGCGCCCACCGGCGCCCGGGAAGCCGCCCGGCCCGCCGGCCGACCACCTTCACCGCACCGATGATAGCCCCCGCCCGGGAATCCCGCCCCGCAGCGAAGCGCCGCGAGCAGGAGAAACGTGAACGGTCGAGCCGAAGTGCAGTTGCCTTGCCGCTTCGCCCTGTCGTGCGGCGTGTCATGCCTGCGGCCTTGCCCGTCGATTCTTCAGAACCTCGCGGCCCTGAACATTGCACTCCCCCTCTGTGCGCCCTCTTCGCCCTCTGTGTTCTCTGCGCTCTCTGCGTTCTCTGTGGTAAAGACCGGCCTGCTCATGCGCGCGGGTCGTTACTCGAATCCGAACAGCACGAGTTGGCTGATCGCGCACTCGCCGGGGACCATGGCCTGGAAGAGGATGATCTGGTTGCGTGCCACCGGCGGAACGTTGCGCGTGATCGTGGCAACGCCGCTGCCGTCGGCGATGGCGGTACCGATGATCGTCGGGCTGTCGAGTTGCAGGGCGTTGCGCTGGAGGTCGCAGCCGGGGATGTGCGTTCCCCCGCCCGTCCTGGAGGGGAGGAAGGTCACTCGCGCGCCGGGAGTCACGTTGCGGACCGCTTCGGCTCTGAGGCTCATTGTCGAAGGGCGACGAACTGCATTCGGCGGTCCGCCGATTGCTTGCTCCCCGTCAGTTCAGCCTCAGCAACTTTCGGCCGACCCATTCGAAAGTCAGCAGCAGCACCACGAGGATCAGGCACAGGGGCGTGTCCCACAGCGGCTCGATGAGGTCCATCGGCGTGCGGATCGAGCGGTTGGGCAGGTGGCGCAGCGCATCGAGGGGCGAGAGACCCGGCGCCGGCTCGGCCGCCGGCGAAAGCACCTGCCCGCCTGTCTCCTCGGCGAGGCGCGCGAGCAGATCGTGGTCGGCCTCGGGTCGGCGCATCTCATCGTCGGGCCGGGTCACCTCGATGCGCTGGCCGAGATCAAAGCGCACGAGGGCGGGATCGACGAGGCGCACGTCGAGCACGCCGGCGCGGTCGGGCACGTACGCCGCTTCGTAGCGGGTCATCGTGTCATCCACGGCGGTGAGCGAGAGCGCCACGACCGAGCCGTCGTCGGGATCGACGAGTTCGACGGGGATCTCGGAGACGGCTCGCTGGGCGAGGTCGGCGTCGAGGAGACGCAACTCGATCACGATAGGCTGGGCGACCTCGGCGCGTCGCGGATTCACGGTCAGCACGGCCGGCCGGCCCGAGAGCGTGAGACGATCGCGTCCCAACATGCGGATGAGTTGATTCCAGAACTGCTCCGGGAGGAGGTCGCCCAGGCCGTAGCGCCACCGCCACACTTCATCGGTGGCGACGAAGGCGCTCTGGCCGGCGCCGAATCGCATGAACGTCACGAGCGGCAGCCCCTCGCCTTCGTCGAGCGGCTGCGTCGTCGTCGCCAGGACTTCTACCGCGGGCTTGAGCGTCCGACGTTCGAGGCGCAGCGCCCAGCGCAGCGTCGCCCAGGGTTGACTGGGGCTGGTGAGCGTCTCCCACGCGTCGCGTTCGCCGAGCATCATCTGGAGAACGCTGAGTCGGTGGGCCGTGTCGGTGGGCTTCATGAGCACGGGTTCGCCGATGGGGGGAATGTTGAGGTTGCCGCGCATGGGCAGGAGCGCCGCGAGCGCGCTTCCGCCGTAGGTCGAGGGGTTTCCCTGCGGGCCGGCGATGAACAGCAGGCCAGCGCCGCGCTCCGCCACGTGGGTGCGGATCATGTCCTGCTGCGGCGCCGAGAAGAAGTCCGCGTGCACGTCGCCAAGGACGATCACGTCATAGGGCTCCCACTCCTCGGGCGAGTTGGGAAGTCGCGAGATCGGCGTGTTGCCCTCCTGCGCAAAGTCGCGGTCGGCCGAGAGGAGCATCACGCTCGAATCGATGGTGTGCTCGCGCACAATCAGATCCTTGATCCAGCGGTACTCCCAGCGCGGGCGGGCCTCGACGTAGAGCACTTTGAGCGGGCGGTCGATGAGGTCGATGTCGAACTCGCGCCGGTTATTGCCTTCGAGCAGATCCATGCCGGCGCTCTCGATCTCGACGCGCCACGTCGCCGAACCGGGCAGGCGCGGCCGGGCGAGAAGCGTCAGGCGCTCGCGCTCGTCGCCGGGGCTGAGCGTCTCGCGGTCATACACCTCGCCGGTGAGCACATCGACGAGGCGGATTTCGGCGCCTGCCGCGTCCGTCGATGCTCCGAGGCGGTCGATCGTCACGTCGACAGGCACGATGTCGTGCGAGAAGGCGCGGGCGGGAGATTCGACGCGCCCGATGGCCAGATCGCCTGCCGCCTCGCCCGAGCCGAGCGGAACGACGATCAGCGGCACGGCGCTGGCCTCGAGTTGCCGGAGAACCGCTCGCGTCGGCGGCTGGGGCGTCTGCCCGTCGGTGAAGAGCACGACCGAGTTGATCGGCCGCGCCGAGAGTCGGCGCAGCGCCTGCTCGAGCGAGGCGGCGATCAGCGTCCGCCGGCCCTTCGGCTCGCCGAGGCGGGGCGCACCAATCTGCGCGTCAACAGGCAGGTCGTAGGCGCCCTCGTCAAAACCGAGCCAGAGCGTCTCATGCTGGTCTGCCACGGCGCCGAACACGTCGCGCGACTGCTCGACGACGCGGCGCAACTGCTCCTCGCGGCTCATGCGGCCCGGCAGGTCGCCGATGGTCATCGACGTGGAGCGGTCGAGGAGGTAGACGACCCAGTCGCGCTCGACGAGTTCGCGCGGGATCACGATTGCAGGTCCGGCGATGAGGGCGATGAGAGTCAGCAGCAGGCTGGTGCGCGCCACGGACATCAGGCCGCGGCCGCGCCGGTTGCCGATCAGTCCGCTGTAACTCCACACGGCAAAAAGGCCCAGGACGATGATCGCCAGCGCCCACGCCCAGCCCGGCAGCGGGCGCTCCCACCCCAGCGCCATGTTCTGCGCGTCAGCCGGGAGGCGATCGAGATTGAGCAGCCAGCGCGAGAGGTCTCTCATGCCCTGTGCCCTTCCATCGCCGGTGTCGAGGAGATGGCGAAGCGGTCGGCGTCGAGGCCGCCCGATTCAAGTTCCTTGCGCAGGCCGTGGCTGAACCACCGCGCCAGGAGCGTCTCGAACAGGGCCAGCAGCAGCGCGGCCAGGAGGAGCGCGAGGCTGATCTCGCCCCATGTGGTCTGGTCAGCGAGCGCGGCGGCGGCGTCGTCCTCATCGAGCCAGCGCCAGGACCCGCTCAGGCCGAGCCATTCGCTGACCTGCGTGCTGCTCAGTGCCTCGGTGCGTGCGGCATCAGGTTCGAGGTTGGCGGCGATGCGCCCCATCGCGGCTCCTCGCTCGTCAAGAACTTCATAGACGCCGGCAAGCGCGACGGGCCGCTCCAGAGAGGCGGGTCCCTCGCGCTGCAGGATCGTGATCGCCGACCCGCCCGGGCCGCGCAGGGATCCTGCGCCCGAAGGCAGGGCGCTCGCGAGCGTCGCGCCCGGCGCGAGCAGGCGCTGCTGGTGCGCATGACCGACGCCCTGCCGCACGATCTCGTGCACGAGTGCGACCATGAAGGGCTTTGCGGGCAGGCTCGTCCAGTCCAGGTGGATGGCGCTGGCGAGATAGATCACGGGACCGCCCCCCCCCGATTCGCCCGACGTCGTCCACGTCATCCACGGCGAGCCGTCGGCGAGGCGAAGCACGACCTGGTTCGGCTCGACGCCGTCTTCGAGGGGCAGCATGCGAAGGACGCGCACGGGCTTGATGAGTTCGCCCAGTTCGCTGCTCAGGAGCGCAAGCAGTTCGCTCGGGGGCTGATCGTCGGCCAGCGGGACGCCGGACTCATCCTTGCCTGGAGCCGCCGCCTCGCGCGCCCAGCGCCAGTTGAGGCCCAGAGGCCCGGCGGCGCGGTCGGTCCAGGTGACGACCTGCTCGTGCTCGGCGGGGGCGATCCACAGCAGGCCGCCGGCGTCGAGAAACTCGCGCAGCACGCGCCAGCCGTCGTCCGTGACGAGATCGGGCCGCGTGAGTACGGCCGCCTGGAGGCGGCGCATGGCCGCGCGGTCGATCGACGCCGGATCAATGTCCGTTACGCTGATCTGCGATCCGCTGCCGGGATCGAGCGCGCGGCGCACCCACGAGCCGCTGGAGTAGGAGGCAAGGTCTCCGCTGCGGCCGAACTCGCGCCGATCCAGCACGGCCGCGCGCAGCGACTCGCGCACATCAAGCACGCTGTAGCGAGCGTTGTCGGCGGACAGCGCATCGCGGTCGATCGAGGCGGTAACGACCACCTCGCCTGTCTCCACGCCGCGCAGATCGAGCCGCATTTCGACTTTCGCCTCGCTTTGCCCGCTCGCCCACCGCACGGTCATCGGGGCAGGCACGGGGAGCGGCTCGGCCGCGAGTCGCACGGTCGTGATCGCCTCGTTGCTCACGTCGCCGACGCGGCGGAGGTGGATGGTGAACTGTCCACTGAGGTCGGTCGCGCCGGCGAGGGCGACGCTGCGCATGGAGTCGATCGCCGTCACCTGCACGTTGCGCGCGCCCTCGGCAGCAGGGCTTGAGGCGATGAGCGTCACGGGCCGCTCGCCGCCGGCCAGACGCGCGCTCAGCGGGCGCGTCAGGTCAGCCGACCCGCTCAGAAAATCGCTCAGCAGGTACACAAACGCAGGACTCGGATCATCCTTGCGCAGCGTGATGGACTCACGCACGCGGCTGAGGGCGGCGTCGATGTCGGTGGGGGTGTGCATCGCCTTCATCTCGTCAAGTCGCGCCAGCACCGCCGCGTGATCCACCGCGGGCGGATCGACCAGCGCCTCGATCGGCCGCGCCGCCGAAAGCAGCGCCACGCGGTCCGAAGCCGTGAGCGCACTGATGATTGCCGCGGCGCTGCGGCGGTGGCGTTCCAGCGCCGTCGTGCCCGCCGCATCCGTCACCGTCGAAGCGAGGCCGTTGTCGATGATGAGATAGACGACGCGGCTGCCCGGGCCCAGCGGCAGGGCCGAGTCGCTCACCAGCGGCCTCGCCAGCGCCATCCCCAGCAGCGCGAGAATCAGGCACCGCACCGCGAGAAGCAGCCACTGCTCGAGCCGCATGCGGTGGCGCGAGCGCCGGTATGCTTCGAGCAGGAAGCGCATCGCGCCCCACTCGATCGGCCGGCGGCGCTGGCGAAAGAGCAGATGGATGATAATGGGTATCGCCACCGCGGCGAGACCGGCGATCGCAAGCCCGGCGTGGACGAAATTCATCCGCGCCCCCTTCGCCCCTGCGCCAGGCGCCGCGCGAGGAAGTGGCTCAGCACGGGGCCGATCGAATCGTGCGAGTCGATGCGCTGGTAGTCGAAATGAAAGCCGCGGGCCGTCTTCTCGAGCGTGCGGCAATGCTCGCCGAGAATTTCAAGATACGCCCGGCGAAGCGAGCGAGGATCGAGATTGAGCCGCCCCTCGTCTTCCAGCCCCTCGAAGGGCGCAGGAGTGCGGAAGTCAAAGCGCATCTCCTGCCGATCGAGCACCTGGAAGAGGATGAGGTCGTGCCCGCGGTGCCTCACCCGCGCCATCGCGCTGCGGATCTGCTCGGGATCATCAAAGAAGTCACTGATGATGACAAAGAGCACGCGGTTGGTCACCTTGCCCAGCGCCTGGTCGACGCAGCGGCCGATGTTCGTCGCCGCCTCGACGGGACGGGTGTTGAGCGCGGAGATGATCTGCCGCCAGTGCCCGCTCGCGCTGCTGCGATTGACCAGCGCGCGCACGGCGTCGGCGTAGACGATCATGCCGACGCGGTCCTGCTGCTGGAGCGCGAGAAACGCCATCGCGGCCCCCAGCGCCGTGGCGTGGTCGAACTTGCGCCAGGTGCGCTTCGTGCCGTCTTCGCCTTCAGCCGTCAGCGTGCCGAAGCGCATCGAGCCCGAGGAATCCACGAGCAGGACCACGTCGAGGTTGGTCTCCTGCTCGTACTGCTTGAGGTAGAGTTTGTCGCTGCGGCCGAAGACTTTCCAGTCAAGGTGTCGGATGTCATCGCCCTGCACGTACTGGCGGTGCTGGGCGAACTCGACGGAGAAGCCGTAGTACGGGCTGGCGTGCATGCCCGAGCGGATGCCCTCGACGATCATGCGGGCGCGCAACTCAAACGCGCCGA
>CAADHA010000207.1 GCA_900696685.1 uncultured Planctomycetota bacterium
CAGGCCATCGACGAGATGGTCAAGCCCATGCGCGAGTCGCTGGAGCGTTATGAGAAGACGCTCACCGCCATCGAGAAGGATCGAGCGGAGTCGCATTCGCGCCTGCACGCGCAGATTGAGCACATGAAACAGACCGGCGAAACGCTGCGCCGCGAGACGAGCCAGTTGACGCTCGCGCTCAAGGGCTCGGACACGCGCGGGCGCTGGGGCGAGTTTCAGTTGAGACGCATCGTCGAACTCGCGGGCATGACCGAGCACAGCGATTATGTTCAGCAGCAGTCGATCAGCACCAGCGACGGCGCCCGGCAGAGGCCGGACATGATTGTGCATCTGCCTGAGGGCCGGCGTCTCGTCGTTGACGCCAAGGCAGTGATCGACGCCTACCAGGACGCGATCGCCGCCGACAATGATGATGCGCGAAAGGCGGCGCTGGCGCGCCACGCTCGCCACGTGCGCGAACAGGTCGTCTCGCTCGGCGCCAAGGCCTACTGGGAGCAGTTCGATCACGCACCCGATTTTGTCGTCATGTTCCTGCCCAGCGAGGCTCACCTCGCGGAGGCGGCGAAGATTGATCCCGCCCTGCTCGACGATGCGATGGGACGCAACGTCATCATTGCTTCGCCGATGACGCTCATGGCCCTGCTCAAGTGCGTCGCCTACGGCTGGCGGCAGGAGGCGCTGGCCGACAACGCGCGCGAGATCATGAATCTCGGCCTCGAGATGCACGCCCATCTCTGCACGCTCGCCGAGCACGCGATGAAGGTCGGCGACGGATTGAATAAGGCGATGCGCTCTTACGACGCCTTCGTCGGCTCGCTTGAAAGCCGGGCGTTGGTTCAAGCGAAGCGCTTCGAGACGCTGGGCGTGAAGTCGTCAAAGTCGGTGCCGGACGTGCCGCTCATCGAATCGGAAGTGCGCGAGTTTCGCCGTCTTCCTGGTGAGGGCGAGTGATCGGAGTTGAAACAGACGTGAGGGGCTCCGTGCGAGTTGATCTCGCCGCTCCCGTCGCGCAATGACAGCGGCGGATGCGCAGCAGCAGCATCCGCCCGGCCCCGGCGCCGCGCAAAGGCGCCGACTACGCCGCCGTGTACTGGCCGCGATCGACCTTCTTGAACAATTTGCGGTTGCGGAGAAGCGTCTGGTTCACGATGGTGCGGAAGTTCGCGGCGTTGGTCTTGTAGCCGGCCTTCTGGACGGCGTTGGAGACTTCCGTGACGCCCATCGTCTTTCCTTTGAGAGCGCTCAGGAGCGACTCGGTGAGCGTCCTGGTGTTCTGGGAGCGAGTGAGCGCGGCTCGGCCCTTGCGGCCCTTCTTCTTGTTCTTGGAACCGGGGGGCCGGCCCGGGCCGCGCTTCACCATCACGACGCCGGCGCTCATGCCGAACGCGGCAAGCTCCGCGTCGAGGCCGGCGAGTTCGGCGGCGAGTCTGGCGCGCTTCTTCTGAAGCGAGCCGAGGCTGCTCTTACGTCGTTCGAGTTCACGGCGAAGGTCCACCGTCGAGATCCTGCTCAGTTTGGGCTTGGCCATTTCTAACCTTGCATCTTCCCGGAGAAGTTCAGCACCGCGACGGGCCGCGCGACAACACATCGGCGCCCCGTGGTGCGGCTGGAATTGTGAGGTTACTCCCCACGTCGCCGGTCATATTAGGAAGAGGTCAGGGCGAGGTCCAATGCCAGCGCCATCTGGTCTCTATTGCCTTTCCCCGTGCAATCTCGACGTCATGCGCCGGCGCGCTCGAGGCGCTGAAGCAGGGACTCGAATTGTTCGAGTGTGCGGAATGTGAGAACGATCTGCCCCGACGTTCTGTTGGCGGCGAGGCGGATTCGCGCAGGAATCTGCACCGCGCGTGCGATGCGCTCTTCGAGTTGTGCCACGTGAGCGCCAGGCGCGTTCGTTCGGCCGGCGGGCTTCGACGAAGGCGAGGCGGCGAGAGACTCCACTTCGCGCTCAAGGCGGCGGACGTTCCAGCCGTGCCGCTGCGCAGCCAGCGCAAGAGTTCGTCGTATGTTAGGATCGGCCACGGAGAGGAGCGCCTTCGCGTGGCCCTGCGTCAGTCGTCCGGCACGAATGTCCGACTTGGTCGGCTCATCGAGGCTGTTGAGGCGGATGGTGTTGGCCACGCTCGATCGATCCATGCCCACGCGCTCGGCAATCTGTGAATGCGTGAGTTCGAACTCGACGACGAGGGCCTGAAAGGCCTCCGCCCGCTCGATGGGGTCGAGGTCCTCGCGCTGGAGATTCTCGACGAGAGCCCACTCTGCGGCGCCGGCGTCGTCGAGTTCGCAGAGAAGAGCCGGAAGTGTCCTCAGGCCGGCAAGTTGCGCGGCGCGCCAGCGGCGCTCACCTGCGACGATTTCATAGTTGCCCCCCCCCCGCGGCATCCGCACGAGGATCGGCTGCATCACGCCCGACTGGCGGATCGAGGCCGCGAGCGCCTCCAGTCGCGCCGGGTCGATCTGCTTGCGCGGCTGGTAACGGTTCGGCGCGATGCGAGCCACGTCGATGAACCGCAACCCGCCGGTCTCCAAATCACCTGCTTCGTGTTCCTCTGACGCCTTGCCCCCGGAGCCGGACGGAGGGAGAACAGCCGCCGGAGTGAAGGGCACGGGCTTGCTCATCAGGCTCGCCAGGCCGCGGCCAAGGCGCCTGCGGCTCTTCGCATTCTGGCTCGTCTCGACCATCCGTGGCCCTCTCATGCAGGATGTGACATTTGACGGCGGGCGAAGTTGCGACCTGGCTCGCCCGTCCGGCTTCGCCGACACTAGGCGGCGTGGGCGTTCCAGGCAAGATGTTCCACGTGGAACAGCCTCCAATTGCATCGGCGAAGACGTTCCCCGTGGAACACACCCCGCCCTCGCCGCAACGACGTTCAAGGCTCAGCCGCCAATCGCCGATGGGTTACGGAGATCGCGCTCCCATTCCCGACCCGGCGGCAGAGACAATGTCATACGACGCCAAACTCTCCAACGACCGCGACGTCCTTCTCGGTCGAATCCGCGAGATGGAAGCGCAGATCTCCCGTCTGGAGACCGACCTCGATCGCACCAGCCGCCTCGCCACCCTCGGCATCCTGGCCGGCATGATCGCGCACGAGTTCAATAACCTCCTCACGCCGGTGATGAGTTACGCGCAACTCGCCCTGGGTTCACCAGACGACCGCGAACTCGTGACCAAGGCCCTGAACAGGGCTGTGGAGGGGGCGGAGCAACTCTCGCGCATCGCATCCGCCATCCTCGGCTTCCTGCGAGACGACGACCAGCTCGCCGACGCCGAGATCAACCGCGTCGTCGACCTGACGCTCGAGTGCATGGCAAAGGACCCGCAGAAAGCGGGGGTGTCCATCGTCCGGCGGGTTCCGGACGGATTGCGAGCCGCGATCAGGCCCATCTGCCTGCAGCAGGTGTTCCTGAACCTCTTTCTGAACGCGATCGAAGCGATGCGGGGACGGGGAGGCGAACTTCGGATCATCGCCGCTATCGAGCCCGGCGGCATCATTCGCGTCATGGTCTCCGACACCGGCTGCGGAATGTCGAGCGAGATGGTGGCACGCGCGTTCGACCCGCTGGCCGGCAGCCAGGCAGGCGGCCCGGCGATCGGCCGTGAGCCTGGTGACGCGAAGGCGAATGGGAGGCGAGGCCACGGACTCGGCCTGGCCATCTGCAAGCGCCTCGTTGAGGACGCGGGGGGAACGATTCACCTCAACAGTCGGCCAGGCGAAGGCACCACCTTCTCCGTGTGCCTCCGCGCAGCCGGTCAGGCGCAGTCGCGACGATCGGCGTAAGGCGATGCGACGCCCATATCGGGCTTCGCGTCACAGACGGTGCAATTGGTCCTATAACTACTCCCGCAGGGCGGGCGCGATCTCCCTGTGCACCCGACCACTCCGTCTCCCTACCGTTGCGGCCATGAGCGGACCGGACAAAGCGGTGATCAGGCTGGCGAACGAGGATGATGTGCCGTCCATCCTCGATATCGCCAACTGGTACGCGCGCCACACGCCGGCGAACTTCGCGATCACGCCCGAGCCGCTCGAGATGTGGCTGGCAGCCTGGCATGAGCAGCAGGAGTGGTACCCCTGGCTCGTGGCGTGCGTGGAGCAGTCGACTCCGGCGCCGCGCGGCTCCGACGCGATCGTCGGCTTCGCCAAGGCCTCGCCATTCCGTACGCGCTGCGCCTATCGCTGGAGCGTGGAGACATCGGTCTATCTGCGCAACACTTGGGGCGGAAAGGGCCTCGGGCGCATGCTCTATGATCACCTCCTCGCGATTCTCCGCCGGCAGGGCTATCGCAAGGTCATCGGCGGCATTACATTGCCCAATCCCGCCAGCGTTCGCCTGCACGAGCGCTGCGGCTATCGGCACACCGGAACGTTCGAGCGCATCGGCTGGAAATTCGGCCGGTGGCACGACGTCGGCTTCTGGGAACTCGAGTTCGACGGCGGGGAGGAATCCGAGCCTTCGCCCGACGTCCGGCCCGTGCGCGCGTGCCTGCCGGCGGACTGGTGAGTCGGACGGGCTGCTCGTCGCACGCATAGAATCGCGAGGTTCGGCGGCAGGGCGATCGACCGCCTGTTCCTCATGATCCTTGTGAGGCGCCCTCGTCCGCCCGCCCCTCGCCGCACAGCGCCGGCCGCCGCGGCGCAGCCCCCCCCCTCCGGCCAGTGAAAAAGGAGAAATCGATGAAGTGCGTACCTGCCGCCGCCTGCATGCTTGCCGCGGCTTCGATGCTGCTCGCCGCCACGCCGATGATGGGCCAGGACGTCCTGGACATCGTCCGCAAGGTCGATGAAGCGACGCTGAAAGTCAAGAGCATCACCTACAACTTCCGCATTACGCCCCTCGAAGGCAATCCCAACCAGTTCGGCATGATCAGCGGCCAGGCGAAGTTGATTCGCGTCACTGATCTCGATGACAGCCCGTTTCACGTCGTGATCGATAATCCCGCCACGGATGGTCCGCCGGGGTCCAATCCCATCCTGGTGGTGGCCTTCGACGGCGAGACGGCGTACCGCATCAACCATGAAGACCGCACGCACCGCTGGGCGAAGATGGCCGAGGACGGTGAAGACCTCCTCGACCGCCGAGCCATGCTGGCGCGCATGATCGAGTTCACTCACCCGACGCCCTTCAGCGACGAGTTGAATGCGGACTCCCTCAAACTCGAGGGTTCAAAGGAAATCGGCGAGGTGGACTGCCACGTGGTTCACGTCGTCTACGAGAACCAGATGGCCGAGGCGCGATGGTACTTCGGAAAGAAGGACTTCCTTCCGCATCGCGTCGAGCGCATCAACGGCGGATACGCGCTGGAACTCACGGCCGTCAATCCGAAAGCGGAGATCAAGGCCGCGGATTTCGCACTCAAGGCGCCCGAGGGGTACGACTCGGAGGAGTACTCGACGCAGCCGCGCCTCCTGGCCGTCGGCAAGGAAGCGCCGGACTTCGAGTTGCAGTCGGGCGAGGGCAAGACGGTGAAACTCTCCGACCTTCGCGGTCACGTGGTGCTGCTGGACTTCTGGGCGACGTGGTGCCCGCCGTGCCGCCTCGCCATGCCCGGCCTGCAGAAACTTCACGAGCACTTCAAGGACCGGAAGGTGAAGATCATCGGCGTGAGCACCTCGGAGGATGAAGACCCGGTCGAAGGCCCGATCCGCTACATGAAGGAGCAGAAGTTCACCTACGGGCTGCTCGTCGAGGGCGACAAGGTGGCCGAGGCGTTCAAGGTGCGCAACCTGCCCACGTTCTATCTCATCGACGCCGAAGGGCGCGTGGCCTTCACCCACGTCGGTTTCGACAAGGCCAATGAAGAGAGGCTCCAGACGCTCATCGAGGAACTCCTGGAGAAGGCAAAGAAGTAACCGGGCGGCGCGCCGGCCTACTTTCCGATGCAGAAGCCGGCGAAGATGCGGCCGAGCACGTCCTCGGGCGACACGGCTCCCGCCAGCGCGCCCAGCGCATCGAGCGCGCTGCGCATCGATGCGGCGATGATCTCGGCGTCGCGCAGGGTTCGTGACGCTTCCTGCCGCCCGGCGAGGCTGTGCGCTGCGCCGAGATGAACGCGGGCCTCGCGCAGGAGTTGCTCGTGGCGCGGCAGGAGCGCGAGCGCCTCGGCGGAGGGCGCGGCGAGGCGATCGGTCAGGACTTCGGCGATGCGGCGGCGGAGCGCCGCCAGCCCCTCGCCCGTCAACGCGCTCACGCGCATGCCCCCCCCCGCGCCGCGCGGGGCCGAAGAGGCGAGGTCGGCCTTGGATCGCACGGCAACCACCGGCGCGGCGGCGTGCGCAAGACGGAGCGCCGCCGCAAGCGCCTGCGACGGCAACGCGGCATCCGGCGCCTCGAGTGCCACGAGCAGGTCGGCGCCTGCGATCGCCTCGCGCGCGGCGCGCTGCATGAGAGGATTGAGCCCCAGCGGCGAATCGTCCAGGCCCGCGATGTCCACGAGCAGCACCTCCGGCGAGAGCGGATCGCCCGGATCGAGGTGCATCGGCTCGGCGATCGCGTCGCGCGTCGTGCCCGCCCGCCCGCTCACGACCGCGCGCTTCCGCGCGAGGAGCGCGTTGTAGAGCGTGCTCTTGCCGGCGTTCGGCTCGCCCACGAGCACCACGCGCGGCAGGGCGCTGAGCGACTCGGACCCGATCGACCGGCTCAGCGTGTCGTCGATCTCGCGCGCCAGTTCATCGAGGCGCTGCGCGAGGTCCGCCGGGTTGATCGCGACGACATCCTCCTCGTCCGTGAAGTCGATGCCGGCTTCGACGAGCGCGAGAGCATCGGCGAGACGGTCGCAGAGGCCGGCGGCGACGCGGCCGAGGCGGTTGCCGCGCAACGCTTGTGCGGCGCGCAACTGCGCATCCGACGCGGCCGCGATCGTCGCCGCCACGCCTTCGGCCTGCGTGAGCGTCATGCGGCTGTTCATCCAGGCGCGTGCGGTGAACTCGCCCGCCTCCGCCTGCCGCGCCCCGTGATCGAGGGCCAGCGACGCCACGCGGTCGATCATCGTCGGATTGCCGGGGAGTGCGATCTCGATGACATCCTGTCCCGTGTAACTTCGTGGAGCGGGGAAAAGCAGTGTCAGGCACGGCCAGCGGTTGATGAGCCGGTGCGCCCGCACGCCGCGCCTGCGCGGCAGGGGCCGATGCGACGGATCGCTCATCGCCTCCACGATCGCCCACGCCTGATCACCGGAGAGGCGAAGGAGCCCTCGAGCCGAGGCCCCCGGCGGCGAGGCGCAGGCGACGATGGTGTCGGCGAGGTTCACGCACAACTGTATCGCGCGCTACGGCTGCCCCGGCCGACGGGGTGGCCGGACGGGCGGCGCTTCCCGCTTCTCCTCCGTCGCGGTGAAGGGTCGCGGCTCGTTCTCGGCCATGTCGCTCACCTTCCACACCACGCCGTCGCGCACGAACATGCGGCGCATCTGTTCGAGATCGAGCGGGCGCGAGCCGAGGCGGCCGAAGACGGCGACCTGGTGGCCGGACTCATCGACGGCCCGATCGCGGTCCAGCCCCTTGCTCACCGCAAGTGCCGGCCCGTGCGTGCGATAGGTCGCGATGAGGCGCGGCTGAAGCGGCGGCGAGAAGCCGCGGAACTGCGGCGTGCTGTGCGGTCCCATGAGTTCGATCACGCGCAGCCCGTTGCGGCCGTCGGCGACGTAAGCGAAGAGCGAGGCGTTGGTCATGCCGACCTTCACGTCGCGCGCATCATCGATCGCGCCATCGGCGGTGAAACACTCGCGCAGCGCCGGCCGCTCAGGATTGGTGATGTCGATGATCGCCAGCCCCTGAGACCCGGCCGCGACGAAGGCATTGGTGCGCGCGACGTAGAGGCGATGGGGATGGTCGAGCGCGACGAATGCGCCTTCGACAAGGCGAGGCGCCGCAGGATCGGTCATGTCGGCGACGTGCAGCCCGCGCTCGTCGGTGATGAAGGCGTAGCGGAACTGCACGGCCACGCTGCGCGGATTGACGAGAACGTCGCTGCCGACGACCGCCGCCACGTGCGGCTCGAGCGGGTTGTCGATGTTGATGGCGACGAGGCCCGCCGGCGCGGTGGCGTAGATGTAGTGTCCGGCGAGCGTGAGATGGGTCATGCCGGTGAGAATGCCTCCAGGGTTGAAGGCCGTCGAGCCGCCGGCGAGGACGGCGCGCTCCATGAAATTGTTCGTCGGGTCGCCGTCGAGCAGCGTGCCCGCGAAGGTGAGGATCAGTCCCTCGTCGCGGTCAGCGATGTAGAGGTAGGCGTAGAGGGGGTGGATGGCCTGCTCTTCGTTGACCAGGTGCACGTCCTCGACGGATCGCTCGTCGAGCATCGTCTGGCGGGGCGCGTCGGGATCGGTCGAGAACCTTGAGCGCGCGGGATCGACGGCGAGCGTGCTCGGGCTGGCGACGGCGACGGCGTAACTCGTCTTGAAGCCGAGGCTCTGGCCCAACGGCGAGACGGGCGCCGTGACGATGCGTTCGCTGAAGCCCTTGTTGTCGATGTTGGCCACGTCATAGGCGTAGAAGCCGCCGGCTCCGCGGGCCGCATAGAGGTACTCGCCGCGCAACTGCACGTCGAGGATCTCGTTGCCCCACCCCGCTCCGTGGTGGTTCGCTTCGCGCAGCATCCGACCAGACTTCTCAACAAAGCGCGCGTGCTCATCGGGATATGCAAGATGATGCAGGTGCGAGCCGATCACCGACTGCGGCTCATCGTGCTCAGTTACGACGACCGCTTCGAGGCCCTCGGGGCCGGTGGCGACGTAGGCGTAACGGCCGACGAAGTTGACGAAGTTCGTCCCCTGGAGGAAGAGTTGCGCCATCCAGGCGTTGTTGTCGTTGTTCTTCGAGACGTGGCAGTCGGTGCACATCTTCGTCGTGCCGCGCCCGCCGGTGGCATGGGGGAAGTGAGGATTGAACGCCTGGCCGCTGTAGCCTTCGGCGCTGATGGTCTGCTGCTGGTGATAGATCCATTCGCGATTGGCGTTCTGACTCGAGACAAGGACGGCGCTGCTGGAGCGCACGGGCACGACGCGGCCGCCCTTGACGGTCGAATCCTTTCCGAGCATGAAGACGTCGTCGCGCAGGACCTGGAAGTTGTATCGCGTGTAGTTGCGCGTGTAGAGGTTCTCGTTGTGGAGCATCGGCGCGCGCTGGTTGGCCTCCATGGGCAGGTGGCAGCCGAAGCAGGAGGTCATCCAGGAGGTGTGGCAGGTGTAGCACTCCATGTTGCTCATGGAATGGGCGAAGTCGAGGTCGCGCCCTTCCTCGATCTTCAGATCGCCCCACGTTACGCCGTCGCGGCGCATCGTTTTGGCGCGGCGGCTCAGCGCGGCCGCCTCGGGATTGGCCTTCGCCCATTCCGACTCGGGGTTGATCGTGTCCACGGTCTGAGGAATGACCCATTCGCGGCCGGGTTCGACGGCGGAACGCTGGATGACGCGGCCGGTGCCGGCTTCGACGCGGAACTGCAGCCGGCCGAAGACGTTCTTCGTGCGGAGGTCGCGGCCGCCGGGCGGCGCGGCGGGTCCGCTGGTCTTGAGCGTGGCGCGCTGCGTGTAGGAGCCGTGGCAGTCGACGCAGGTGATCTCGATGGCGTTGCGCACCTCGCCGTAGAGTCGCCCGTCGCCGTGCACGTCCTGCGTGAAGTGGCAGTCGATGCAGTGCATGCCGCGTTCGAGGTGAACATCGCGAAGGTGCACCGCCTTGTCCCATTTGTGCGGATCGTCGGGCTCGATCACACGGCCCTGCGCGTCGAGCAGGTTGCCGCGGCGGTCCTTCTTATGGACGGCGCGGAAAATCCAGCCGTGGCCATGGAAGTCGGCGATCTGGTTGTGTTTGAAGCGGTCGTTGAGCGTCGAGCCGTCGCCTTTGCGCGGCTCGCCGCTGCGCTCGAGAAAGTCGGCGCCGCTGCGCTCGCCGGCATGTGAGACGGCATCGGGAAAGTGATTGCTCCAGAGGCCCTTGAGTGCGGCGCTCTCCGGATTGTGCCGCAGTCCCTTGCTCTCCTGCTGAGCCGTCGGTTTGTGCGTGCGGTTCGGGTAGAAGAACTCGCCGTCGGATTCGTTGTCCCACCACATGTAGCCGAGGTAGGTGTTGGCGTAACTCGTGCCGGGGTGGATGTGGCAGGTGATGCACTGGCTGTTGGGAACGGCGATGGTCATCACGTGGCGCACGGGATGGCCGGACTCGTCCCTGGGAATGTTCGGATCGTTCTGCTCGGCGGCGAAGCCGAGGTGGCCGGACTTCGCCAGCGTCTCGCCGCTGTGATAGGGATCGCGGTCGTTGGCGTAGGGGACGTGGCACGCGGTGCAGCCGGAGGATCGATAGTCGCCGGGATGGTCGTTGGTGCCGAGGAAGTTGAGCGTGGGGTCGAGCAGGCGGGTCTTCTGGAGGCCGATGAAAACGGGGTCAGTGCGGTTGAGCGTGCCCAGGCCGCGCGGGGAGAGGCCCTTGTCCGGCCGGCCTCCTTCGACGAGCGGGTTGGGGTTGCCGATCTCGGCGGGGTTGGCGTTGGGGGTGGCGCCGCCGGGGACGGGCAGTTTCGTGCCGCGCTCGAAGATGCGCAGAACATTGCCGGGCTGGCTGATGTTCCAGGCCGGCAGGGGAAGTAGATAGGGAATCACGCCGCGCTTGAGTTCCGCCTCTGACGCCGGACGGACGACGCCCTGCTGCTCACGCTCGTTGGTGACTTCGACGACGCCCTGAAGCATCTGCGGCAGGCCGAAGGGTGAGTAACTCTCGCCGTAGATCGGGACCTTGTTCGGAATCGAGCCGTTGTTGTAGAGCGCAGCGCCCCAGAGTTGGGCGCCGTGGGCCATCATCGAGCGCCTGACGCGCTGCGTTACTGTGTAGTGGCACGAGGCGCAAGTGTAATCGACGATGCGCAGGTCGCCGGGATTGATGAAGCGGATGAACTCGGGCGACTCATGGTTGAGCAGGGCGGCGGTGATCTCGGGATTGCGCGAGCCGTGCAGCAGGGCCGGATCGTGCGCGGCGTGGTGCGAGCCGAAATCCCCGTCATCGTGCTGCCCGTACCATCCGTGCGGGTTGCGCGGCTGGACGTGGGCGTTGTTCATTGCGGCGAGGTAGACCAGGTCCGTAATCGGCGTTCCCGGCTCACCCGGCCGGCCCGGCGCGTCGAGGGGCGAGGTGATGGAGGCATCGCCGCCGTGACAGCCGACGCAGCCCACCGCCGCGTTCGAGGCCGCAGGGTGCATGGTGCGCTCTTCCTCTGAGTAATCGCCGTGGCAGGTCATGCAGCCTGATGACTGGTGCATCACCCACTCATCGACGGAGTAACGGCCTGCGCCATCGGGCTTCTCGGGCAGGTCGACGCGATGGGGCGTGGGGGTCATGCGGCGGTCGAGTTCGCGCTTCGCCTCGATCGGATCGGCCATGCGCGTGATGAAGGCGCGGTCGTACGGTTCGCTTCCGCGCCAGTACTTCGCGTGCTCGCACGCCGCAAGGACCACGATGGAAAGCAAGCCACAGAGACACGCAGGGCACAGAAAGCGCACAGGGGGAAGTGCAAGGTGAAATGCACTGAACCGGAGTGTGGCCCGCACTGCGGCCCTCCGTGGTTCTCTGCGCCTCCGTGGTGCGGTTCGGTGATCGCGCTGCATGCCGCCTCCGTCAGTAGGAAAGCGTGACGCCGGCGAAGACCTGCCAGAGCGTCTCGTCAGTGTCAAAGACGTCGGTGAATCCGTCCCCGGGGAAGAAGAGCGAACCGCCGAGCGTGAGGATCACGTTGTTATTGAGGGCCGGACGGTACTGCGTGCTCAGGTTGATCTCGTAGCCGAGGTGGTGGTCGATGCCGTTCTGGTTGAGGAAGAGCTCGAGCGTCTGCGTCCGGGCAAGCCAGAGGCTGTTGGCGTTGAAACTGGCGCGGAGCCTGGGCGTGACCTCGGCGTCGAATCCGGCGTTGAGCAGCAGCAGGCCGGGATTGACGTAGTTCGCCTGGCCCTCCGCCTTTGATCCCGCGAGGTCGTTGTAGAAGCTGCGGGCGCTGGAGAGATCGACGCCGAAGGCTCTCACGGCCTGGCCCTGGTAGAAACTGGCCGGCCCGCCGGCGAAGAAGGGGTTGTCAAAGATGCCGTCAAATCCCTCGCCTCGCCCGTCTTCAGGATCGCGGTCCCCGCTTGCATAGAGCAGCGACACCTTCGGTCGAAACCAGTCGATGTCGTAGGAGAGCGCGATGGCCGCGAGATACGCGCTGATGTCCACGTCGCGGCCCGCGATGGGATTGCGCCGATCCTCCCCGAAGACGTAATACAGCGCGTGATTGACGTTGAGCCGGCCGATGTGCCCGTCGCTCGCCCAGCCGAGGTAGAACGCGTCAATGTCCTGAAGCGACACGCTGCCCGCGAGGCTCGGCCGCACGAGGAACCCGTTCTCGTCGTAGCGAAGGTCCGACTGATCGTGGTTCCAGTGGAAACTGAACTGCGTCGTGTAGCCGTCGCGGATGAAGTCCTGAACGTAGACGCTTGCGATGAGGACCTGCTGGTCGCGCCAATCGAGTTCGTTGAGTTGGCTGTTGGTGTCCTTCTCCGTCTGCGTGAAGAACGCGGCGTTGTACTGGATGCGGTTGGACTCGAAGTTGCCCAGCAGGCGGACTCCGTCGGAGTTGTCGTTGAAGATGAAGCCGCGGAAGTCGGAGTTGAACTGCTGCCGGCCGAGTCTCAGGGCTGCAACGTCGAACTTCGGGCTGGTGTCGCCGAGGTGCAGTTCGACGAACGCCTCGGCGAGAGCCACGTGATTGTCGCGGCGCGTGTCGCCCTCGCGCGTGTCCACGAACGCGGCGTTGCGCTCGTTGAGTTGGAGGTGGTTGAAGTTGATGACCGGCGTGACGCGCACCAGCCAGTCCACCGGTCGAAACGCCGTGTACCCCTGGAACAACTCGAAAGAGAAGATGAAGTTCTGGTTGACGAAGACCTGCTCGCCGTCGCCGAAGAAGTCGAAGCGCCCGGGATCGCCGGCGCTGACGCCCGACGGCGTGGGCAGTCGGCGCGCGGTGAGGAACGTGTCGGAGACGGCCGTGAAGTTGAAGAAGAGATCATCGCCGGCGATCGGATAGTCGCCCTTGAGAATGTTGCGGTCATACGGGTTGAACGCATGACCACGCGTGTAGGGCGAGTCGCCGCCGAGAGCGTTCATGAGGAGATCATCGTGCGGGCCGCGACGGCCGTAACGATCCCAGTCGAACCACCCGAGGCGCCAGCGGTCGGGCAGGGGCACGGCCGCCTCGCGCCGCAGCCAGTCGCCCCCGGCGCCGCGGCCGGAGTGACCGAGCGGCTCGAGCGGAATTGCGGGCAGAAGCGGCGGTCCGTCTTCGACCTGCGCGGCCTGCTCCTGCTCTGGCATGTGCTCAGGCGGCTGTGCGCCCGCCGCCGCGCCCAGCAGAGCGAAGATCAGCAACGCGCCGGCCGCAGCGGCCGAAGGAACTGCCCGCAACCTGTCCCGCCCGAAAAGGTGCGCCACGGCGAGCAAGATAGTCGCCGCGATGTCGCGCAGCAAGGGGCCGATGGTGCGCCGGCGGTCCTCGCTGCCGTCGGGCGCCCGACTGGACAAACGCACGCGAGCGCCTCAAGATGGATGGGGCGGGCTTGCCGCCCGCCGTGGCTCGACGGGTATGGCCGCGAGGAGGATTCCTCTGATGAAGGCACGCCGGCAGGGAGGTCGTCGGACTGGCCGCATGTTCGTGAAGCGGCAAGGGGACTGCGGCGCGGGACGGCCCTGGTTCGAGGCGCTCGAAAGGCGGGCGCTGCTCTCGGCCGCGATCCTCGACGGCGGCCTGCGGCGTTTCGAGTTCACCGACGCCGACGGCGACGCGGTCCTCATCCGCCTCGTCGGCCGCGGTACGGCGGAAATCACGCTGGCCGATGACGCCGCGGACTTCGCCGACATCGGGCGCATCGAGATGCGCGGCACGGACGACGACACCGCCCTGCGAATCACCGTGAAGCGCCGTGAGGGGGGGGGCGGCGATACGACGCTGGCCGCCCTCGCCTCCGACGGCGCGCTCAGGCGACTCGACCTGCGCCGCATCACGCTGATCGGCGCGGGAATCGGCGTGGACGGCGCGGTGGGACGCCTTGACCTGGCGGCTGTAAGCGGCGATCCGAATCAGCCGACAGCCGTCCGCATCGACGGCGACCTTCACGCGGCGCGGTTCTTCGGCGATCTCGTCGGAGCCGACCTGATGATCGGCGGCGCGGCCGGGTCGATCATCCTGCGCGGCGGTGACGTGGCGTCGAGCACATTCCAGGTAGGCGGCGGTCTCGCACGTCTCATGATGCTCGACCGCGGCGGGCGGCACGGCCTGATGCTCGACGCCGGGATGGAAATCGGCGGCTCTGTCGACACGTGGCGGGCGCAGGGCCTCTCCAACGTCTCTGCCCGCATCGGCGGCGAGGTGCAGCGCCTCATCGTCGCCGTCAATCGCGCCGAGAGTTCCGGATCGATCGATCGCACTCGACTGGCCGTCACCGGCGGGATCGGCGTGATGCACATCGCACGCCAGATCGAGGGCGATTCGATTCTCGCGGCCGAGGGTGGTTTCGGCCGCATCAGCATCCACGGTTCCGTGCGAGGCTCGATGATCCTCGCGGGCACAGTCCTCGACGCGGATTACTCGCTCGAAGACGCGACATTCGGCGTCGCCACGATCGGCAGCGCCCGCATACGCGGCGACCTGCTCGACTCCATCTTCGCCGCCGGTGGCGATCCCGGCGAAGACCGCCTCTTCCGCAACCACGAAATCCTCGAAGGCGGAGCCATCGGGCGGCTGGCAATCGGCGGCTACGTCGCAGGCGTCCACAGCAATCATCCAAACCCAGGCGTCTACGCCGCGCAGATTGACCGCCTCAGCGTGCGCGGCTGGCGGCTCGAGGGCAAGCCCGATGACCTGCGCGCGGGCATTCTCGGAACCGCGGTCATCGATCCTCTCGCCGACGCCGCCAGCGCGCTGACCGAACTCGACGTGCGGCAGATTCTCGAGCAGATGATCGCACGCGCGACGCAACTCGGCGTCAACGCGACGCTGGCGATAACGGATCGCGAGGGCAACATCCTCGCCACGGTGCGCATGACCGACGGCTCGCTGACCGCCGACCCCGGCACTTCAACGATCACCGGGGGCGGCAGCGGCGGACTCGAGGGCGTTACCGTCGCCTCGTCAATCACGGCGGTAACCAAGGCGGGAACGGCTGCGTTTCTCTCGACGACAGGCAATGCGTTCACGACGCGCACGGCCGGGCAGATCATCCAGCCGAACTTTCCGCCGGGCGTGCGCTTCCAGGATTCCGGTCCGCTCTTCGGCGTGCAGTTCTCCTCGCTGCCCACCAGCGACATCAGCCGCCTGCCGCTGGGCTTGTCGGCCGATCCCGGCGGCGTGCCGCTCTACCGCAACGGACAACTTCTCGGCGGGGCGGGCGTCGAACTTGACGGGCGGTACACGTTCGATCCCAGCCCGGTCGGCGGGCGGGCGACGCGAGAGGAGCGCATCGCTGTTGCGGGGCAGATTGGATTCCGACCGCCGCGCGCCATCCGCGCCGACCGCATTTTCGTTGACGGAATTCGCTTGGACTTTGCCAACATTGAGCCGCCTTCGCTGGCCTCGCTGGGCGTGCTGCCCGATCTCGATGTGCTTGAGGGTAGCGGGATGGTCGATGTGCTCGTGCCGCCGCGCACGAGTCCGACGACGATGTTCACGCCGACGACGCTCGGCTCAATCATCGGAGAGACGGTCGATGCTTTCTCGACCGGCCGGCTCGAAGCGATCGCCCTGGGCGAGGGTTCGACCGTGTATGCCGTGCGCAGCGCGGCCGGGGGCGCGCGAGAACTCATCAGCATCGACGTGCCCTCGGGCTCGACGACGCTCATCGAGAACATCTCCGACGGCGGGGCGAACGAGTTGGCCCCCGGCGAGTTCATCAGCGCCATGATGTTCGACGACGCGGGCACGCCCGGCGTCGCCGGCGACGACACCGTGGTGATCCTCAGCGGCTCGACGCGCGATGCGCGGCGGATCACAATCTCCACCGGCGCTGTTGCCGCGCCGCAGACACTCGCCGTGGCGTCAGGCCTGCTGCGCGACGCGGTGGTCTACGAAGACGGCGGCGCCCGCGACATGGTCGGCCTCTCGCGCCGCACGGGGCAGATATACCGCATCGACGCGAGCGACTTCACCGTCGCCGGCAATTACACCGAACTCTCGACGACGCTCGACGGGCGCGTGCAGTCCTTCACCCTCTCGACCGCGCCGGGCGCCGCCGAGGCGTACGCCGTGCGGGCGCTCGGTTCGGCGCGGCAACTCGTGCGCCTCGCGCTGGACGGCTCGGGCCTCACCGTCGTGGCGAATCTCGCGGCGAGCACGAACGGAGCCGTGCGCGGCGGCCACAGTCTCACGGCGCTCATGTATGACGACCGCGGCACGGTCGATGCGGGCGACGACGTTCTCATTGTCCACAACGCGACGACCGGCCGGCAGATCACGCTTGACGCCGATGACGGCTCGATCATCGGAGAGGCGGAGCGAGTCCGCGATCGCAACGCCGTGCTCGCGCAGGGCCGACTTCTCAGCACCGGCGGGTCGGATTACATGGTCGGCCTGAGCAGCCGCAGCGAGCAGGCGTTCGCGCTGCGCTTCGAGGACGTCACGCTGCTGAGCAACCTGGTGCAACTGACCATGCCGGACAACTCGATGTTCACGGCCGACGGCGTGATGGTGAGCGGCGAGCGACTCACCGCCGATGACGTCATGACGATCCTTCGGCAGGGGCACGACCTCAACCAGCGGCTGCGCGCCGCGATCCGCAAGGACCGGCCGCAGATCTCGCAGGTGACGGTGAGCGTCGTCGATGTGGACGGCAACCTGCTGGGCACGTTCCGCTCGGCCGATGCGCCGGTCTTCGGCTTTGACGTGTCGGTGCAGAAAGCGCGGACTGCGGCGATGTTGAGTCGCAGCGACGCCGGCGCCCTGCTCAGCGCGGCTGAGGGCGGTGCGTTTGCAGACTTCGTCGATAACGCAGCCGATCTCGGCATCCTGCTCGACGGATCGATCGCCATTTCCGATCGCGCCGGCGGGTTCCTCTCGCGGCCGTTCCTTCCCGACGGCATTCCCGGCACGATGCCCGGCCCGTTCAGCGCCCAGTCGCCGGACCGCTTCAGCGTCTTCAACACCGGCCTTCAGGTTGAGTTGCTCTCCACGAATCTCGTCGCGTTCCTCGCCGACTTCAATGCCTTCGGGGATGAGGGGCTCGCGCTTGAAGCGTTCGAGGAGGGAGTCATCGGCGGCGGCGGTGTTGTCGATGTCTCGTTGCCCGCGGCCAACGGGATCCAGATCTTCCCCGGCAGCGTGCCGCTCTTTAAGAACGGGGTGCTCGTCGGCGCGGTGGGCGTTTCGGGCGACGGGATCGAGCAGGACGACTTCGTCGCGTTCACGGCGGCGACGGGGTATCAGGAATTCGGCCCCGATGTGCGTCGCGCCGACGAAGTGGTCATTCGCGGCCGCGGCGGCCAATTCCGCCTGCCCTACGTGAAACTGCCCCGCACGCCCTTCGGCGGATACTGACGCGATGCGGGCCGGCCGCGAAAGCCCTTCGCCTATCATCCCGCGCCATGGACACGAAACCCCCTTTCACGCGTGCCGCACGAACATTCACCTTCCTCCCGTGCCTGCTGGCGATGCTCATCGTCACTCTGCAATCGGCCGCGCAGGCGCAGCCCGGGCGCGCGGAGCGCTACGACGATCTCATCATCGAGTTCCTCGCGCTCGAACCGGCGGTGGAGGTGCGCGAGATCGGAGACGGTCCGCGCCGTCCTGACGGCGACATCGCGCGTCTGAGCGCCTTTCTCTTCAACCTGCGGTCCTCCGAGGTCTATGCCGCCATCGATTGGGGCACAGCGCACGAGCGGCAGGAGATCGGCTACCTGCAGCCCGGCGAGTCCAGGGTCGCGACGGTTGCGATTCCCGTCGACGCCGTTCCCTACGGCCAGCCCATCCGCGCTCTCGTCTACAACGCCGAAGTTCACAAGCTCGAAGAGACCGATCGCGCATCGCTCCACGGCGAGCAGACCATGCGCATCGCCCTGCTCGTCGAACGTCGAACGTGGGATGAAGGGAACAAGCGCTTCGGCTCCTTCACTCGCCGGATGCGAGAGTCCCTGGACAGGCTTCACGAGATCTTTGAGGACACGACTGCGCCCGACGCGGCCGGGCTGAAGCGCGAGCCGGTTGTCGATCGTTTCCGCATCGAGCGCATCGAACTCTTCGACCGCCCCATCGATTCCGCGGCCGACTTCCAGCGCCCCTCGCTCTTTGACGATCATCCGAAGTACGACGTGGTGATCGCGTGCGATGCGCAAGGCCCGCTGGGCGGCTTCTGGCTGCCGCAGTACTCGATCGGCCACAATTTCCAATGGGCCGACCCGCCCAAGGACCTCTGGTCGGACTGGGGCGAGCAGGCGCTGTGGCACGAACTCATGCACTTTCGCGGCGTGCCCGACTCTTACATCTATCGCATCCCCGAGGGCGCGCTGCCGGGCCACTGCGACGAGGCGATCGAACCGCCCGAGCCGTTCCGCAGCGACCTGATGAACAGTCCTTACCAGCCGCCGCAGATCGGCGCACTGACCGCCGCGATCGCCAACAGCAAGGCCGGCGTCTCGCGAGTCGGCGCGTGCGAGGATACGGCCAACCCCTATGGTCACCAGTGGAAGTGGCTGCCGCGCACGCTCGCCGTGCAGATCAATGACTCGGCGGGCCGGCCGATGAGCGGAGCGAAGGTGCGCTGGTACCGCTCCGCGCCCCTTGGTCTGGAGGACGGGCGCATCCAGGGCGTCGCCGCCGACCGCGCGCCTGACGGGCAGGCCGCGACCGACGCTGCGGGGCAGGTCCGCATCGCCGGCGATTACCTCGGCGCCGCCTCCGAGCAGCCTCAGCGCAGCCTCTGGCTGCTCGTCGAAGTCGAGGATGCCGGCGGGCACAAGCGCTTCGGCATCGTCAGCGGCCTGTGGCTCAATGCCTCTTTTGCGGCCGGCGGCCGGGAAGTTGCCGAGTGGACGGCCCGGTTCGATGAGTTGCGCCCTGTAACCGGTGCTGCGGCCTCCTCGCCGCCCCGATAGAATGGCCCGAGGGCCGGGGCCGGGAAGGAATGGCCCGGAGCCTCGAGGCCGAGCATGCGCGAACGCCAGGATATCGAGGATCGACTCCGCCGCCGCCTGCGCCGGCGGCGTCAGAGGCTGCGCCGCCGGGCGCGGGCCGTGGCCGTCCTGCCCTCGCTCTTTACGCTCGGCAATCTCATCGCGGGCTTCGCCGCAATTCACTTCGCCGCCAAGCCGCTGGACGTGGTCTTCACCGTCAGCCGCATCGAGTGGTCCACATTGACCGTGGCGGGCGTACTCATCTTCATCGGCATGTTCTTCGACGCGGTGGACGGCTACGTGGCGCGCCTGACGCGCACTACCTCGGACATCGGCGGGCATCTTGATTCGCTCGCGGACATCGTGACCTTCGGCGTGGCGCCGGCGTACATGACGCTGCAACTCGTGAGCAAGTACTATCTCGCGGTCGAGGACTACTACATCATCAGCCCGACGCGCGACGATCTCTTTGCGCGTGTCATCTGGGCCATCGCCGCCGTCTATGTCGCCTGCACCGCCCTGCGCCTGGCGCGGTTCAACGTGGAGACCGGCTCGGACCTGATGGAGGATCATCTCATGTTCCGCGGCCTGCCCTCGCCGGGCGCGGCCGGATGCGTTGCCAGCCTCATCCTCCTTCACCAGCACTACGTGCAGGCGCTGGACTTCCAGTGGATGGCGCGCATCACCGGCCTGGGCATGGCCTTTATCCTCCTGCTCTGCGCCCTCGGAATGGTCAGCAGCCTGCCCTACGCGCACGTCATCAACATGTACATGCGGGGGCGGCGCAAGTTCGGCTACGTTGTGCGGCTGGCGATCATCTTCGCCTTCGCGGCCTTTCTGCCGACGCTGGCGCTGGCCATCTCTTTTACCGCTTATGCCCTCAGCGCGCCCGCCCGGGTCCTGCTGCGCTCGCGGTCGCGCCTGGCAGGCTCCCCCGCCCCGGCGCCGGCGCAGTCGGCCTAGCCCGCGCGGCAGGGCGGTGCGGATCGCCCCACCGGCCGCATCCTTCTCCTGAAATGCAGACGCAAGATCGATTGGTGGCGCCTCTTGCCGATTCTGTACCTTCGCATTTCACAGAACCTTGCCTGTCTGCGCTGCGAGTCGCGGCTGCACAAGAGCCTGATCCGTCGATCCCTCGCCTCTCTCCGCGGCGAGTGAATCAATCGCGCTTGCCTTCCCCCTCCTTCCCGCGCATCATCCCGGCGTGTCTGAAGCGGCTGAATCAATCGCGCAGTGGCGCCGGCGGCTGGCCGGGCGGTTCCTCGTCTTTGACGGGCCGGACGGGTCGGGCAAGTCGACGCAGGTTCACAGGTTCACTGACTTCGCGCAGGCGCGCGGCGTGACGGTGTGTGAGGTGCGCGAGCCGGGCGGCACGGCCATCGGCGAAGAGATCCGCCGCGTCCTGCTCGATCACTGCACGGGCGATCTCGACGTCGCCGCCGAGATGCTCCTCTACATGGCGAGCCGGGCGCAACTCATCGCCGAGCGCATCGCGCCGGCGCTGCGGCGTGGAGAGCTCGTCCTCGCCGACCGCTTCGTGAGTTCAACACTCGCCTACCAGGGCACGGCGGGGGGGATGCGCCTCGACGACATCCGCGCCGTCGCCGCCATCGCCTGCCGCGGCGTGACGCCCGATCTCACCGTGATCTTTGATGTAACGGAGGAGACGGCGGCGTCGCGCCTCAGCCCCCTGCTCGACCGCATGGAGGCCAAGGGGGCGGAGTATCACCGCCGCGTGCGGCAAGGCTACCTCGACCAGGCGAAGCGCGACCCGGCGCACTATCTCGTGATCGACGCGAACGGGGATGCAAAGAGCGTGTGGAACGCGCTGATCGACCAGGTGGCGTTGCGCCTTGCCGCACATTGATCGCGCGCACGGACGCCGACGCCCACGTTCAACGAACGTGGGACTTGACGTGAGCGCGCACATAGCGCGCCAGCGCCATGAGCGGGAAGTAGAGGCGATAGAGGTGGTAGCGCAAGTAGAAGACGCGCGGGAAGCCGGTGCCGGTGAACTCCGTCTCGACCCACGAGCCGGGCGGATCGCCGTCGGGGTTGTGCGGCGCTCTGGTCCCGGTTAGCCGCGACGCGGAGGCTTTGCGCAGCGGAGCGTGGGCGTGTGCGAGGGTTGGCGCGTCGTCGTCATGCATCGCTGCGCCTTCGACCGGGGAGCCTAGCGACGCGAAGCGCGACGCCATGCCACCCACCTCGGGCTCTTCTTCGCGCAACTGCGTCTCGCAGAGCCAGCGAATCGCGCGGGCGAAGTCGGGATCGTCCGGGCCGAAAATGGTCTGGAGGGTCATCGCCGCCCACGCCGTCTGAGATGCGGTTGACGGGCCGATGCCCTTGAGCGACGGGTCTTCGTAGGAGTTGGCCGACTCGCCGAATGAGCCGTCGGCCTTCTGCACGCTCTTGAGCCAGGCGCCGGCGCGCTGGATCCACGGCTGCGTCATATCCACGCCGATGTGGCGCAGGCCGCCGACCGACTGCCATGTGCCGTAGATGTAGTTCACGCCCCAGCGGCCGAACCAGCAGCCCTCCGGCTCCTGCCGCGAGCGGATGAAGTCTACCGCGCGCGCCACGGCGGGATGATCGGCCCGCAAGCCGTGCCACGCGAGGCATTCGAGCACGCGGCCGGTGATGTCGGGACACGACGGATCCTGCATGGCATTGTGATCGGCGAAGGGGACTTTTTCGAGGATGGGGCGGTCGCGCGTCTTGTCGAAGGCCGCCCACCCGCCGTCGTCGTTCTGCATGGCGAGTATCCAATCGACGCCGCGCTTGCCCGCCGCGCGATTCGCCTCGCCGCCGGCGCGGTGCAGCGCCATCGCCACCATCGCCGTGTCGTCCACGTCGGGGTACCACTCGTTGCGATACTCGAAGTACCACCCGGCCGGTTGAGCATCCACCGTGCGCGACCAGTCGCCCGCGAGGCGGTTCTCCCTGCTGCGCAGCCAGTCGCAGGCGCGGGCGACTTCGGGCGAGTTCGCGCACGTCGCGCCGCACTCGGTGAGCGCGTAGAGCGCGATCCCCGTGTCCCACACCGGCGAGAAGCAGGGCTGAATCCGAATGTGATCCTCCTCCTCAATGATGAAGTCGTCGAGGTCGCGCTCAGCCTGTCGCATCACCGGATGCGAACGCTCATAGCCGAGCGCATCGAATGCGACCTGGAGATAGACCATCGGCGGGAAGATGGCGCCGAGGCCCTCGGTGTGCCCGGCATCGGCGCGGTCGAGGATCCACTGCTCGGCGGCCTTGAGCGCTTGGCGGCGCAGCGGCGACGCATCGGCCTTCTGAATCACCTTGAGGACGCGATCGACGGCGAGGAAGAAGTTGTTCCACGTGAAGGTAAACGCATCGAACCGTTTCGAGAGCGTGTGCGTGTATCGCGCATCATTGAAGAGGTGCTCGATGCTGGTGTGCGGCGGGAGCGGCCGCACCGGCCGAAGCGCCGTGCAGATCGCCAGCGGCAGGATCATCGTCCGCGTCCACGCCGAGACTTTGTCGAGGTGAAAGTAGAACCATCGAGGAAGGAAGATCATCTCCGGCGGGATCGCGGGCACGGCGTCCCAGTCAATCAGCCCCAGCGCCGCGAGGTAGAAGTTGCTGAAACTGTTGCACGCCTCCGCCCCGCCGTGCGCGCGGATCGCGGCCGCGGCGCGCTGCATGTGCGGCGCCTCGGGCGAATCGCCGTCGAGCAGGAGGCAGACATACGCCTTGACGGTCGCGCTGACATCCACGCCGCTTCCGGGATACTGCCCCCACGCGCCGTCGGCTCGCTGAAGGCGGCGGAGGTACGCGAGAATCCTCGGCAGGCGCGGATCATCTTCCTGCCGCAGAATCCACTTCAACAGCGTGTATTCGCTGTTGAGGATGGAGTCGCCCTCAAGTTCCGCGCACCAGTGGCCGTCGGGCTTCTGAAGCGAGAGCAGCGCGGCGACCGCGCGGTCGAGGGCGCTGCGCGCCGCGATCAGCAGCGCGTCCGATTCAGCATCGGGTCCGCGGACGCCGGAGTGTTCAGCGAGAGCGGCGGCTCGGCCTGGCGAAGCGATCGTCGTCACGGATACTCCTGCGCTTGACGGCGTTTACCGGGGAAGATCGTAGGTCGCACCGGGTGGCATGGCGTCGCGCTTCGCGTCGCTATCCGGTTGGTTCTCGCGCGATCGAATGTAATGGCGCGTTCGGCATAGTCACGCGAAGCGCGAGACCATGCCACCCCGGCCCGGCACGTCCGCGCTCGCCCGGCCGACGCCGGCAATGCTCGCGCGCGCCGGTCCTTGTCGCGTCGCGGCTCAACACTCTCTCGATGCCTCGATGCCTCGATGCCTGCCCCCAGTGCCTGCTGCCGGGCGCCTGGTGCCTTCCCTTACTTGTCGTCCTTCTTATCTCCGCCGAAGATGTTGCCGATCCCTTCGCCGAGTTTCTTGGCCTCGTCCCCGATTTTCATCGCGCCCTCCTCGGCGGTCTTGCCGAGTTGTTCGGCGGTCTTGCCGAAGGTCTGGACGACGCCGCCGTCGCCCAGCAGCACGGTGATGCCCTGGTCGCCGAGGTTCTGAAGTTCGCCGAGCCCCTTGGTGAGTTCGCCCGCGATGTCGCCGGGGATGAGGTCGCCGCCTTTCTGCACGGCGACAGTCATGATGGTCTTGAGGATCACGCCGGTCAGGTCGCTCAGTTGGACGCTCTTGCCGCCGCTGCCGACGTCCTTGAGTTGAATCACGTCGATGGGCACGTTGACCTTGGTCAGTTCGCCGCCCGCGGGCAGGAGGTTGACGTGGACGTTGATGTCGCGGATTTCCAGGTTGCGAATGACGAACTTCTTGCCGCCTTCCGCGGGCTTCTTGCCCGGCGGACCGCCGCCTGATTCGAATCGCTTGAGGTTCTCGAGGATGACCTTGTAGTTGGACTTGTCGCCGGCTCGTTCGAGGTTCATCGAGATGCCGTTGAGAGTGAGGCTGGGCAGTTCGATGACGTCTTTGCGCAGTGAGCCGAGCGAGACCGACACAGATCCATTATTGAGGGCGAAGAAGTGAGGCGATGTGAAGCCTCCGGGGTTGGCGACGTTGAGGCCGGCCAGCGAGAACTCGCCGCTCAGCAGGCCGACGTCGGCCTTGTCGAGGCTGGTGGGAACGCCAAGCGCATAGGTCGAGCCGCTCTCGATGCCCTTTCGCGCAATGGAATCGATGTAGAACGCGCCGGCCGCCACGGCCGCCACGACAACGAGGATTACCACCAGACCCAGCTTGATGAGCGCCTTCTTCATTGGTTGTTCCTTTCGGGTAGCCTGTGTCGGTTAACGATAGCGGCTAAGTTCCAGATAGGGCGACAGGGCGTTTTCCGGGGAATTGCTCAGTGGCGGGCCGGGGGTGCCCTCGCTAGTGTGAGGCAAGGTCGAGGAACGCGGGGTCGGCCGGCGTGTAATCAGCCCGCTCGCTTGTCCGAAAGGTGTCGCCTCATGGAAACGTCCCTGATCATCCTCAAGCCCGACGCGGTCCAGCGCGGCCTGATCGGCCGAATCATCTCTCGATTCGAGGACAAGGGCCTGCAGATCGTGGGCGCGAAGATAATGCGCATCAGCCCCGAACTCGCCGCCCAGCATTACAAGGACCACATCGGCAAGGGTTTCTATGACGGCCTGGTGCGCTTCATGACCTCATCGCCTGTGGTGGTCCTGGCGGTGCGCGGCGTCGGGGCGATCGCCATCTGCCGCAAACTCATGGGCGCGACCTTCGGGTCAAAGGCCGAGCCGGGAACCATCCGCGGCGACTTCGGAGTCTCCAACTCCTTCAACCTCATCCACGGGTCCGACGGCCCCGAGTCCGCGGAGCGAGAACTGGCGCTCTTCTTCGGCCCCGGCGAAGTGATCGAGTGGAAGCGCGCGACCGAAGGCTGGGTCTACGACCTCAGCGGCGGAAAGGCGGAGTGACGTCGGGCGACTCCTGCACGCGGGCGTCGGCGGCGCGGACCCGGGCGCCCACCGCTACTTCGCCGCCCGCAGACGCTCGTCGGCAAGGTCGAGGCGGTACATCACCTGGTTGTAGTCGTACCGCGGCGTGCCGACAGGCGCGCCAGAGAACATCCGCGTGTACGTGCCTTCAAGGTAGATCAGCCGCCCGCCCTGCTGGTCGAAGAAGGGATGATGCACGACGTTGTAGAATGAGTAGTCATCGTGGGTGATGATCTTCCGGGCATTCTGCCACGGCCCGATGAGCGTGGGCGACTCGAGGTACCACACTTCGCCCAGGAGCGATGAACCCCACACTTCCTGGAGGATCATCACCCAGCAGTTGCGGTACGCGTTCCAGTTGATCGATCCGCTGTGGCCGAGAACCTTCTTGCCCGATTCGACGTCGCGGGTCTGGATGAAGGCTTCCTCTTCGGTCATCAACCCCGCCTGGATGAGTTCAACCTGCTGCTGCGCCTCGACAAGACCCGTGTTCTTCTTCCATGCGTACACGAGCCTGCCGGAGGCGTCGCGGTCGAGTTGCGACTTCTCCTTTTCGTAGCGCGTGCCGGCCTTGAGGCACGTGAACGCTTCGTACTGCTCGGGATCAAGGAGCGCCTCATGCTCGGCCCGACAGCGCATCATCGCGTATGGCGAGGGGAAGTAGTAATACTCGATGTCGTCCTCCGTGCGTCGGATGGGATGGCTGCGCGAATGCAGCGGCATGTCGAGAGGAAACTGCCTGATCGGCTCGAAGATGTCCTTGTCGTCGTTGTACAGCGCGAAGCCTTGTTCGTACAACTCGCCGAGCGTCTTCACGCGCACGTAGTGGCAGTAAAGCCGCTCGCGGCCGGATGAATCGGCGGCGGTGAAGAGTCCGTCGAACCACACGGGGCCGGGCAGGTCGCCCATCGGGCACATGCGCTTGCTGAAGCCCTGCTCATCAACGAAGTAACGGAGGTTGACGCCGACGGCCGGGTCAAGCCCGCCCCTGCCGGGCAGATCGGAGACGGCCCCGGAGCCGTGGAAGTTCCCCAGCGGGTAGCGCGCCCGGCTCGTGTCGCCCCAGAACCAGCGAATCTGCCCGTGGTAGATGATGCGCTGAACGGAGTCCTGGCCGAAGACCTCGCCGTTGAGCACAGGCTGCGCGACGGGCGGCGTGTCGCCGAGTTTCACGCTGTCGCTGTAAATGCCTTCGCCCGTGACGCGGTAGAGTCGCTCGGCGATGTTGACACGGCTGACCTCGAGCGTTGCCTTGCCGCCGGGCGTGATGCGCTGGGCCTTGCCCGCGTAGCCAAAGCCGTCGACGGGAAATGTGTAGCCGTGGCTCTTGACGTAGAAGTAGACGTCCTGGTTCATCAGGCCGGGATCATCGACCGCGACCACGCCTGCGCTGTCGGTCAGGAAGACGATCTCGTTGACCGTTCGGAGTTCGACGAGCGGCACGCCGCGCTTCGTCTGCGCATCGACAACGGTGATGCGAAAGGGCTGGGCCAGCGCGGCACAGGTGTACGGGCCGACGTGCAGGAAGGCGATGATGACCTGGAGTGCGATCGGCGCGATTCGCATGGGCGGCTCCGTTCGGTTCGGGAGTGAGCGATGTGCGACTGGGGGATGGTAGTTAGTACGGCTGGTCCGTCGAGGGTGATTGGGCACATTGATTGAGTTCCGCGCCGATCCGCCGATCGCCCCGGTGCATCGGGACGCGCCGAAAATACACCCGTCCCTATTTTCAGGTTGGCGGGGCGCCAGGCGACGGCCAAGAAAAGCCCCCGTCGATCGGCGATCGACGGGGGCGGAGATGAATGCCCTATCTGACTGGCCGTGCCTGACGCGCCGCGCGCGGGACGCGGTCGCTGCTCGCACGGCGCACGCGTCGTGCTACTCGATCACCTGCTCGACGACGTTGCTCTTGCGCTGAAACTCGGCCGCCTGCATCCAGACGCGAACGCCCTGTGTGCCCGGCGGGACGCGCTTGCGCAGCAGCGCGTAGCCGTCCTGATCGGCGGTGCGGACGCCGGCGAGAACGGGGTTGGCGAGGTCGATGGTGACATCGAGTTGCGGGACGTAGGTGCTGCCCGGGCCGCGCGTGCTGTAGATGAACGCAACGGTCGCGCCCGGCGTGGCGCGGAAGACCTCGGAGTCGCAGTTCACGCCGGCGACGAAGCGCGAGGTCTGCAGGCGCATAGGAATCTCGCCCGAGGCTGCGGCGACGGCCAGGCCGACGTTGATGCGACCATAGCCGTAGGTGTTGTCGATGCCTGGCGTGCCGAGGTCATCGCACGTTTCCTTGAGAATCCGCTCGACTTCGTTGGGAGTGAGCGCCGGATTGGCGGACCAGACGAGCGCGGCCAGGCCGGAGACCTGGGGGCACGCGGCGCTGGTGCCGCTGAAGTTGCCGTAGGCGTTGTCCGCCGTGTGCCACACGTTCCAGACTTCCTCGCCGGGCGCGACCAGGTCAACCATCGGGCCGTAGTTGGAGAAGGAAGACTTGACGTCCTGACGGCTGACGGCGCCGACGATGATGATGTCATCGGCGTCGCGGTCGTTGCGGGTCATGTTCTGGTTGGAGTTGCCCGCGGCCCAGATCATCAGCCCGCCGATGGACTTGATGTAGGTGGCCGTGTCGCGCACGGCGTTGTTGTCCACGCCGCTGTAACTGAGGCTGGCCACGCGGTCGCCGTTTTCGATTGCAGTGGTGGCCGCATGATTGAGCCACTCGATGGACGATCCGCCGCCGGGACTGTTGGTGACGCGCAACATGCGATGGCTGAGATTCCATCCCATGCCGGTGATGCCGACGCCGTTGTTGCCGTTGCCCGCGGCGCATCCCGTTGCCTGTGTGCCGTGGCCGTAAATGTCGTTGATCTGCCCGCCCTGGCCCTCCCACAAACGGTCCACAGCGTTGTACCCTTCGCGGCGGTTCAGCCGCAGATCCTCATGTGTGATGCGGATGCCCGTGTCGCACACGCCCACGGTAACGCTCGGACTGCCGGTGTGGAACTCCCACCCCACGCACGAATCGAAGCGATCTGGCGCGTGGTACCACTGGAGACTGAACTGCGGGTCATTCGGGCAATTGCCCAGGGGGTAGACGCGCCAGTTCGGCTCGACGAACTTGAACAGGCCGCTGCCCAGCAGGTCGTCCGCGACGGCGTTCTCGTCCTGACCGTTGCGCAGATCGAAGTAGTAATGGTCGGTCTGCGGGACGTGGAGGCGAGGCGGGGCGACCGAATTGAGCCGGCGCAGCGCCTGCTCATAACGCTCCTGCGCCGCGGCCGGCGTCAACCCCTCCTCCAGCCAGTGCGGAACGGACCAGGGCCGGGCGATCATCGAGCCCGAGAACTCCTGAACACCTGGTTCCTCGACGAACCTGATTCTCACGTCTCCACCGGCGAACGCGGGCAGCGCAGCGGCGGCGAAAAGCAGGTACGCGGTCAGGGCGGCTCGTTGTGACATGGAATTCTCCCTCGTATTCGTTGTTTGATTGTGCGGGTGCGCGGAGCCAATGGCCCTACGCACAGGGGGCCGCGATGGTTCCCCCTGTCCATAACTCCGCGGAAGGCCGATCCATTCCCCGAGACTCTCCCTTTGCAGGTCGTCGCCCGATCCAGCGCTCGGTTGGCCCTGTCATCAGCGGCTGCGAAGGAAGGCATCGACTTCGCCTCGCCGGGGCAGGGACGCCATCGCCCCCATGCGGGTCACGGCCAGCGCGCCGGCGGCACACGCGAAAGCAAGGGCTTCCGGGGTCTCGCGCCCCTCGCCCCAAGCGACGGCAAAGGCGGCGACGAAGGCATCGCCCGCGCCCGTGGCGTCAACGGACTCGACGGGGAACGCGGCCTGTCGCGACAGCAATGATCCGTCGAAGTGCACGGCGCCCGCGCGCCCGAGGGTGATGATGACGTGGCCGCGGCACATGGCGGCGAGATGCGCGGCGATCTGCGACTCGGTGAGGCGCGGATCGTCGAGGCCGCAGAGAATGCGCGCTTCGCTTTCGTTGACGATGAGCAGATCAACCATCTCCAGAAGAGCGGGTTCGAGGGAGCGCGCCGGCGCTGCATTGAGGAGGACGGGTACATCCGCACGGCGCGCGATCTCCATCGCGCGCCGGTTCGCTTCGAGGGGCGTCTCAAGTTGAAGGAGCAATGCGTCGGCCGAGATGATGTCGTCGCGAGCCGCCTCGATGTCGCGCGGCGCGAGCGCCATGTTCGCGCCCGGCGCGACGACGATCGTGTTCTGGCCCGAGGGATCGAGCGTGATCACGGCCGCGCCCGTCGCCTCGCCTCCGCGCGAGATGAGGTGGGTGAGGTCGATGCGCTCGGCGGCGAGCAGGGCGCGCAACTGCTCGCCCCACGCGTCGCGCCCGACGCATCCGACGAAGGCGACCTCCGCCCCGAGCCGCGCCGCGGCGACGGCCTGGTTCGCGCCCTTGCCGCCGCCGTACGTCCCGAACGGCCCGCCGAGAATCGACTCACCCGCGCCGGGCAGGCGCGGCGCGCGGATGACCAGGTCCATGTTGGTGGAGCCGACGACCACGAGGCGAGGCATGATGCATCTTATGGCGCGTCGAGTGGAGTCGGGGTGTGCTTCGATGTCTCACCGCGCGGAATGCGAAGGCGCAAGCGGCTTCGTGCAGCGCAGGACCGCCGTTCACGCAGGCCCTCGATGCCGTGATCCTTGTTCTGTCTCTCGATGCACCGTCGCCCAGACCTCGCGCTTCGCGTCGAGGTCGCGGTACTCCTTGCGCCCCATGACCATGTCGGCGTACACCGTCGCAATCTCGCGCGGCCTCATGCGGAAGCGGACCTGCGACCATTCGAGGGGACGCCCGCGAAACTCGTAACACTTGCCGGTCTTGGGATCGATGGCCCAGTCGGGGGGATCGGCAGGCGTCACGGCGAGCCAGTGAAAGTCACGCGCGTCATCCACGCCGCGTCCCTCGACTGAGCCGGTGGCTGAGGGGATCTCGCCCATGAGATTCGTCTTGGCGGCGCAGGCCACCGCGCCGACCAGTTTGAGCGTGACCTCGGCTTCGACGCCGTCGTACTCGACAAGTCGAATGACAAAGGGATGGGTACACGCGCCGCCGGATCGCCGGGCCATCTCGTGGCCGACCCAGTCGGGGAAATGCTCGCCGGATTTCATGGACTCGCGGTGGAGCGCGGTGGCGAGGACAGAGGGGGCGCCTTCGACGGAGAGGGGGCCGAAGACGGGGGGGATGTCCGCATCAGGCGATTGGACGGTTTCCGCCTCGTGAAGGGCGTTCACTCGATGCCATTGATTGTGGGGACTGAGATTGTGCTCGTGCGCCAGGCGCCTCAGGTCGGCAGGAGTCGCATGGTCAAAGGGCCAGAGGAGCATCTGCATCCCGTTCCACGAATCCGTGAAGCGATCCTCATCCCAGGGGTCATAGACCTTGAGTATCTGCTCGGCGCCGCGCTCCGTGCGAATGAACTGCTGCGCCCCGTCATGGATGTACGCCACGCCGCGCGTCGCGCCTTCGGCCACATCGCGAAACGCCACGACGTGCTGAGCCGTAAAGGGTCGTTCGATGGTCTCGAACCATTGCGGGGACGTCATCCAGTCGCCCTTCGGATACTTGCGCTGAAACGTGCCTCGCGGATGAATGAAGTCCACTGCGTCGGGAGTGTCCGCCTGCAATCGATGCTCGAAAACCAGGGCAATCGGTGTGCGCAGTGCGCCGATAAACGCCCGGTCCGGGCAATCCGTTTCATCTGAGAGGCGAAGGACGACCGCATCGACAACGTCGTCCAGACTGATGGTAATGGAGAGGTACTCATCAGGGATCAAATCGCTGTACCGGGTCACGCCGACCGTCTGCGTGCCGAGTTTCATCGAATCGGCTTCGATCTCAACCTTGGCCGCCTGGAATCGATCGACCATGCCGTCCACTCGGCGCTCAAATCGCAGCAGAGGCTCCTCGGATGAGAGCAATCCATCGGGAAAGGCGGCTGAGCAAATCTGAATGATCAGCCCCCGCCTGGTGTCGATGTCCACCTGGAATGACTCCCGCGCAAGGCGAATCGTCGTCTTGTTGAGGCGCGAGCAGCGCGCCTTGGGCAGGGGCCGCGTCACGCCGGCGTGCGGCAGCGCGAAGCCCAGCGGGGGCACGCAGTCGGTCAGCCGCCTGACGAACTTGCTCGCCTGCAGATCGACATGCGGGTAACGCTGCGGCCACCCTGATCGGTTGAACGCGATCTTCTGCCCGTCGCCGGGGATGCGTCGGCCGAGCAGATCCGCGATCCGAAGGAGAACGTCCTCGGCGAGGCGCGACGCACGCCTGAACTGCTCCTGACCGATCGACCCGCACAGTCCCTCGCACTCGTGGTTGTCATGATGCTGCCCGGCGAGCAGCTCGCGCCAGGCTTCATCAAGTTCCCACGTCGGATAGATGTCCCACTGCGCATACGGGCGGCCCAGCAAACTCACCGTCGCCGCCAGCGACTCGGCGGTGAGGATCGCGTGCTCGCACGCGCGGCTCGTGCGCGGGTGGCGGTCTCCGTTCTTTCCCAGCGTCATCCCGTGCCAGACCTCATCCATCGTGTATCGCCGCACCGGCGCGTCAGCGCCAGAGCCCCGGGGCTCACGTGTCGGGGAAGATGATTCATGCGATGCGCCCTCGCCCGCCAGCGCAGCAATCACTTCCGACAGCGTCCCCGGAACAATCTCAAACCCGGGACTCGCCAGCAGTTCCTTCAACTTCGGCAGGAGCACTTCGCTGCGGCACATCCAGTCCCTGCTCGGCATCAACTCGACCCACTGCACGATCGCACGGGCTGGAGGCCCATGCTCCGATTCCCGACTGAGCGACTCAAACAGCGGCGCGAAGTCTTCCGGCCACTGATGCAGGTTCAGTTCGTTGCGCGGCAGCGTCGGAAGGCGCGAGCCGTCGATGCCTTCCCACAGGATCAGGGCGTGGGGTTCGCGCGGCACCTCGGGAGTGTGCCACGTCCATTGAAAGAACAGGCACGCGCCGGTATAGCCGCATTGGCGCAGCATCTGGGGCAACTGCGGGAAGAAGTAGAACTCTTCTTCCCAGAACGCCCGCGGCCGCACGCCCAGCAGTCGCCGCGTCGTGCGCACGCCGAACGTGAGTTGACGGATGTTCGACTCGCCGCCGTGGAAGAGGCCGTAGGGTTGGCCGTAGGAGCAGCCGACGGGTTCGACGATGCCCCGGGCGACGGCCTCGCGCAGTTCGGCCAGCGCTTCGGGGCACTCGGCGGCCATCTTCTCGTAGCCGACGGCGTCGAAGTTGACATTGCCCTTGACGCCGGCCTCGCGGCAGAGGCGGAGCATGTCGCGCACCGAGCCGGGCAGGACGTCGTAGCCCCACAGCCACTGCATATCGGCCCAGTGCATGTGGTTGCCGAAGGTGAAGTGGACGGGTTGGCGCGCGGGACCGGTCATCGCGGCTCACATCGGCGGCGTGTACGTCAGGCCTCCGTCGATGCCCAGCGGGATGTCCAGCGCCATCCACACGATCAGCAGAATCGTCCAGATGATCGTGAACACGATCGTGTAGGGCATCATCAGCGAGATGAGAGTTCCCATGCCCGAGCGCGGCACGTACTTCTGCATGAAGACGAGGATGATGATGAGGTAGGCGTTGAGGGGCGTGATGATGTTGCTCGTCGAGTCGCCGATGCGGTACGCCGCCTGCGTCAGTTCCGGCGAGATGCCCACCATCATGAACATAGGCACGAAGATCGGCGCGAAGATCGACCACTTCGCCGACATCGAGCCGACAAACAGGTTGAACGTCAGCGTCACGAGGATGAACGCGACCACGAGTACCTGCGGCGACAACTCGGCCCGGCCAAGCGCCTGCCCCCCCCACAATGCCAGCATCGTGTCCAGGCCCGAGTACTTGAAGTGCTCGATGAACTGCCCCGCAAAGAAGGCCAGCACGATGATCGGCGCCATCGACATCATCGTGTCCAGGAACAGTTTCGCCAGGTCGCGGTCGTTGCGGATCGTGTGCAGCGTCAGCCCGTAGGCCAGGCCGGGGAAGATGAACGAAAGCAGCATGAGCGGGACGATCGTGTTGACCCAACGGTCGAAGCGCTCCGTGCTCTTCACGAGAATCAGCCGGTCATCGGGTCGGTGCACGTCCTTGGCCGGCGGCGGGCCCTGGCGCGCCGTGTCCCATCGCTCGGCGATGCGCCACTCGATGCGCAGGCCGTCCTCGCCCCTGGCCTGCGCCTTGACGCGCTCCTCTGCCTCCTTCAGCGCGGCGCGGTCGGGAAGGACGCCGGCGTGCCCCTGCTCGATGAGCACGGGCAGGCGGTAGGTGTAGAGCGGCGCGCCGGGAATCACGATTGACGCGATCAGCAGCGCCATGACCAGCGCGAACGTCAGGCCTGCTACGCCCAGTCCTCGAATCTCCGCCGGCTTGAGCCGCTGCTGCGCGACCTCGTCCGCCGTCGGCTCGACCGGCCCGCCGTCCTCCGGCGACTTGCGGTTCACGCGCCGCTCGACAAAAAGGGCCGTCACGCCCCAGCCCGTGAAGGTGATCACAACCGTCGAAGCGATCATGAACCACCAGTTGCACGCGGGATTGACGCTGTAGTTGGGATCGATCGCCTGCGCACCCGGTCCGGTCAGCGAGGCGAGAAGCGGATCAAGGCCCGTGATGAAGAGATTGGCGTTGAAGCCCGCCGACACGCCTGCGAAGACGGCCGCGATGCCCACGAGAGGCGAGCGGCCCACGGCCTTGTACAGCGCCGCCGCCAGCGGCGGCAGGACCACGTAACCTGCATCCGTCGCCAGCGACGACATCACGCCGATGAACACCATTGCCGGCGTGAGCAGGCCCGCCGGCACAAAAAGCATGAACCCCTTAAGTAGCGCCGCGATCAGCCCCGTCCGCTCCGCGATCCCGATCCCGAGCATGCCCACGAGCACGATGCCCAGCGGAGGAAAGAGGCGGAAGTTGTCCACCATCTTCGAGAGCGCCCAGTAAAGCCCCTCGCGCGTCAGCAGGCTCTTGGCGCGGTACACCTCGCCCGTCTCGCGCCACTCGACGAGCACCTTGCCCGTCTGCGGGTCCTTGACCTGTTCAACGCGCATGGTTCCGTCGACTTGCCGCACTTCCTGCGTCACGCGCTTGGGCAGGACCTTGTGGACTTCCCAGCCCAGGCCGGCCGCGATGGCCGACAGGATCATGATGAGGATGGTGCCGAGGAGAAAGAGCGTGGCGGGATCGGGCAACTTGTTGCCGACCCACTCGATGAAGTCGAGGATGCCTCTGGTTCCGCCCGTTCCGTCGCCCGCGCCGCTTCCGCTGGTGTTCGCCATCGCCCGGGTCTCCTTTCCGGCCCCGCCGAGCCTGGGCGGGGTGGGATGGTTATAGCGTCCAGACCGGGGCGGCGAAAGGGGGCGTGTCCGGCCATCGACGATTTCATCCGGCGTCAAACCAGCGTTGCAGGTGCGGCTACGAAAGCGTTGACGCAATGAGACGCGCCCACCACTCCGCGGCCGCGCCGGCCGCCTTGAAAGCGTAATCCGAGAACACCACGAATGTCAGGATGAAGCACGCGAGGCTCACCGGGCCGGCCGCCTGGTGGTGGTAGAGCCGATCAACCGACGGCGAGAGCGCGGCCGCGATCCGCGACCCGTCGAGCGGGAGGATCGGCAGCAGGTTCAGCCCCATCAGCACGAGGTTGAGCATTCCGCCCGTCCACAGGAACGTGTGCAGGTTCTGCGCGAAGTCGCCCGGCGGGCTGGTGCTGCGCCACACCAGCCCCCAGAGGATTCCCAGCGCGGTGAGGGCGACGAGCGCGAGGAGCAGGTTCATCGCCGGACCCGCGGCCGCGACTTTGGCGTCACCCAGCCGGCCGTCCCGGAAGCGGCTCGGGTTGACGGGCATCAGCCCCCACGCCACGCCGACGATGGCGAACATGAGCAGCGAGAACCGCCCCATGTGCACAAGCGGGTTCAAATTCATGTGGCCGAGGACGATGGGCGTGTCGTCGCCCTGCTCGATCGCGGCCCACCCGTGCGCCAGTTCGTGCAGGCAGATGGAGAGAATGACCCAGAAGGCCCAACTGAACAGCAGCACATAACCGCCGGACTCAAGCAGACGCTGGACCCACCATGAACTCATCGCGTGCGATGATACTCCCCGGAACTCCTCACGACGCGCGCGCCAGCGAGCGCTTCGCTTTGTGCGCGACGTGGGCTGCGGTGTCGAGCGCCACCCAGACCGGATGCCGTTTTCGCCAGCCCGAGACCGGCTTGTAGCCGAGCCTCGCCATCGTCGGCCCCGCGAGGCGCTCGACGAGGGCGACCTGCCGCGGCGTGAGTTCCGAGCGGTAGCGCCCGATCGATGCGTCCGAGAGCGGGCGGCGCGTCTGGCCCTTCCACTCCGACTCGCGCTCGTGGAAACCCGTCTGCGCGCGCTCGTGGTAGCGCAGCATCTCCGGCTCGAAATCCTCGCCGAGGAAGTTGCAGAGGCGGCGCAGCTCGTCCTCCGGCTGAGCGACGAGCGTCTCGAAGCGCACGCCGGTGTAGCGCTGCGGCGGCATTTCATCGCACAATCTGCGGTGGTCGTCGAGGATCTTGCGCCAGTTCCGCGCGTGGTCGCGGACGGAAGGCTCCGTCCACTCCATGCCGAGCATGGAGGCGACGACATCGCGCGGATCGCGGTAGACGTGGATGAACTTCGCGGCGGGGAAAACCGCCCTGATGCGCCGCGCGCACTTGCAGTGCAGCGGGCTCTTCTCGCCCAGCCGCGCCTTGCCGCTGCGCGACTGCCACGCGCGCATCAGCGCGAGAAACAGCGAAGCGGCGCTGCGGTCGCCCTCCCGCATCCGCCGCTCGACCTCATCGCGCTCCAGTCCCATGTCGGCCCAGTCCTGCGAGGCGAAGTAGTCCTCGAGCCACGCCTCGAAGCGGTCCGCCGGCAGGGGGTCGCCGCCGAAGCGAGGCTCGACCGGGTCGTGCCGCTGGAAGAACTTCGTCTCCGGCGGGATGTCCAGGCGCGAATGCGACGCCAGCATCGCCTGCAGAAGCGTCGTCCCGCTGCGGCCCGTGCCGACGATGAAGAACAGACCTTCGGCCAGTGGGTCGGTTGCGGGCATCAGGCTCATTATAGTTGGGCCGTTGCGGCATCCGGGCGTGGCCGGCGCCGCTGGCTGGTCTGCGCGGGAGGCTTATGAACGTCTGCGTCGTCATGCCGGTGTACAACGCAACCGCCTCGGTCGCAGGGGCGATCGGCAGCGCGCTCGCCGAGCCGCGCGTCTCCGCCGTGATCATCATCGACGACGGCTCGACGGACGGCAGCGCCGACACGGCCCGCTCCCTCGCCGACGCCCGCATCGCCGTCGAATCACGGCCCAACGCCGGGCCGGGCGCAGCGCGCAACCGCGGCATCGAAGTCGCCCTGTCCAAGCCGGGCGTGACGCACGTTCTCTTCCTTGACGCCGACGACCAGTGGCTGCGCGGCTCGCTCGACGCCGTCGCCGCGATCGTCGCCGAACATCCGCGCGCCGGCCTTATCGTCGGCGGCCGCGTCGAAGTGGACGGCGGCGAGGAGCGCAGGGCCATCCCCCCGGCCGACTGGGCGGACCGCGTGCTCGCGGTGCGCGGCGCGATCTTCCGCCCCCAGCCTTTCTTCGGCACGTCGGGAATGATCGTCGCCCGGCGCATTGTCGAGCAGGGCGTGCGCTTCGATCCGCGCCTGCGCATCGGCGAGGACCGCGACTTCGCGTACCGGGCCGCCGCCCTCGCGCCGGCGTACATAACCTCGCGCGTCCTGCTGCGCGTCACGCTGCACCGGGGGGGCGACAACCTCACCGGCCCGGCCCACCTGCACCGCTGGCTGCACGATCACCTGCGCCTCATCGAGTGGCATGCTCAGGACCAGGGCGCCGCCGAGGCGCTGCACCAACAGGCTGACTGGCTGCTGGCCCACGCCAGCCGGATGCTGGCGCGGCGCGGCGAGGCGATCGAGGCGCAGGTGTGGCGGGCGTACATGGACTGCTACCACGCGATGGGCTGGCCTAGGCCGTGGCGGGCGCTCCGCTGGCGCTGGCTGCTCGCCCCGGCGATGCGGCCGTTCGTCCGGCGGCGGTGAAGGGGCGGTGCGAAGAGACGGCGGTCCACGCGTGGAGTTTCTCCGGCCGCGCGGCCTATTGCGGTATCTGCACGACGTTGCTCGTCGTGCAGCGAGTTCCATCCCACTCGATCATCTGGAGGTAGCCTCCGCACATTTGCGATGAAGCGATTCCAGTCAGTCGCCCCGATCCCTGCCATCCCGTGCGGAAGAAGGCGACGGCCCGGAGGTTGTGCGTTCCAAGCCCGAGGCGGGCGCCCCAGCACGGTCCCCAACTGATGAGAAACTCGCCTTCGTTCTCGGCAAATGCCAGGGCACAGGGCCGCTCGGGTCGCGCGCCTTTCCATTGCATTGTCATCCGCCCTGGACACTCGCCATCGAGCGAAATGACGATCTGCGCGCGAGCGCCGCGCGCCGCGCCGAGGCAGGCGACCGCGGCGAGCACTGCGGCAACGAATGATCCTCTCATGCGACCCTCCTTCACTGCGGAATCTGGACGACGTTACTGGTGGTGCATGGGATTCCGTCTTGCACGATCATTTGGACGAATCCGCCGCAGGCTGCCGTCGGAGCGCGGCCCCCCAGTTCGCCTGCGCCATCCGGACCGCTGCGAAAGATCCGCACCAGGCGCAAGCCGCTGGTTCCGAGTCCAAGGACGGTGTGGCCGCAGGGCCCCTGCGGCAGAGTGACTTCTCCCCGGCTCTGGCTGAACCACAGGCCGGCCCACTCATTTGGCGCCGCGCCTTCCCAGTTCACCACGATTCGGCCCGGACATTGCCCATGGACGCCAATCACCAGAGAATCAGGCCCACTCGCCCCCTCGAGCATGTCCATCCGGCCGGTCTCCGCAAGAGCGCTCCCAAGCAGCACAAGACAAGATAGCATGAGGCCCATTTCATGTCCTCCGATTAGATTGGAGATAGTCAGTTTGAAGGAAACGAAAACTCGATCAGATTCGAAACTCGACAATCGCTAAGGTCTACCGCCTGAAAGTAACGCGTTTGGCCGGCCCATTCCCCCGGTACAGTAGCCTCGTAAATGGCAGCCCCATTGCTTCCGGCTGTTGATTCACCAAGTACGATTGCATCATTGCTTCCCACGTAGACGTTCGTGCAGCCGGAGACGGCAGTCTGCCCAGTTGACGAGCCGTAGTAGAAGCGAACCGTTGCGCCATTGCTCGCGCCCGCTGCCTTGAACTTGTTGCTAACGCCCGCCTCGCCCGGGTATGGATCACGAGACCAGAGATCTCCGGAAGCCAGGGCCAATGAGTTGAAAACATTAATGCGACCGTGGCCGTGAAGATTTGCCGAGTAGCCAACGATGGGATCACAACCCTGATACACCAGATTCAGAACTTCCTCTCCGGTCAGGCTTGGATCGGACGACCACAGAAGCGCGCAAAGCCCCGCGACCAGCGGCGTCGAGTAGGAGTTGCCGCCGGCGCCAAAGGTTCCGTAGGCGCTGTTCGAGCCGCACTTTGTCGAAAAGATGTCCGCGGCCGGAGCCATCACATCGAGAAACGCCCCAACCGGCGATCCGAAATCTGCGCTTTCAATCCAGCGAGCATCATTTTGTTGCGTACCGCCAACGATGACAAGATACAGGAGCGGATCGTATTGGTAATCAGGATCGTTGCCCGCGGCTTGAAGAATCAGCACGTCATATGTACCCGGAATCTCCTTGGAATTGTCATGGAAACGCAGCCAAGTGCTCGGGTTGGTTAGCGGAGCGCCCGATGTACTGCAAATCACACGGTCACCAGATTCAGCGGCGACCCACATCGCGTGAAGTTCGGTATCAATGGTCTGCGCCATCTTGAGCATGCGGTGTCTGAGCGACCAGCCGACTCCGCTAACGCCGACCCCGTTGTTACCTGTCGCAGCCGCAGCACCAAGCACTATCGAGCCATGACAATACCGACCTATGTCGTTGATGTTTCCACCCTGCGTTTCCCACAATTCCGTTTCGGCATTGTACCCTTCTCGTCGATACTCGTTTAGATGGCTCAGATCCTGGTGACCGACTTTCATTCCGGTGTCCACAAAGCTGATCACCACGTCATCGTGACCGTCGGTGTCGATTTGCCAACCGGCGCAAGACTCGATTCGAAGATGATGCC
>CAADHA010000208.1 GCA_900696685.1 uncultured Planctomycetota bacterium
CAACCGGCAACCCCGCGCGGGATCATACGCGCCCGGCCTCAAACCATGGCGGCGCCTCTACTCGAATCTGAACAGCACGAGTTGACTGATGGCGCACTCGTTCTGGACGACGGCCTGGAAGAGGATGATCTGGTTGCGTGCGACGGGCGGGACGGTGCGGGTGATGGATGCGACGCCGTTTGAGTCGGCGACGGCGGCGCCGATGACCGTCGGGCTGTCGAGTTGGAGGGCGTTGCGCTGAAGGTCGCAGCCGGGGATGCGCGTTCCGCCGCCCGTCTTGGAGTAGAGGAAGGTCACGCGCGCGCCGGGAATCACGTTGCGGACCGTGATGGTGTTGCTCTCGCCGGCGCGGCCGGGATTGGGCGCGGCGAGGTCCATCGTGGGATGCACGGGGGTCATCAGGTATGCGTCCACGAGGTCGAACGAGCCGCGGCGAGTACCGTTGCCGCAGATCTGCCCCGCATCATTGATATCCCAGGCTTCGTAGAGGCGCCAGGGGGACCGCGGCGGAATGAGTTCGTCGAGGCGCCTCAGGCCGCGTCCCTGCTCCCAGAGGAATGCGTGGAGATGCGGGTTTCACCCCAATGTACCGCCTCGCCGCAACAGTGCAAAGGGGGAACCGGGAATCGCCGGAAAAATGTGCAAAGAAACTCGCTGAGTTCCGAGGCCCGGGACTGGAGCGACGGTACGGCCTTGCGGGCCTGGCGCGCTTCGTTGCGCAGAGCCTCCGCGCCGCGGCCAAACAAACAGGTGCCTTGATGTCTCGATTCCCTGATGGTCTGATTCACCGCCCGAGGAACTGCTTGGCCACTTTCCACACCGGCCCCGCGCCCATCACGACGAGCAGATCGCCGGGGCGACAGACGTTCTCGAGTTGCTCGACGATCGCCTCGAAGGGATAAAGGTGCATTGCCTGTACGCCGCGCTGCCGCAGACGATCAACGAGGTCTGCGGCGCTGACGCGCTGCTTCTCCGCCTCGCTGTCGCGCACGAAGTAGATGTGCGGCACGATCACGACGTCGGCCGAACTGAAACTCGTCGCGAACTGTTCGAGCAGAAATCGCGTGCGGCTGTGCTGGTGGGGCTGGAAGACGCAGACGAGGCGATTTGGCTTTTCGTGGGCGCGCAGTGCGCGGAGCGTGGCGTCGATCTCGGTGGGGTGGTGGCCGTAGTCGTCGTAGACGAGCACTTCGCCGCCGGGAATGGCGCGGCAGCCGAGTCGCTGAAGACGCCGATCGACGCCGGTGAAGGATTCGACGGCCTTGGTGATGCGGTCCCAGGCGCATCCGAGCTGGTGCGCGAGGACGCAGGCGACGGCGGAGTTGCAGGCGTTGTGTTCGCCGGGCATCGGCGCGATCCACGACGCGACTTCGCCGCCGCCGCGGCTGAGGGTGACGCGATGCGAGGCGGGATCGAAATGCACGACCCAGTCGGCCTGGGTGGAAAAGCCGATGGTCTCGACGGCGCAATCCAGTCCGGCGGCTACCACGCTGCGATGCGCGCCCTCATGCGCGATGAGCAGAAAGCCGCCCTGATCACGAGGCGGGAGGAGCGCGGCGAACTCGTGGAACGCCTCGATGATGGCGTCGAGCGAGCCGTAGATGTCGAGATGATCTTCTTCGACGTTGAGTATGACGCCGAGCGTGGGACGGTGGTGGTGGAAGGAGCGGTTGAACTCGCAGGCCTCGCCGAGGAGGATGCCGGGGCGATGCGTGCCGGGGATCGCGGCTGCGCCGGTGCGGGATCCGCCGCCGATCTGGGCGCAGGTGGCGCCGACGACGAATGAGGGATCGAGGCCGCAATCGATGAGGATGTGCGCGAGAGTGGCGGTGGTGGTGCTCTTGCCATGCGTGCCGGCGATGGAAACGCCGGTGCGGCCGAGCATGAGCCGGCCGAGCGCTTCGGCGTAGTGCATGACGGTGAGGCCGCGCCGCTGCGCTTCGAGCAGTTGCGGGTGATCGGGGCGGATCGCGGCCGAGGCGATGACGAGGTCGCACTCATCGGGCAGCGAGCCTGATTCCTGATCGAAAGTGATGGTGAGGCCGTCGCGCGTAAGCGAGTCGGTCAGGTCGGTGCGGGTCTGGTCCGAGCCGCTGCACTCGGCGCCGCGCGCCAGGAGCATGCGGGCGAGGCCGCTCATTCCGCACCCGCCGATGCCGACGAAGTAGAGGTGCAAGCCGCGCACGTCCCATGGCGGCGACTGATCGAAGGCGCGCGTAGCGACCGCGGGTTTGGAGTGCTTCTTCGCCGCCGACTTCCCTTGCTTCATACCCGACTTTCCCACGCCTTTGCCGCCTTTCGCCTGCTGCGGACGCCGATGATGCGATGATACACGCAGGGCTATCGGCCGAAGGGGGAGATTGGATTGAGTGAACGAGCGGTCCCGCACCCGGTGCCTGCGTGTTGCACGGCCGGGTGGAGGGCGATACATTCCCTCTCCATGTCCGACGCGCTGCCCTACCGCATTGCCGTGCTGTGCTACCTCTTCGACGAGCGGGGGCGCGTGCTCCTGCTGCACCGCGCCAAGCCGCCCAACCTCGACCTGTACTCGCCCATCGGCGGCAAACTGGAACAACACCTCGGCGAAAGCCCGACGCAGTGCGCCATCCGCGAGATCAGAGAGGAGGCGGGGGTCGAGGTCACGCATGCCGACCTGCACCTGTGCGGCATCGTGAGCGAGCGGTCCTACGAGGGGCAGGGCCACTGGCTGCTGTTCTGCTACGAAGTACGCAAGCCTGTGAAAGTCGTGAAATCGGATCTCAGCGAAGGCCGACTCGAGTGGCATGAGATGGAACGAGTCCTCGATCTGTCGATTCCGGAAACGGACCGGCGGATCATCTGGCCGGCTTTCCTGCGGAATCGCGGGGGCTTCTTCATGGTGCACATTGACTGCTCGGGTGGCAATCTGGACTGGTGCTTCGAGCAGACTAGGACGGGTAAATGAGTGAAGCCGTTGTTGCCGATAAGATGCGGTGTTGAAGCGACTTGTGAGGGGAATCTCACCGTTTTTCGGCGCAGGACTTGCGCGAAATGAAGGTGGCTTTCCGTGCGACGACGCCATCTTTCGCTGCTATCCTTTGGAGAATCCCTCCCCTGACGTGGGGATTCCCCATGCGGCTGCCTGCCGCCCCACCCAAAACCGAGCAGGATTCTCGGAGGACTCTGAATGCCGACCAATACCTCCTCGTTCGCGGCAACCCCAGCCGAGAGCGGTGGCGAGAGCAGCGACATGAAGCCTCGCAAGAGAACCGGCCTTCCAGGCTGGATCGATACGACCCGTGATCTCACCTCGACGATCTGCAACCGCCTGCGGTGCGACCGGGTGCTGGTGGGCATCATCGTGCCCCAGCGTCCGCGGTGCGATGAACTGATCGTCTGCACCGGCTTCTCGCCGGGCGGTGTGCAGGTCTGGCTCGAGTCAGGGTTCCGCAGTGATTCGGTGCTGCGGCACGCGCTGAGGACCGGAGCGGCTGCGGGCACGGCCGGCGAATCGCAGTGGGTCGGGCCTGAGATTCCTGCGGAGATTCCCGTCGCCTGCTTTTCGCTGCCCGAGGGCTTTCCTGACCGCCGGCACTGGCTGGTGACGGCGTCGCGCCCCTCGGGACCATTCACGGACATCGACCTTCACGCCCTGAGCCTCATCGCGCGCCAATGGATCGCGCAGTTCAACCGGCCGCGCGAGGAGGGCCTGTGCCGCCTGCTCGTGGGCAACAACGACCGCATCCTGCACGCGGACCCGGCCGGCGAAGCATGGCTCAGCGCCGCCCAGGTCGACATCAAGCCGCTCATGAGCGAGTTGCGCGACGTCGTGCAGCAGCGCTGGCCGAAGTTCGCCGATGACGAGTTGCACGACGCGGTATTCAATCTCGCGGGCCGTTGTGTGTGGATCCGCTTCGAGCGCCGCCGCGCCCTGCCCGTTGACGCGGCCGAGCAGTGGTACCTCGAACTCCGCCCCGTCGAGGAGGGCGACCTCACGCCCGTCGGCGTCATCGAAGACGAGCGCATCGCCCGCGCGGTCGGCTATATCGACGACCACTACAACGACTCGCCCGGCCTCAACATCGTCGCCGACCTCGTCGAGATCAGCGCCTTCCACTTCCACCGCCTGTTCTCGAAACTGGTGGGGACGACGCCAAAGCAGTACGTCCTCCAGAAGCAGATTCACATGGCCAAGTGGATGCTGCGCACGCGCCGCATGCCGATTAGCGCCATCGCATCGCAGACGGGATTCGCCAGCCACGGCCACTTCACCTCCACCTTCCGGCGCATGCAGAACCTCAGCCCTACCGAGTACCGCGAAAAATCAGAGGATTGAGACGCGCAGAGAAACAAGCGCATTTCGCCCGCGGGCGAGCGGATCGCGCCGGATGCGGGAACGCTTTCAGTTCTCCGTCTTGAGCAGCGCCCACGCCGGGGGGGAGACTTCGCATGAGCGGTGATCGACGGCCTGGAGGACGTAGAGGCCCAGCACATTGGCGGGAATGAACACGTTGAAGATCGCGCGCCCGTCGAGGCCGGCGACGGCCGTGGCCGCGAGGCGCGGATCGATGATGTCGATCATGGCGCCGTTGCACTGGTTTATCGGCGCCGGCTCGCCGCGCTGGGTGCCCCAGAGGAGAGAGACGCGCCCGCCGGACGTGGCGTGGTTGACCTGGATGACGTTGCGCCGGCCCGGCCGTGACGGCTCCATGCCCCAGAGCGTCAGGCCGGTGTCGATGGGGTCGAGGCGCGCAATGCTCCAGCCCTGCTGGCCGAACGACTTCACGGTGGCGCCGATCTGCCCCACGTCGTTGATGCGCCACGGCGTACTCACCCGCCAACCGCGTGCTTCGCGATCAATGATGAGGTCATTGAGTTCCATGGCGAGATTGCCGGCCCACAACGTGGGCCTGTAGTCCGTCTGCGACCGGTTGTAAGAAGCCCCGAGCGCCAATCCGG
>CAADHA010000209.1 GCA_900696685.1 uncultured Planctomycetota bacterium
GCGACTTGCGCTGGCGAAGCGTCAGACGCCGGCTCGCGTCAAGATCGCGTGCCTCTTCTTCGACGCCGTAGAGTTGTCCGATCAGTTCGACGGCTTGGGCGGCCACTTCAGGCCTGGACGCCTCGGCATCCACGAACTTGCGGCGCGCGTCGGCTGAGCCGCCACACAACTTCCGCCGCCATGCAAAGAGCGACGACGACGCAAGGCCGCGACCAATGCAGAACCGCGGCACCGACAACCCGCTGCGATCCTGCTCCGCCACCAGCCCCCGCCACTTCGCCCATGTACGCTCTGATCTGCCCGATCTGCTCATGCCCAGAATGGTCGCACCCACTCGGACCCGGAACAGACGCGGTTCACGCACCGCTCACGTCAATTCGGGATCAGTTGGCTCGTTCGCAGCAGGGTGTAGGCGGCGCCGCACATCAACGCGACGTTCTCGATTCACATGAGTCCGATGAAGGTAAGCGGTACACCCGGGCCGCCCGGGCGCGAGCATCTTCGCCGCCCGTGGAAACCGCAGATTCCGGCGACATGGATGGGCTGCGGGGGCTTCCGCCCGATGTGCTGCGATCCGAATGGAGTCCGTGAACCCGGCGGGTCGAGGACGGTACACTCTCGGGCGGATTCGCGGCGCTCTTCCCGTTCCCCCAATGGAGAATCGAGGCATGATGCGGCATCGCCTGCTCAGCGGAATCGTCTGTTCGTGTGCTGCGGGCCTTACGTTCGCCGTCGGCGCTGCGGGGCAGGAGCTTTCGCAGTGGTCGCAGTGGCGAGGGCCCTTCTTCAATGGTTCGGCGAGGGCAAGCGGTCTTCCGACCCACTGGAGCGCGACGGAGAACGTGGCGTGGAAAACGCCGCTGCCCGGTCCCGGCGCCGGCACGCCGAGCGTCGCGGGCGATCGCGTCTTCCTTACCGCCTGCGCGCCCGACCTTACGCTGCAGGCGATTTGCCTTGATCGCAGGACGGGTGAGATTCTCTGGCAGCGGCCCAACGGTGCGGGGCGCGAGGATCGCCGGCGCGGACACGAGAACTCGATGGCGGAGTGCTCGCCGGTGGCCGATGCGGAGGCGGGGCTGGTGTGCTTCGCGTTCGGCAACGGACGGCTTGTCGCCTATGACTTCAAAGGTGAAGAACTCTGGGCCCGTGATCTCATGGAGGAGTTCGGAGCGCTGCAGATCGGCTGGGGGTATGCGTCGAGTCCGCTGCTCTATGACGGCCGCATCTATGTGCAGGCCCTGCGGCGAGGCGAGTCTTATGTGATGGCGGTGGAGCCGAAGACGGGCGAGACGATCTGGCGGCAGGTGCGCGAGCATGATGCGGTGAGCGAATCGGTGGAGGCGTATACATCTCCACTGCCCTTCGTAAACGGAGATCGCAAGGAGATTCTGATCTTCGGCGCCGACTGCCTGACTTCGCACGATCCGGCCACGGGCAAGGAACTGTGGCGCTGGTCGAATCTCAACCCGGCCAAGCGGCGCAACTACCGGGCAGTGGCGAACGCGCTTGTCGGGCCGGAAGGATTCATCTACGTGGTGCAGCCGCAGAACAACCCGATGCATGCGCTGCAGGTGAAGGGCGACGTCGTGGAAGAGAAGTGGGTATGGGAGCGGCCGACGCCGGACGTGATGACGCCGCTGCTCTACGAGGGGAGGCTGTACGTGGCGGACGGCAAGCGCCGCCGCCGCATGGCGTGTCTCGACCCCATCACCGGTGAAGCGATCTGGGAGTCGGACTTTGAAACGCACACGTTCGTCCGCGCTTCGGCGACCGGCGCGGACGGGAAGATCTACATGATCGATGCCGACGGGCTGGTCGTGGTGCTCGCGGCGGGCGATAAGTTCAAGGTTCTGGCGAGCATTGACATGGAGTCGTACCCGAGCCGCTCGAACATCGTGGTGGATGGCAACCAGTTGCTCATCCGGACGGCGGAGCATCTCTATTGCATCGGCGGTACGGAGCAGTAGCGGGATTCATGACGGACGCAGCCGTTCCGAACACGCGCATCACGCTCTCGGCGCTGGAGGGCACGCCGCTTCAGCACGAGATGGTGCAGCGGATGGTGCTGGCAACGGCCGAGGCATTGGCCGAGCGGCAGGGTGTAAACGTGTTGAGCATCGAGGCGGATGAGTCGAGCGTGACGGCGGTGCTGGCGGCGGACCGGATCGTGGCGATCGGATTTGCAGCGGAACTGCGCCGCCTGACGACGAACTGGTACCGGCACAAGTTCGGCGTGGAGACGCTCTGGGGCGAACCGCGGACATGAACCATCACTCTCACGTGGATTGGGGGCGCGTGAGGCGGCTGCTGATCGTCCTGCCTTCATGGGTGGGGGACGCCGTGATGGCGACTCCACTGCTGGCGTCGCTGCGGCGCGACGAGCGACTGCGCGCTGCGCGGCTCCTGGCGTACATGCGCCCCGGGCTGGACGGGTTGCTCGACGGTTGCGGCCTGCTTGATGAGATGATTGTCGGCCGGCCGAGCGGGCTGCTCGGTCCGTGGCGCGAGGGGCGGCGACTGCGTGCAATGGGCTTTGATGCCGCGATCCTGCTGCCCAACAGTTGGCGCGTCGCGGCGACGGTGCGCGCAGCCGGCGTGCCCATCCGCATCGGCTATCGTCGCAGCGGGCGCGGCCCGCTGCTCTCGCATGGGCTGCCTTGTCCCAGCCCCGGCGGCTGGAAGGAGCCGATCTCCGCCATCGATTACTACCTCGCGTTGGGTCGAACACTTGGAATCGACGCGAGCGATCGGCGGATGTTGCTGCGCGCGTCGGAAGCGCAGCGGCGCGCGGCGGAGGAACTGCTGGAGAAGGCGGGAATCGAGCCCGGCGTCGCGTTTGCCGTGCTCAATCCCGGCGCGAGCAAGGCGGAGAAACGTTGGCCGGCCGATCGATTTGCAGCGCTGGCCGATCACCTGGCGGCGCGCGGGTTGAAAGTGTTGATCAACGCTTCCCCTGGGGAAAGGCCGTTGGTGCAATCGGTTGTGCTCATGACACAATCCGATCCCGTCAACCTTGCGGCGCTGGGCATCTCTCTCGGATCGCTGAAGGCCATCCTGCCGCGCGCGCGCCTGCTGGTGACCAACGACACGGGAACACGGCACATTGCCTCGGCCTCGGCCAACGCGATTGAGGATGAGCAGTGCGACAGGCCGCGCGTGGCGATCATCTCGATCTTCGGCCCGACCGACCCGCGCTGGGCGGCGATTGCCGATCCGCGCGAGAGGTTGATCGTGGCGTCCGACGGCCGCATCGAGTCTGTGGCAATCGAGCAGGTGGCGGCGGCGTGCGATGAAGCGCTGGCCAAGGCGCCCTGACGGCCGCGGCAAGGCTCCTATCATCACGCCGAACTCGAGGAGCACGCGCCGCCGTGAGACGCCTGGTCATTTCCAACGGACGGATCATCGACCCCGCCAACGAGATCGACTCGTTCGGGGACGTCGTGATTGAGTACGCCCACGATGAGTCTTCGAATCGCGGGGTGCATCGGCACGATGAGCAGCGCGGGCCGGGCACGTCTGCGCGGATCGTTCACGTCGGCCAGCCGCTGCCGCCGCATGAGGATGAGGAAATCATCGATGTCTCCGGCTGCATCGTCTGCCCGGGACTGATCGATCCGCACGTTCACTTGCGCGAGCCGGGCGCGGAAGATGCCGAGACCATTTCGAGCGGATCGGCTGCCGCGGTTGACGGCGGCTTCACGACGGTGTGCTGCATGCCCAACACGCGGCCGGCGCTGGACAGCCGCACGATGATCGAGTTCATCAACCGGCAGGCGGCGCTGCACGGCCGATGCCGCGTCTTTCCCATCGGGGCCGCGACGGTCGGTCGGGAGGGCAAGGACATCGCGGAGATCCGGCTCATGGCGCGGGCCGGTGCAGTGGGCTTCAGCGATGACGGCGAGGTGGTCGAGTCGGCGGCGATGATGCGCCGCGCCCTGGCGCAGATCAGGCTGACCGGTCTGGCAATGATGCAGCACTGTCAGGAGCCCACGCTCACGCGCGGCGCCGTGATGAACTCGGGGCCGACGGCGACACGGCTGGGCCTCGTCGGATGGCCGGCGGTGGCGGAGGAACTCATCATCGAGCGCGACATCCGCCTTAATCGCGACACCGGCTGCCGTTACCACGTGCAGCACATTTCCACGGCCGGCGCGGTGGCGATCGTTCGTCGCGCGCGAGCGGAGGGCCAGCCCGTTACCGCCGAGGCATCGCCGCATCACCTCCTGCTGACGGATGAAGCGTGCGACGGATACAACACGATGGCGAAGATGAATCCGCCGCTGCGCGGACCGGCGGATGTCGAGGCGGTGCGGCAGGGCGTCGCGGACGGCACGATCACGATCCTCGCCACCGATCATGCACCGCACACGGCCGAGCGCAAGGCTCTGCCGTTTGACAAGGCGCCCTTCGGCATCGTCGGATTGGAGACGGCCCTGGCGCTCTACGTCAAGGCGCTCGTGGAGACGCACATCATCGGCTGGCCGCGCCTCATTGAACTCATGACGATCAATCCGGCGCGGCTGTGCAATCTCGATGGAGCGGGACTGGGTCTTGGCACACTGAACATCGGGGCGGCGGCCGACGTGACGGTGATCGACCCCGAGGCCGCGTGGACGATCCGGGCGGCCGAGTTCGCCGGGAAGTCGCGCAACACGCCCTTCGAGGGGTGGCAGGTTCGCGGCCGGGCCGTGATGACCATCGTCGGTGGCCGGGTCGCCCTCGACAGGCGGGGTTGGGCGGTGCCGTCCACCGCCGCCGCTGGTCGCACGTGACCCCGGACGATGAAACGGGAGAAGGCCGAAGCGCTGCATCGTCCCCAAGGACGCCGTGCGACTACACTCCATAGTCCGAGAACCCTGCTGAATGCACTCTCATCAGCCGGGTCAGGACGGATCACGGCCTGTGGAGCGTCCTGATGGAGCGAATGGAGTCGAATCCGCTGTCGCCCGAGGAAGCCGGGCCGGAGAAGTCGCCGGCGTCGCTCGGCGCGGCCGAGATCGACGCGCTCTGGCGAGAACACCGGCGCTGGGTCGCGGCGGTCATTCTTGCTCACATGCCGCGCGACGCCGACCTCGAAGACATCCTCCAGGATGTCGCACTGCTCATGGTTCGTTCAATCCACACGCTCAGCGATCTGCGGGCACTGCGGCCCTGGCTGCGGACGATCGCCGTCAACACTTCGCGCTCCGCCGGGCGAAAGCGCAAGGTCCGCATGCGACTCTTCCGCGAGTCGGAGAATCCTGATGCGCTCAGCGATGCTGACACCGGCACCTTTGCTTCGCATCGGGAGAGGGCGGCGGCGATCGAGCGCGGACGAAGGCTGATGGAGGCGGCCCAGTCGCTGCCTCCCGCTTATCGCGAGCCGCTTCTGCTGCGAACCGTGCGTGGACTGTCGCAGCGCCAGGTGGCCGAGATGCTGGATTTGCCGGAAACGACCGTCGAGACACGTCTGGTGAGGGCGAGACGCATGTTGCGGGAGCAGTTGGACCGCGAGGACGGTCAATCGGCGGATCGAGCCGCGGCGGGAAGCCTGCGCGTTGCCGATTGAGTTCGCTCCGCCGGCGGTCACGCGCTCCGGCGAGTCAAAGGGGAATGACGGAAATGTCACACGAAATGGAATCAACCGAAGACATCCTCATCAGCCGCGTCATTGACGGCTTTGCGGCCGCAGAAGATTGGCGCGCCTTTTCTGCACTCGCCGCGGCCGATCCGGGCGTCTGGGAGAGGCTTGCGGCGCAGCAGGCTGACCGCGAGGCCCTCGCGCTGGCCGTCCAGGAGACGACCGCCGTCGCCGACGCCGTGTCCGCGCCGGTCGGCCGTGAAGCGCACGCGGCTCCCCTCCGCTTCGCCGGCTGGACGGGCTGGGCGGCAGCGGCGGCGATCGTCCTTGCCTGGACGTGGTTCGGGAATGTGCCCGCGCCCGTCGGCGGCGGCGCGCCGGCCATCACACCCGTCTCCCTCAGCGCCGACGATGCGCTCGCCCGCTACATCGAGGCAAGCACCGTCGAGAAGCGCTTTATCCGCGAATTGCCCAAGGTCATGGTCGAATCACGCCGCGCCGACAACGGCACAGGCATGGAGATCACCTACCTGCGCCAGTTCCTCGAACGGGCGACTGTCGACGATCTCTACGAGGTCAGCACCGATGAATACGGCCGGCCGGGAGCCGTCCGCGTGAGCAACCCGGTCAGCACGAGGTCCGTTCTGTATTGAAAAACGCGCCGCCGCCGCCCGCGCAAGGCGCGGCGCCGGACAGGCGCTCTGGAGGCTTGAAATGAATGCAATGATGATGTGGTGCAGTGGATTTGGAACGGCGGCGCTCACGGCGGCCGGCGCACTGCTCGGTCCGCCCGAGGGTGGGAACGAATCGCAGTTCCCTCCGGTCGCCGAGACCTTCTTCCTGGCGTGGCAGAAGGACAGCGTAGATCCGCCCAGGGGCCGTTGGGAAGCCAATCTCGCCCCCGTCGGCTCGCTGACCATCGTCGTCGATGAGCGCGGGCGTCACGTGACGATCAACGGCCAACCCCTGTCACCCGATCGCGTGGTCTGGCAGCCCGACAACTTCGTGATGATCTTCGACGAGGCACGGCGGAGGCAGTTCCAGGTGAAACTGGGTGAGGGGGCTCGCATCGAAGCCGTCCGCCCCGGCTCGTGGCTGGAGTACCGCGTCACCGAAGGGCCGCGCGTCGCCATCGGCGTCTACACCGACCCTATCTCTCCCGCGTTGGCGGCGCAACTCGGACTCGAACTTGACTCGGCACTCATGGTCAGCAGCGTCATCGAGCACATGCCCGCGTTTAAATCCGGTGTGCAGCCCTACGACGTCATCACCGCCATCGACGCCGAGGATCGCGTCACGCGCGATACGCTCGAACGCATCGTGCGGCAGAAGCGGGCGGGCGAGACGGTGCACCTGCGCCTCGTGCGCCGCGCCAAGCCTCTTGAGATCGAAGTCGCCGTGCAGGAAGTCAAGTCGTTTCCAGCGACTCAGGATCTGCAGATCGCCGGTTTCCGCAGCGCAGATGAGCCGGCGCTGATATTTGAAGAGCCTTTCAAGGGCGATTCGCCTCTGGGCTGGATCGGCGGCGAACCAGGGCAGGTCTTCATCAACATCGACGACAACCGCGCCATCATGTTCCCGACCGAGCGATACAACGCCTTTCGCGCGGGCACGGGAGTGCGCTCGTTGATGACGACCGGGCGCGAGCCTGACCTCAGCCGCCTCGAGGAACAGATCGCCGGCATGACGCAGCGCCTCGCCGAGCTCGAAGAGCGCATCGATGCGCTTCTCGCAGAACTCGCCAAGCGCCGCGATTCACAGCCGTGATCTGCGCCTGGAGCCTTCGCCGACACCAGGCGCAGCGTCCCGTTTATCCGCGCCGCCATGTCCCCGCGCCGTACGCCCCGGCGTCGCCCAGTTCCGCCGCGATGCGGATCAACTGGTTGTACTTGGCCGTGCGGTCGCTGCGGCAGGGCGCGCCGGTCTTGATCTGACCGCAGTTGGTCGCCACGGCCAAGTCGGCGATCGTCGCATCCTCCGTCTCCCCGCTGCGGTGGCTCATCACCGCGCCGTAGCCATTGCGCATCGCCAATCCCACCGCGTCAAACGTCTCGCTGATCGTGCCGATCTGGTTGACCTTCACGAGGATCGCGTTGGCGCACTTCTCATCGAGGCCGCGCTGGAGGAATCTGCGATTCGTCACGAAAATGTCGTCGCCGACGAGCTGGATGCGATCGCCGAGCCTGGCCGTGAGTCTCGCCCAGCCGGACCAGTCGTTCTCCGCCAGGCCGTCTTCGAGCGAGCGGATGGGGTACTTGTCGCACCAGTCGCGCCAGATCGCGATCATGTCGTCGCTGCTGAGCACTTCCTCGGGGTTGCTCTTGAAGAAGCAGTAGCCCTGCTTGCCGCGTTTGGCGGCTTCGTTCCACAGTTCGCTCGTCGCGGGGTCGAGGGCGATGAAGATCTGCTCGCCCCAGGCGTACCCGGCCTTCTCCGTCGCCTCCTCGATGATGCGCAGAGCCTCTTCGTTGTCGGAGAGGTTCGGGGCGAATCCGCCCTCATCTCCTACGGTGGTCGAGAGGCGGCGCTTCGTGAGCACCTTCTTGAGATGGTGGTAGATCTCGACGCCGGCGCGAAGGGCTTCGCCGAAGTCGTCAAAGCCCCACGGCTGGATCATGAACTCCTGAAAGTCCACGGTGTTGTCGGCGTGCTTGCCGCCGTTGAGGATGTTGAACATCGGCACGGGGAGCGTGCGAGCCGCGCTGCCGCCGAGGTAGCGATAGAGCGGCAGTCTGGCCTGCGCCGCCGCCGCCTTGGCGAGCGCCATCGAGACGCCGAGGATCGCGTTGGCGCCGAGGCTGGACTTGTTCGCCGTGCCGTCCATCTCGATGAGCAGGGCGTCGAGTCGCTCCTGCTCGCGCCCGTCATAGCCGATGAGTTCCGGCCCGATGCGGTCGTTGACATTGGCGACGGCGTTGAAGACGGACTTGCCGAGGAAGAGGTCATCATCGCCGTCGCGCAGTTCGCAGGCCTCATGCTCGCCGGTGGACGCCCCGCTCGGCACCGCCGCCCGCCCCATCGCCCCGCCGGCGAGCGCCACATCGACCTCAACAGTGGGATTGCCGCGCGAATCAAGTATGGGCCGGGCGTCGATGGAGATGATTTCAAAGGGCATGGCAGCGCTCCTCGGGCGTGGGGTCGGACATCCTATGCGCCGATATGATTCATGGCCGACGGGCCGCGGCCCGAAGCAGGGCCGATGCGCTATCGTCATTCCCGCGCAGGCGGGAATCCAGCGAGCGCGCGTGCGCCCAATGGACTGGATGCCCGCCTTCGCGGGCATGACGAATAGGCCGAATGCGAGTTGAAGTTGCCCGGCTAGGAGAATGCCCCATGACGCGAATGCTGGAACGAGCGTTTGAAGAAGCCGCGCGCCTCGCGCCCGCCGATCAGGATGCCCTGGCGCAGTGGCTGCTCGAAGAACTCAAGTCCGAAAGGCGGTGGTCGGAACTCCTCGAAGGTTCCGGCGATTTCCTGGCTCACCTTGCCGACGAGGCGATCAAAGTACACCGCAAGGGACGGAGCGAGCCGCTCGAGGCGCACTTGAACTAGGCTGACAGCCTGTGATGATACGACTCGATCCGGCAAGGGCGGAGAGTCAACTCCGCGGGCGGGTACATCTGGAAGCGAGGTCAACATGACTAGGGTGCTGCTTGCGTCGATCATCGTCGTCATGTTAGGGGGGTGTGGCACATTTACGCAAACTCCCGGGCTCCGTGGAGGCAGTGCCGAAACGTTCATTCGAAAGCTGGACGCCGGTCAGATTGAGGCTGGAACGGTACAGGCCATCAACGGGGTGGTCGTCGCCGCTACTCCGCGCGTGGTGACTCTCGCGCCTGACATCTACTCATGGGACACGGTCACGGTGGAGTTTCCCTTCGATCAAAAGGTGCTCATCAAGGGCACGGCCGCGAACATCCTTTTCATCACGCGCGAACGAGGTATTCTCTCATCGCTGCTCGGTCCCGTAGTGGACGGTCTGGCGATCGGTCCGACTTACGTGAATGAGTCCGGGCCGAAGAGTTGGCTCCAACGCGACAGGGCGATTGCCCAAGCATGGCTCGCGGGCGACTGGGAACAGGTGACGCACCTTCTGTCGGAACATCCAGAATTCGCGGAGCGGCGACGACGGCGCGCAGAGAAACTCGCACAATGACGCGCGAGTTCACGCTGAAGTCGGGTGTCGCGGCGTAAGCGAGGCTTCAGGGGCGAAGGCCACTCGATTCGCGAAGCGGACGATTCGGCCTGACTTTACCAGCCGCGCTGCTGAGCCTATGTTACGCCTTGGAATCGCCCGGTGGGGACTCAGATTGCACACTGGATTCAAGGAGCCAGGATGTCCATTCCGAAGAAGGTCGTGAAGCGAATCCAGGACACGCTCAAGCAGTATCAGTCTGTGCTGGAGTTGCAGCGAAGCCGCGATGTCTCCGAAGCCGACACGGTGACCGTTGTCAAGGATGTTCTGAGCGACGTCTTCGGCTACGACAAGTATGCCGATCTGACGGGCGAGCATGCCATTCGCGGGACGTATTGCGATCTCGCTGTGCAGTTTAATAACAAACTCCACCTCCTCATCGAGGTGAAGGCGATCGGCATGGCGCTGAATGAGCGCCACGTCAAGCAGGCAGTGGACTACGCGGCCAACCAAGGTGTTGAGTGGGTAGTGCTCACGAACGGCACCGAGTGGATTCTCTACCACGTCCTATTCAAGAAACCCATCGACAAGGAGGAGATCGTCCGCTTCGACCTCCTTCAGATGAACGCACGCCAAGAGGAGCATCTCGAGCGGCTATTCCTGCTCTCCAAAGAGGGGGTCACCAAGAGTGTCCTGACGGAGTTCCGTGACAGGAAGGACGCGACCAATCGGTTCATGGTTGCGGCCATCCTGTTGAACTCGGAGAGTGTGATCAGTGCGATCCGCCGAGAAGTTCGCCGGGTCAGTGAGATCATGGTCGACGCCGACACAATCACGCGAGTACTTCGCGATCAGGTCATCAAGAGGGACGCCCTTGAAGGCGATTCGGCGGCTGATGCGGCCCGACGGTACGCTCGCAAGGGAGAGAAAAGCAGGCGAAGGAAAACTTCGGATTCAGGAGATTCCGGCGAGCCGACGGCGACGAAGGACCATCTCGTCAGCGATGCAGCGTCGAACCTCGATTAGATCGACGCGCCTTCATCCCACCTACGCCTGCAACATCGTCCTTCGCTTCGGGTGGAGCGCTTCGCGGAGGCCTTCGCCGATGAAGTTCAGCGCCAGCAGCGTCAGAGCCAGCAGCAGGCACGGAAACAGCAGCAGCCACCAGCGCGACTCGACAGGGTTGAGTTGCGTCAGACCCTCGGCC
>CAADHA010000210.1 GCA_900696685.1 uncultured Planctomycetota bacterium
ATGGGCGGCATGGGTGGAATGGGCGGCGGCATGGGCGGAATGGGGTTCTGAAACCACGCTTGACCAGCAGCCTGAGTTGAAAGGAGTTCATGCCCCGCAGCGGAACCGCAAAGTCGAAGAAGAAAGCGCCTCGAGCAGCGCCGGGCCGCAGAGTGAAGGCGTCGGTCCCGCCCCTGCTGCTACCCCCAGGCCAGATCGACTGGACCGAAGAGATCGAGCATCTTTACACCGACCTCGCCCGCGAGATGTGCGACTCTCCGGAGAAGTGCAAGATGCTCGTCCTGCGGCTGACGCTCCGCGACGGGTCGGAGTACCTGATCTCCGGCCACGGCAAGCGCGTCGCGCAGCACGGCGATGGGTCGCAGGAGATCATCTGCATGCACTTCATCGGTCAGGACTCGCGCAAGCGCCACATTGCACTTTCCATCCGCCCGGAGGATGTGTTCAAGATCGAACTTGTCGATGTGCCGGAGAAGGAGGAGCGTCCTCCCTTCGGCTTCGCCACGAAGATTCACCGCGACGGCCCTCATCGGAACGGGCCTCGCCAACTGCCTAACGCCAGAGAAGGAGTTACCGATCATGCAGATCAAGCCTCTTGAAGATCGCGTCCTCGTCAAGCCGAGCGATCCGGAAGAGAAGACCGCCTCGGGCCTGTACCTGCCCCAGGGCGCCAAGGAAAAGCCGCAGCAAGGCACCGTCATCGCCACCGGCCCCGGCCGCCTGCTCAAGGACGGCAAGCGCGCGCCCGTCAACGTCAAGAAGGGCGAGACCGTCGTTTACGGCAAGTACTCGGGCAGCGAGATCGAAATCAAGGGCGTCAAGCACGTCATCCTCGAAGAGAACGACCTGCTCGGCGTGATTGAAAAGTAAGCCTCGAATCCGCGGCGCCACACGAAAATCACACCCTTCAACCGAGAGCATTCACCATGTCCACCAAGCAGATGATGTTCGGCAACGAAGCGCAGGTCGAGATCCGCAAGGGACTGACCCGCCTGGCCGACGCCGTGCGCGTAACGATGGGCCCCGTCGGGCGCAACGTGCTCATTCAGAAGTCCTACGGCGGTCCGAGCGTGACCAAGGACGGCGTGAGCGTGGCCAAGGAAGTCGACCTGCCCGAGGCGTTCGAGAACATGGGCGCCAAGCTCGTCATGCAGGTCGCCAAGAAGACGGCCGACAAGGCAGGCGACGGCACCACGGCCGCGACGGTGCTCGCCGAAGCGATCTATGGGCAAGGGCTGCGCTACGTCGCCGCCGGGCACAACGCCGTCGAACTCCAGCGCGGCATCACCGCGGCAGCCGAGGCCGCCTGCCAGGCGGTCGAAGGCATGGCGATCAAGTGCAAAGGACGAGACGATTACGAGAAGGTCGCCACCGTCTCCGCCAACCACGACCGCGAGATCGGCAGGCTCATCGCCGAGGCGATCGACAAGGTCGGAGCCGAAGGCGTTGTGGAAGTTGAGGAGGGGAAGACTTCCGAGACCACGCTCGAGTACGTCGAGGGCATGCAGTTCGACAAGGGCTACATGAGCCCGTATTTCATGACCGACCCCGCAACGGCCGAGTGCGTGCTCGAAGACGTGTCGATCCTGATCCACGAGAAGAAGATCAGCAACCTCGCTGACCTGCTGCCCTTGCTCAACAAGGTGGCCGGCAGCGGCAAGCCCCTGCTGATCATCGCAGAAGACGTTGAGAACGAAGCGCTGGCCGCGCTGGTGGTCAACCGTCTGCGCGGCGCCCTGCGGGTCTGCGCCGTCAAGGCGCCGGGCTTCGGCGATCGGCGCAAAGCCATGCTCGGCGACATCGCCGTGCTCACCGGCGGGACGTTCTTCTCCGAGGATCTCGGCCGCACGCTTGAGTCGATCGAGTTGACCGATCTCGGCACTGCCAAGAAGATCGTGGTGGACAAGGACAATACGACGATCGTCCAGGGCGCCGGGAAGAAGAAGGACATCCAGGCCCGGGCCGAGCAGATTCGCACCCAATATGACCGCTCCACGAGCGACTACGACCGCGAGAAGCTCATGGAGCGCCTCGCGAAACTGACCAGCGGCGTGGCGATCATCAATGTCGGCGCCCCCACGGAAACCGCGATGAAGGAGCGCAAGGACCGCGTCAAGGACGCGCTCCATGCGACGCGGGCCGCGGCCAAGGAAGGGTTCGTCGCCGGTGGAGGCGTCGCCCTCATTCGTGCCATCGAGGCGGTCAACGACGCCCGCAAGAAGGCCAAGGGCGATCAGAAGTTCGGCTACGACATCGTCGCCGCCGCGCTCGAGGCCCCCGCCCGTCAGATCGCTGAAAACGCCGGCGAGGACGGAGACGTCGTCGTCGAGAAGATCCGCGAAGGCAAGGGGCACCTCGGCTTCAACGCGACGACGGGCGAGTTCACCGACCTCGTCAAGGCCGGCATCATCGACCCCGCGCTGGTTGTGCGCACGGCGCTACAGAACGCCGCCTCGGTCGCGGGGCTGATGCTGACCACCGACGTTCTGGTTGCCGAGGTCAAGGACAACAAGGAGCCGGTCGAGGGCGCCGTGGCGTGATCGCGGCGCGTTGGTGATGCGACCTGCGGTGCCCACGGAGCGCCGACGCGCGTCCGTGGGCTTTCATTGACGTTCCGGCCCGGAGCGACGCATGGCCACGACGCGCGACTACTACGAAGTTCTCGGTGTGGAGCGCACTTCAAGCGCCGAGGACATCAAGCGCTCCTATCGCCGGCTCGCGATGAAGTTCCACCCCGACCGCAACCCCGGAGATGCGCAAGCCGAGGCCAAATTCAAGGAAGCCGCCGAGGCCTACGAAGTGCTCAGCGACGACGGCAGGCGGAAGTTGTATGACCAATACGGCCACGCGGGCCTGCGCGGCACGCCCGGGCACGACTTCCGCTCCATGGATCCGCAGGACATCTTCTCGATGTTCGACGAGATCTTCGGGGCCGGCTTTGGCGGCGGCGCACGCGGCGGGCGGCGGCGGCAGGGCGTGGCGCGCGGATACGACCTCGAAACGCAGGTCGAGATAACTCTCGAAGAAGTGCTCACCGGCACCACCGCCGAAGTCGACTTCACGCGCCTTGACGTCTGCGAAACCTGCAAGGGCGAAGGCGCCAGGCCCGGCACCTCGCGATCGCCTTGTCAGACCTGCGGCGGGCACGGGCAGGTCGCGCAATCCGGCCTCGGCGGCATGTTCCGCATGGTCACCACGTGCCCGGCCTGCCGCGGCGCCGGTTCGGTCATCACCGATCCCTGCGAGACCTGCCGCGGCCAGGGGCGCGTGCCCAGGCGCCGGCGGCTGGAAGTGAAGATTCCGCCGGGCATCCGCGCCGGCCAGGCCGTGGCGGTCCGCGGCGAAGGCGAGCCGCCCCCCCCCGAAGCCTCGCCCGGCGGACAGGGCATTCGCGGCGACCTCCACGTCGTCGTCCGCGTCGCCGCCCATCAACTGTTCGAACGCGACGGCGATCACCTGACCATGCGCGTGCCCATCAGTTTCACACAGGCCGCGCTCGGCGCGAACGTGAAAATCCCGACGCTCGACGGCGAGCATGAACTCACCATCCCGAGAGGAACTCAGCACGGACGCGTCATCAAGGTCGCCGGTCGCGGCCTGCCCAATCTGCGCACTGGACGCCGCGGCGACCTGCTCGTGCTCATCAGCCTCGAAATACCGCAGAAACTCACCGCGAAACAGGAGACGCTCCTTCGCGAATACGCCGACACCGAAGACCACTCGGTGCTGCCCGAAACACAGGGCTTCTGGAACCGCATCAGGGACTTCCTCGGAGGCAAGGAAAGCTGAGCCATGGCCGAATCGGACGCCCACGACCACGACATCGACGAATCGACCGACGATCGCGAATCGCCGGACGAGCCGGCCGCCGCGGAGATCGACCGCCTTACGCTCGAGCGCGACGAGGCGCTGGCGAAGTATCAGCGGGCGCTGGCGGACTTTCAGAACTTCCAGCGCCGTTCGTATGCGAACGAAGAGACGGCTCGCCTGCGCGCCAAGGCGGACGTGGTGCGCGACCTCGTGCCCGCGCTGGAGAATCTCGATCTCGTGCTCGAACACGACGCCGCAGACGATGCCGCCCGCGCCATTCAGCAGGGCGTCAGGATGGTGCGCGACGAGATGCTCAAGGCTCTCGCGGGCCACGGCGTCGCGCGCATCGAGCCGCAGCCCGGCGACGAGTTCGACGCCAACCGCCATGAGGCGCTCATGCATATCGAGGCGCCGGAAGTCGCGCCTGATCACATCGCCCAGGTTTTCAAGGCCGGTTACGCCCTCGGGCAAATCATCATTCGCCCCGCCAAAGTCACGCTCGCCCGCGCCGCGGAGTGAATGGACGAAAGGACTCTGGAATCAGCCATGCCGACCTACGACTACGTCTGCCGTGCCTGCAATCACCAGTTCGAACTCTTCCAGTCGATGAACGACCCGGTGAAGCGCAAGTGCCCGAAGTGCGGCAAGTCAAGACTCGAGCGCCTCATCGGCACCGGCGCCGGCGTCATCTTCAAGGGCAGCGGCTTCTACCAGACCGACTACCGCTCCGACGGATACAAGAAGGCCGCCGAGGCGGAAGCCAAGCCCGCAGAAGCGAAGCCTGCGGCAGACAAGACCTCGCCAGAAGGCCAGGCCGGCTCCTGCGCCTGCGGCGATGCGCTCGGAACATGCGCCTCGAAGCCGGCTCCCGAGAAGAAGGCTGCCCAGAAGAAGGCCAAGTAACCCCGCACCGCGCCCAGGCGTGCGGCGCAGAAAGGTCGAACCATGCCCGTGCGTGCGCTCGCGTGGTTGGCGGCAATGACGACAGCGGCCATGCTCCTGCTCGGCGGCTGCGCCTCGAATGGAACAACACCGCCGGAGGGCTTCACCTCCCTCTTCGACGGCCGCACGCTCCGCGGCTGGCGGCCGTTCGTCGGCAATCCGCCGGAGATCGCGCAGATGGACGCTTCGCGATACGCCGACGCCCTCCGCCGAGGTTACGAAGAACTCAAGCTTCACTGGAAGGTCGAGGACCGCGCCATCGTTACCGACGGCAAGGGGACCAACCTCTGCACCGCGCAGGACTACGGCGACTTCGAACTCCTCATCGACTGGAAGATCAGGCCCGGCGGCGACGGCGGCATTTACCTCCGCGGCAACCCGCAGGTGCAGATCTGGGATCGCTCCGACATCGGCTCGGGCGGACTCTACAACAACGAGAAGCATCCGAGCCGGCCGCTGGCCATCGCCGACCGCAGGAGCGGCGAGTGGAACACCTTTCGCATCCTGATGGTCGGCGAGCGAGTAACGGTGTTTCTCAACGACGTGCTGGTCGTCGATGATGTCGTGATGGAGAACTACTGGGAGCGCGACAGGCCGATCTACGCCAGCGGCCCGATCGAACTCCAGGCGCACGGCAGCACGGCGATGTTCCGCAATGTCTTCGTGCGGCGGCTTGATGCGGCTCGCTGAGATCGTCAGGCACACCCAAGCCCATGTTCATTGAACCCGGGCTTCAGCCGCCGGCGCGCGCCCTCGCGGATAGAGCGCGAGGAGCACCACAAAGCACGCGATCGCGATCCACATGGGCACACTGAAGAGGAAGGTGTAGTCCATCTTGCCCGATTCACGGGCCCAGTCGCCGACATAACCTGCCACGATGCTGCCCGCGATGATCCCGACGCCGAAGATGACCAGCCCGAAGAGCGACTGGGCGCTGGCGCGAACGTCGGCGGTCGTGTTCTCGTCGACAACCATGAAGGCGACGAAGATGAAGCAGCCGAAGCACACCCCGTGCATGGCGATGCCGACAATCAGCGTGAGCATGGCGGGCAGAGGCAGGACATCGACGTAAGCGAACAGCGCCATGCGCAGCGCATAGGCGACGACGCCGGTGAGCAGCAGCGACTTGCGCGAGAACTTCTTCGCGAGAACCGGCATGAGCGCGAGCACGACGATCTCGGCCATCTGCCCGATCGTCATCAGCCCGGCGCCGCCCACGCCGAAAATCGCGTTGATCGCCTTCTGCAGGTTCTCGATGCTCTCGGCGCCGGCCTGATAGGTGTTCAGAAACGCGCTCGTGTGCACGAAGTAGAACTGGTGGATGCACGAAATGGGCACGGCGATCAGGGACAGTGTGATCAGCGGCTGGCGGCGCACTTCGCCCAGCGCTTCGAAGGTCGCGTTCGACCTCGCGCCGCGCGCCGGGGGCGTCGACGGCAGCGTGAGACAGAACATTCCCATCACGACGCCGAGTATCGCGCTGAGGCGGAATGCGTCCATAATGCCTCTCGCCTGCGCGCTCAACGCCTCGGCTTCAGTCGCGTTCTCCGGCGTATGGTGATGCAGCAGCCACTGGCCGATGCCGATGCCCACCGCGATCCAGCCGATGGTGCCCCACACCCGCACCCTGCCGAAGTCTCGGTCGCGGTCGGGCAGGTGGTGAAACGAGAGCGAGTTGGTCAGCGCGAGTGTGGGCGAGTAGATCAGCGAGTACAGCAGCGAGAACGCGAAGAAGAGCCAGTAGGACTCGATCCAGGCGAGTTGCCATACGAGCACTCCGCCGACGAGGTGGCTGATTGCCAGGTACTTCTCGGTATTGAAGTATCTGTCAGCGACCTGCCCCGCGATGAAGGGCGCAAAGACCGCTCCCACGCCGCCGATCATGAAGAGGTAGCCGATCTCACCGTCGGCAAAGCCGCGATGTTGGCTCAGGAACTGGTACATCAGCGGCAGCCACGCGCCCCAGATCGCGTACTGCAGAAACATCATCACCGAAAGGCGGATCATCAGCGGACGCTGCGATCGGGCTGCGAGTTCACTCATCCGGGCGCCTTTCTGCTCACGGGATGGAACTGGATCGGCACGGCGATCCGGCGGCCCGCGGGCGGCCGACGATTCCCTTACGGCTGCTCACCCACTTCGATCGGCTCGTCCGCCTCCGCCTCGCAAATGATTCGGAATCCGACAAAGTTGCAGTCCGAAAGCCACCACGTGCTCTTGGGCATCTGCGGATCGGTAATGTTCCAAAGGGCGGTCTGACGGTCGCGGCGCTTGAGCGTCACATCCTCGGGCTTGTTGAGAAAGGCGCCGCCGCAGGCGACAGGCTGTCCGTCAAGCCCGATGCACCACTCGGCAACATTGCCGTGCACGTCGTAGACGCCCCACGCATTGGCTCTCTTCTTGCCGACCGGCTGCGTCTTGCGCTTCGCGTTGCCGCTGTGCCAGGCATAGTCGTCGATGAGCGAAGCGTCGTCGCCGAAGCAGTACGGGGCATCCGCCGCGGCGCCGGCGCGCGCCAGATACTCCCACTCCGTTTCAGTCGGCAATCGGTACTTGCGCCCTGTCTTGGCGGAAAGCCACTTGCAGAACTCCTCCGCACCCTTGAACGAGAGGGAGATGGCCGCATAGCCGGCGTGTCCGTAGCCGCGATCGGGCGGGATGTAGGGCTTGGTGGGTCGTGTGATGGCGTCGGGCCCGTCGGCAGGCGGCTCGCCATCACCCCCTTTGCCCTCCGGAACATCAAGCCTGTAGACGAAGATGTCGTACGCGTCCCACGTGATCTCGGTCGTGCTCACCCAGAAGGGACCGATATCAACCGTCTTCGTCGCGCCAGGCTTGTCCGGGTCGGGAATGCGCACCGAGCCGCGCGGAATCGGCACGAGGTCAATCGTCACGACCGTTCCGCTGATCTCTTGCGTATAGGGTTCGAGAGGGGGGCCGGCCGCCGCGACCGTGTCGATGGTCTGCCCACCCGCGTCGAACACGAGCGGCAGGACAAACGCCAGATGTGAAAGTGGGCAGGGGAGGATTCGAACCTCCGAAGGCTTAAGCCATCAGATTTACAGTCTGACCCGTTTGACCGCTTCGGTACCTACCCGATGATCGGGATGAGAAAGATAGCCGTGCCGGCGGCGTTGGTCCACGACGAAGAACACCCCGGATCGCTCAAGCCCCGCGGCAGACTGTGTGGGGGGCGAATCCCCTGATCTGCCGCAGATGCTCTGGAAATTCTGCATCGCAAGCCCCGGATCCCGCGTATCGTCTGGTTCAGTCCGCGCGACAGAGAGTGAGGTTTCAGGACCCATGAGAACTGCTCCGGTTCCTCCCCTTCAAGTCCCTCCGTCCCTGGTTGCCGCCCTTGCCCTGTTCCTGGGCTGCGGCGGCGCCCTCGCCCAACCCTTCACCGTCGAGGCGGCGCCGGAGTGGACGAGTCTTTTCGACCGCCGCGAAGGCTGGACCGGCGCGGACGGCATCTACTCGATCCCGCTCGATGGAAAGGAACTGTACCGCTTCCAGCCCAACCGCCGCACAGCGTTCGTGTTCAGTGACACCTTCATCGGCCGGGTCGATGAGAACGGGCGGCGCCTGAGCGGAACGACGTTGGTCAACAACACCATGGCCCTGCTGACCGGGCCGGCCCCGGACCCTACGAAGATCCAGTTTTTCTGGGGCCGCAACAACCAGGGCCGCGCCGACGCGCTCTTCAAGCCCGACACGCCCAACTCACGCCCCGGCGAGTGGTACTGGCTCGGCGACGGCGTCGCGCTTGATGGGAAGTTTCGCGTCTTCGGCAACCGCATCCGCCGGACCGACGGCGGCGTCTTTGGCTTCGAGGGCACCGGCCTCGCCCTGCTCTCGACGCCGCTCAACTCGCCGAATCCCTTCGAGTCCTTCGTGCAGGTCGACTGCCCGGCCTACATCAAGGAGCCCAGCGGCAACCGCGGCGAGATCATCTTCGGCGGCGCGATCATGGTCAACACCCAGGCCGCCGGCGCGCCGCGCCCGGATGGCTTCGTCTACATCTACGGCATCCAGAACGATCCGTGGATCAAGAAACTCCTCGTCGCGCGCGTGGCGCCCGAACAGTTCGAGGACTTCAGCGCTTGGCGCTATTGGGACGGGGCCGAGTGGAATGAGGACGTGGCGGCGTCGGCCGTGCTCACCGGTCGCGTCTCGCCTGAGTGCAGCGTTACGCCGATGCCCAACGGCAAGTTTCTGCTCGTCTACCAGGAAGACACGCTTGGCCCGTGGGTCGCGTGCAAGGTCGGCGATTCGCCGACCGGCCCCTTCGGCCCGGCGACGCGCCTGTGGTATTGCGACGAAGTCAACAGCATCCCCGACGCCTTCGTGTACAACGCCAAGGCGCATCCGCACCTCTCGCCGCCCGGCGAACTGCTCATCAGTTACAATGTCAACTGCGGCGACTTCTGGTACCACTTCGAAAACGCCGCCGCGTATCGGCCGAGGTTCATTCGCGTCCGCTTCGGTAGGTGAAGCGCGCGTCAGTTCACGTTCGGTGGATCTTCATTACGCGCTGTGCCGGAGAAGAGCGTGTTCGTCGCGCCCTGGCCGTTGAAGGCGATCGAGCCGTCCCCGTTCTTGAGGTAGCCCATCTCCTCGGCGCTCATCGTCTTGACGTGGCCGTCGCAGAAGGAGACGTTCGCCTTGCCGAGGTGGCGCTCGTCGGGGCCGGAGCGGTGCTCGGGGCTGGAGAGGCGCGAGTCGGCGAAGTCGCTCGTCGACGTGAGGCGAGGCGGGTCGAGCGCATAGCCGTGCCCTCCGCGGGCGCGGCCTTCGGGGTCGCGGCTGCCGTCGGGCCGGTTGTCGGTGCGCATGGCCTCTGGCTTGCCCGCCGCGGTCCCGAGGCAGTCCGCCGCCATCACCGTCTGCGAGAACGCGATGCGCGACATCTGCACGGGATGATTGATCGACCCGCGCGTCTCGTTGTCGCCCCTGAAGCGCGAGTTGCCGAGGAACTGATAGTTGTAGCCGTAGGGGTAGTTGCGCGTGTTCGTCCACGTCGGAACCTGCGGGCACAGAAAGACCTCGTTGTTGACCGTCATGGTGTGCTCGTTCGCAGGATCGGGGCTCGGTTCGGTGAAGGCGTAGAAGCCGGCCGAGGCGCCCATCTGTGCGAACCAGCGCGGCCGATACTGGTACCCGTTGCCCACCCAGTAGACGTTCCTGGACTCGTCGGCGTATCGGCCCGCCTGGCCCGGCACGATGACGCCGCGATTCTCCGTCGCGTAAACCATCCACCCCACGCCGACCTGCCGCATGCGGGCAGCGCAGAGCGAGCGCATCGACGCCTGCCGCCCCCGGCTCAGGGCGGGCAGCAGCAGCGCCAGCAGGATGCCGATGATGCTGATGACGACCAGCAACTCGACGAGAGTGAAGCCGTTTGTTGTGCGGCCGTTCATGGCAGTTCTAACCCTCGAAAGGAACCAGTTTGTTCCCTGATCAACACTTTGGAACCGCGGCGCGGTCAAGCCGGTCGTTGATCGCCAGGCCCAGGCCACGGTCCGGGAAACGGTCGGCAATGATCGCGTCGAGGCCAAGTGCATCGAGGCGACGCATCGAGGCGAACAGCCCGGCCGCGGCCTCGCGCAAGTCGCCCGACGCCGAGAGAATCTCTATTGCGCGATACTCCTTCGCATCGGCCGGCGCCGTCAGGCTCAGCCGTCCACAGCGCCCGCGATCGAGCCACCGAGGCGCATCGCCCGAGAAGTACAGAGGCGTCGCCGTCGCGTAGTGGCGCTCGAGCATCCCCGGGGCCGCCGCCGGCGCGCCGGGCGCGAGGCGGCGCTGCGGGCGGCCGACTTCACCGATGATCGACTCAATCTCTTCGATGCCGATCGCTCCAGGCCGAAGCAGCGTCGATCCCTCCGGTCCGAGGGCGATGATTGTGGACTCGATTCCCGCGCGGCACGGCCCGCCGTCGAGAACCAGGTCCACCGCCGCACCGAGCGACTCGCGCACGTGCGCGGCCGTCGTCGGGCTGACCGAGCCGAAACGGTTGGCGCTCGGTGCGGCGATCGGCACTCCGGCGCGGCGAATCAACTCGATGGCGACAGGGTGATCGGGCACGCGCACGGCCACCGTCGTCAGCCCCGCCGTCACGATGTCCGGGATGGTCTCCGCGCGGCGCGGCAGGACGAGGGTGAGAGGACCCGGCCAGAATCGCTCCGCCAGCCGCGAAGCCTCGACGGGGCAGTCCGACGCAATCGCCTGGGCCGCGGCGGCGCTCTCGACATGGACGATGAGCGGATCGAATCGAGGCCGGGCCTTGATCTCAAAGATGCGTGCGACGGCTCTGGGATTCGTCGCATCGGCGCCGAGTCCGTAGACCGTCTCCGTCGGGAATGCGACAACTCCGCCCGCCCGGACGAGTTGCACTGCCTCCGCGAGTTCGGATTCCAGCGGCCGGGCTGAAGGGTGTGCGCTCATGCGTCGTCGCAATAGTAGCGATGCGCCTTGTGCTGCTGCGCCGGAAGACTCAAATCTCGAATCTCCGAGTGAAGGCAACCACAGGCTGGCGCCTGCGGCTGGTGCTCAACCTCAAGCACAAAAGGAAAGGGAGCGCGGCTGGGCCGCACTCCCGTTGAGAATCAAGACATCGAATCGGTCAGATTACGGAACCTGAGCGACGTTGCTGGTCTGGCAGCCGGGGACCTGGATCAACTGCACGTAGCCGCGGCAAGCGCCCTGACCGGCCTGGGCGTTCACCGAGCCGGAACCGTTGCCGGTGCCGATGGTGTTGTAGAGTTGCAGCTGGTTGGTGCCGAGGCCGAGTTGCGTGCCCTGGCAGGGACCGGACGGAATCGTGTAGTTGCCCGTGTTGCGGGCGAAGAGGATGCCCTGCTGAATGTTGGGCCGAGCGCCGCTCCAGGAGAGTCGGACCGTGCCGGGGCAGGTGCCCGTGATGGAGCAGGTGTAGCCGCCGCCGGAGGTTCCGTTGATGATGATCGGCAGCTCACAGGTCGCGCCTTGGTCACGAAGCATTGAAACCCAGCCCTCAGTGTTAATCTTCTGCATCGCGTTGCCGGGGCGGGTGACAGGGTTGTTCGGGTCGTTGGGATTGATATCCATCACGAAGGGTGCCCACACCGAGGCGCCTCCGAACCCGCGCCAGTCGATCCAGTATGTTCCGGGGCCGAGTTGCACGCCGCCCATGTCAAATGTGATCCTGTTGACGGCGCGCTGATTGTTCTGAAGATTGCCGACTCCATTGAAAACTCGGTACATGTTGGTAAACGTCCAGGACGACGATGTCGAGGTCGAGCCGCGCTGCGTGCCCTGCTCAGGACCAGGACCATCGAAGATGCGCAGTTCTGCGTGCGTCCAGCCGGGGCTTCCTGGAGCCGAACCCGTCTCATAGGCGTGGACGACGATCGAGGTGACGGTCCAGTTCTGGTTGGGCGGAACCGTGAAGTCATCAGCAACGCGATAGTACTCGAACGGGCTGTCGGCGAACCAGCGGGCGTTGGATCCCGCGACGTTCGGATTGATGGAACACATGCTCACGTCCGCCCCGCCGAAGCCTTGCCCAGGGTGGGTGATCATCGGGCCGTTGCTGTACAACTGCCCGATCGCCGGCGCGGCAACGAGCGCCAGACCGGCAACTGCAAACACGCACTTCTTCATTCTCGGTCTCCTGTCCTTGAAATGAGGAGAACAACCCGCCGAAGCCACGACCATCGTGGCTCGATCGCGTCGACGGATCAACACAAAGCCGCGCATTGCTCGTCAGCAGTTTGCGCAGCGCTGTTGCGAAACTCAGGAGACCTCCACTTCAGATCTCCTACCCACATAGGCTCCGATCCAGTCGTGTCATTCAGCAACGCTTGGCGTGTATCGCATCGCTGAAGATTCAGTGTCCCGTCTCCAAGATACTCGCACGCCGCCAGTTGGCAAATGCTATTGGTTCAGGGCGTTGTGTGACTAGCCTGCCGTGAAGTCGGGGTACTGGGGGACGTAGTTGTACGACACGACCACGAACGAATGACCAACGCAGTCGCCGGCGCCATTTTGGCCTCCCTTCTCTGTCCGAATGGTGAAGGAATCGGAATTGCCTGGGATCAAGGAGCCGATATCCCCTTGGGCATGGTCATAGAAGTTTGTATGCTGATTCGCACCAAGGAGCCCCTGCCATGCATCGGTCGTCGAGCCAGTGCCGCCGAGCGTACCGCCGACAATCGTATTGTTGATGAAGAAATTGTCCGTCCAATCCCCCTGCTGCGTGTCCTGTTCACCATTGATTGCATTGATTAAGAAGTGGACGGATCCACTGTTATAGGTTGTGCTGAACGAGAGTGTCGCATTCGCCTGATAGGGCACGCCCCCAGGGGTGTTGGAGATGTAGCCAGCGTACAGATCAACGGATTTCACCGTTAACTCTCCTGACGACTCGCTGAAATCGTAGACCAGGAGCAGCGTCACACCCTCCGCGAGCGGGCCGCACCCGGAGGAATTAGTCCCCGTAGTTCCGCCGATGGTGATGGTTGAACCAGGAGTGACATCGACCTCCAGCACATACGCGCTTGTCAGTATCGTGTTGAAGCACAGGCACCCCCCGACGTGGCACAGATCGGGTGTGCCATAGCCGACGAGGCCTCCAACGGACTCGTTGCTGTCGATCTCGATTGCAGAGCTCGAAGGCGGCAAGGCGCATTCGTCATACGTCCACATGATGAACGCTGCGATCAGAGTCGCATCCTGCGGAACCTGCGGAACCTCCAAGTCGAACGGTTCAGATTGCTGGATCGTGACATCATATCGGCGCGTGAAGTCGCCGGTCACGATGAAGTCCGCTCCGGAGCCGGGGTGCGTGAAGAACGGTTCCGGACCAAGGCCCGTCTCGCAATCCGCAGCGGCGGACTCGATCAGCAACAGACTCATGACGATGGCGAAGAAGAAGTAGTTCTGACGATTCATGGATTGTCTCCTTCCATCTTGGAGCAGCCATTTGAGGGTGCACCGCGTACCAATTGCACCATAAGGGCGCTCCGACCAGGCAGTCTGCATGTGCGAAGCGATCGCATCGAGCGATGCCGCGAAGCAAAGTCGCTTTAGCACCGACCTGGTCCGATGCGGACTCAGGTATTGCTGAGTGCCATCAACTCAGTCAATCAAGCACCTCCCTCCTCCGTTGGCTCGTCTCATGACCGGGAGCTCTTTCTGAGACCCCCACTCCGGACTTCCCACCTCACACGGGCCATCGACCGGCCCGGTCGAGACACCACGACACGCAGTCCACACGCAAACCTCAGCCGGTAGCGGGAAGCGCGGAGGCGCGGCCGAACGGCCGTCGCTTCTCCTCTAATCATACAGGCAGTCCGAGTTGGTGCAAGCCGACTATTCCGCATTTCTTCACTTTTCTACACTTTTCTTTCCGCTCTTGGCGTACCGCAATCCTTCCTTTCGAACCCCGACTGACAGCGAGCGAGCCGGCGCGTCTGGACCGGGGCGGCGCTACAGTCCCGGGCCGCGATGACAGCAGGCCGGGAGCCGCCATGGTTCCCGCCGCCGCAACCCGCCGCGACCCGAGCGACCGCAGCCTGCAATCCCGAGACTCGGATCAGAGCAGGCCATCGGCCGCACCATCACCCACAGGAGTCTTCACGTGCAGAGTCCATGCCCATCAGACCGCCGCCTGCTCTTCGGATCCGTGGTTCTTCTCTGCCTTGCGGCAGGCACAGGCCGGACCGCGCCGTGCCTCGCCCCGGCCCAGCCGCCCGAAGCGCCGGCCCTGCCCGACCTCACGCAGATCAAGGCGGACCTCACGGAACTCCGCTCACTCGAGTTCAAGAAGGAGGTTCCGGCGGAGAAGCAGTCGATCGAGGACTTCGAGAAGTACCTCCAGGCGGAACTGGACAAGATGTTTCCCCCCGGCAAGGCGGATGATGTACAGGCGGCCCTGATGCGCCTCGGAATGCTGCTCAAGCCCATCGATCTCGGCCATGAGTTCAAGAACGCCCTGCTCAGCCAGGCGGGCGCCTACTACGACCCCGCCAGCGGCAAGTTCTTTTACCTGATGACCAACGTCTCGGAGATGATCCTCCAGACCATCGCCTCCCACGAACTGGTCCACGCGCTCCAGGACCAGCACTTCCAACTGGGCCCGATGATGGAGAAGTTCGAGAAGGAGTATCTCGAGGGAACGAGGAACGATGACCGTCTTCTTGCGCTTCGCTTCCTTGTCGAGGGCGAGGCGACCTACGTGCAGACGCTCTGGCAGATGAAGTCGATGATGGGCATGGACCTCGCGGCCAACCCCGCGATGGAGAAGATGTCGCTCAAGGCGATGGCGGACATGGATTTCGCCACGATCATCCAGATGAGCCGGGGAATGGCGGGCGAGTTTGCCGCGGCGGGCGACGCCGACGACATCGTGCGCGCCATCGAGGGGATGGGCGACATTCCGCCCTACATCATGCAGCCCCTTCTTGCCGCCTACCTCAAGGGCGCCTACTTCGTCATGTCGCTGCGGCAGGAGGGCGGATGGGATTCTGTGGCGAAGGTCTACAACAGCCTGCCCGCGAGCACGGAGCAGACGCTGCATCCTGAGAAGTACCTTGTGCAGCGCGACGATCCGACGCCGCTCTCGCTTCCGGATCTGCCGTATTTGGAGCAGGAAGGGTGGCGGCTGGTCGACTCGGCGGTTCACGGCGAGTTCTACCTCGAACTCCTTCTGCGCAACCACGGCGCCTCCGCGCAGGCGGCCAGGCGGGCGTCCGTCGGATGGGACGGCGACATCTACCGCGCATGGCGCCACGAGGACGGCCGGGTTCTCATCGCCCTCGCGACGACCTGGGACACGGAGAAGGATGCGCGCGAGTTCTTCGAGGCCTACCGATCCATCGTTCCCCGCAAGTTCGGGATCGACAAGCCCGGCGGGGATGAGCCCGGCGCGCCGGCGGACCGCGCGGAGTACCAGTGGGGCGCGGCCGGTCTTGAGTCCGGCCTGACTCTCCTGCGCGGCCGGGAGGTGTTCATCGTCGAGGGCGCGGCGCCGGCAATGGTGAAACGCATCGTGGATGATGCGGCCGCCGTGAAGATCGAGCATGTGCAGTGAAGCGCATCGGGCGCGGGCCGGAGGCAGGCGGGAGGCCGCGATGAGGCGAATGCGGCGAGGCGCGCCGCTCATTGGCCTGGCGCTGCTGGGCCTGTGGTCGTGCGCCTCGGTGCCGGATCACCGCGGCAGCGCGGAGTCGACTGATGAGCAGAGGCTGGCGCGCGTTCACGCGATTCTCCGCGACACGCCCCTCATCGACGGGCACAACGACATTCCCTGGCAGTACCGGCAGCGCGCCGCCAACAACCTCGACGGCCTCGATCTCGCCGCCGACCTCACCCGGCTCGACAACCCGACCCACACGGACATTCCACGACTCCGCGCCGGCGGCGTCGGCGGGCAGTTCTGGTCCGTCTACATTCCCATCCGCCGCCCCGGCGGAACCGACGGCGACGCCCGCATCGTCTTCGAGCAGATCGACCTCGTGCATCGCATGGTCGATCGCTACAGCGACACCTTCGAGATCGCCCGCACCGCCGACGATGTCGAGCGCATCCACAAGGCGGGCAAGATCGCCTCGATGATCGGCATGGAGGGGGGGCACTCGATCGAGAACTCCCTCGGCGTGCTGCGCATGCTCTACGCGGCGGGCGCGCGATACATGACGCTCACGCATTCGCTGGGCCTCTTCTGGGCCGACTCGGCCACGGACGAAGCGCGCGTGGACGGACTCAGCCCCTTCGGCGTCGAGGTCGTTCGCGAGATGAACCGCCTCGGCATGCTCGTCGATCTCTCCCATGTCTCAGCCGCGACGATGCACGATGCGCTGGATGCGGCGCAGGCGCCGGTGATCTTCTCGCACTCATCCGTCTTCGAGGTCTGCCGCCATCCGCGCAACGTGCCCGATGACGTGCTCGCGCGCCTGCGCGACAACGGCGGCGTGGTGATGGTCACGTTCTTCCCGTGGTACGTTTCCGAGGAACTGCGCGTGTGGATGGAAGGGGAGCGGGCCGAGCGCGACCGTCTCAGTGCCGCCCATCCCGATCCGGCCGAACGCGCGCCGGTCGAGCAGGGGCTGGAAATGTGGCGGGCGGCGAATCCGCGCCCGTGGCCGACGCTTTCGCAGGTCGCCGACCACATCGACCACGTGCGCCAGGTCGCAGGCATCGACCACATCGGCATCGGCTCAGACTACGACGGCATGCCCCCCGGCCC
>CAADHA010000211.1 GCA_900696685.1 uncultured Planctomycetota bacterium
ACGAAATCGCCCAGAGCTTGATCCCCTATTTCGAACTCGAGAGCTGGGGCGCCGATCTGCAGTGGGAGTATGATTTCGGCGGCGTCACGCTGAGGTCGGTGACGAGCTATGCCGACGCCGAAGTCGACTTCCGCTCCGACCTCGACGGCACGACGGCCAATGCGTCGGCGACGACGTTCAAGACCACCCAACGAACGCTGAGCCAGGAACTCAACCTGAGCTCCGACGGCCCGGGACGCCTGCAATGGGTGGCCGGCGCGTTCGTCTATCGCGACGAAGGCGAAGAGCCCTTCCTGCTCTCGACCACAGGCGCGTTCGTACTCGAAGCGACGATCGACACCGACGCGTGGGCGGTGTTCGGCGAAGTCGAATACGAAGTGCTCGACAACCTGTTCGTGCTCGCCGGCGTTCGTTACAGCGAAGAAACGCGCGACTTCTGGCAGTCGCGCGCGGGCGGCGTGGTCAACCAGGACGAAACTTCGTGGAACGCCACCACGCCGCGCCTGTCGGTTCGCTACGCGCTGAACGACCACTCCAACATCTACGCCACGTATAGCGAAGGCTTTAAGAGCGGCACCTACAACGTGACCGCAAACAGCAGCACGCCGATCAATCCTGAAAATATCGAGGCCTTTGAGATCGGCTACAAGTATGCGCGCGCAGGCACAGCCTTCAGCCTCTCGGCCTTCACCTACAATTACGAAGATCTGCAGGTTCAGGCGATCGATCCTGGATCGGGCCTGCTGACGACCACCAACGCCGGCGTCGTCGAGAGCTACGGCCTCGACGCGGAGCTCACCATGCCGATCGGCGAGCGCTGGGACCTGCGTGCGGGGGCGTCGTATCTGCATGCCGAATACGAGAGCTTCCCCAACGCACAGGGCTTCCTTCCGCTGCCCAGCGGCAACGGCAACAGCAGCGTTGCGCCGTACGACGCAACCGGCAACACGGTCGAGTTCTCGCCGGAATACACCGCGCACGTGAGCCTGACCTACACGATGCCGGTCGGCGAAGGCGAGATCGCCTCGACCTTGACCGCGTTCTATACGAGCGAGTTCTTCTACGAAGTCACCAACCGGCTGGCCTCGGAGGATCAGACTCTGCTGAACGGGCTGATTTCATGGCGGCCGAACCAGAACGGCCTTCAGCTTTCGCTGTGGGGCAACAATCTCACCGATGAGGCTCAAATTCAGTGGATGGCCACTTCAGCGCTCGGCGACCGCGTCGCCTATGGGCGGCCGCGCACTGTCGGAGTCAGAATCGGCTACGAGTTCTGATCTCCCTCCCGATGAGCCCCCTGCTCCGGCGCCGGCCCATGCCGTCGCCGGAGTTTTTTTATCGTTAGGATCGTCCCGCGCGTGCGAAGAGCGTCGAGCCTATTTAACCTGCCGTCAAACCCAACGCGCTTTGAAGATGCGCCCATCTAGGCGAGGTACGGCGCGAGAACATGTTCGATGGCGGATTTCGGTTTGGCGCCGATGATCGTGGCCTCGACTTCACCGTTCTTGAAGACCTTCATCACCGGAACGGAGGTGATCTGGTATCTCATTGCAAGATCGGGGTTCTCGCCGATGTTGAGCTTCAGGATCGTGATCTTGCCGGTGTTAGCGGCCTGGATTTGATCGAGCACCGGCGAAAGACCGCGGCAGGGGCCGCACCAGGGCGCCCAGAAGTCGACAAGCACAGGCCCCTCGGCTTGCAGGACGTCCTGCTCGAAGGTGGCGGATGTGGTGGCCACAGCAATCATCTGGATTCTCCCTGTCTCCGCAACCTGCCCTTCCGCCGAGATGGCGGCCGCTCCTCTCAACGCCGGCTACGACGATCCGCGCGCTTCGATCGCATCGAAGCCGCGCTTGACCACGGCCACGCTCGCCACGCCGGGGGCGTATCGGCGGACCGCGACATCCACGATCTGCCTGAGCATCGCGTCCGGCACGAGGCAATCCAGACACGCGCCTGGGCCTGCCCGGATCGCGACGACCACATCCCCCGCTTCGCTAAGGCTTTCAAGGCTGATATCGAAATCGTCGGCCGTGAAAGACGGACGGAGATTCTCGATCGCCGCGTTGACGCCTTCAATCAACGTTCCCATCAGTGCGGATCCTCTCCATCGAGCATGCGCTCAGCCGCATCGGCCAGCTCGACCGCGCGCTGATCGAGTTCCTCGTCGCTGATGTTCTGCATCGGGTGGGTCAGCACGATCGCCGGCAGCGGGCGATCCGTCTCCTGAAACGCAGTGATGTCGCGGACGCGATCGCCGAACGGAGTGGTCAGGATGGTGAAGCCGGCGACGCCCGCCCGCTGCAGGAGCACCGAGTCCAGTGCGCCGCCCATCGAACAGCTGCCGCAATCGTTGATCCCGCATAGCACTAGGCTCTGCTCCTGGGACAATTCCGCCAATTGCTCGTCCGTCATCGGTCCGCCGGCGAACGGCTTGCTGCCGATCTCCTCGCGCACCGCGACGCCGCGTCGCCGCAACTCCGCCTGGGCGCGTTTCAGGATCGCAAGCGAGTTCGGCTTGTTGTTGTCGACGAAATAGACCTCCCGCTTCTTCGGCTTCACCTTCACGGTGAACGGTCCCGAAGCAGGACGCGGAATCGGATTCAACAGCTCCAGCTCAGGGCTGATCGTTTCATTGCTCATCGTCATGCGCTCCCAACAGCAGAGTCGATCTTCTTGATGTGGACGGAATAGTCTCCGACCCACGCTGGGATCACTGCGGAGAACTTGCCGCCGTCGTGGCCGCTCTCGATGATGTGGATCTGGGACTCACGGTCGAACGGCGCCCGCATCGCGCCCGGCTCCACCTTGCTCTTCTCACGCGGCTCAGCAGGCATGCGCCCCAGCCTGATCAGCTCGTCGGTGGGCCGCTTCGACATCTCGAACAGCATGTGACGGGCTTCGTCCCGCGAATACTTGCTCGCGATCAACGTGGCGTGCTGCGGGGCGATCGCAACGACGCACGCGCCGAAGTGCCAGTACCAATTCGTGAAGCCTGGATGGGCGAGCGTGCCCGCGATCGTCTCCAGAACTTGATCGGCTTCGCTCGCATAATGATTGTTGACGCTGTTCGGACCTTCGGCCGCCATGATCCCGACCGCCGACTCCCCCGCCTCGATTCCCAACTGCGTATGGAACGGCCCCCACTGCGTCTCGGGATGCTCCGCAATCAGAAACGAATAGCGCCCCGGGTGACCGATCGTGCCATGCGTCTCCAGAACGCCTCCGCCGCGCCCGCTGAAGTGGCGCACCAGGTTGGCGAACCGCCCGATGGTCGCGTTAGGCCGCGCATTCGCGCCGCCGATTGCGTTCGCGGCATGGGCAAAACCCATTTCCTGCACGACGGGCCCGCTCACAAGCACGAGCACCGCCGGCCCGCCGGTGGTGACTTCCACGCCGCTGACATTGAAGGCCTCATCCACAACCAGCTCCGCCAATGGCCGGAGCACGCGGGCATAGTCCGTGCGGCAGCCCGCCATTACAGCCGCCGCCGCCAGATGCTGCGCTGTGATCTCGATCCGCTGAGTTTTGATCCCGCCGATTACGTCGTCGGCCTTCCACCCCAATGCATCGAGCATCTGCTCGACCAGGTAGCGATGCGGGGGCACGACCGGCAATCCATCCGTCCATCCGATCTCGAAGCAGCGCTCTATTGCGTCAACCGTCATGGCAGCTCCCTTGTCATTCAGCATCCGATGGGCTCACATGTTGAGTGTCTGGCTGGGGACAAGGAGCCCCATGCCGAAGGCGTAAGCCGTGCTCGAAGCCATGAGCACCGGCGATGTGACGCCGCCGCCGCCGATCAGGCGACGTAGTCCGACGATGATGTCGGCGCCGCCGAGATGGCCGGTGTCGTCACCGGTGATGACCGTGTCGTCCATGCTCATGCCCGCGGCTTCCGCGACCATCCTGACCATGTTCGGCGTCGTCTGATTGCAGAGCAGATGCGCGGGCGTCAGGCCGAAGCGCGCCTGCAGAGCGGCGTACGCCTGCTGAAAACCGTTCTTGTAGGATTCGAGGATTTCTTTGCCAGGTCGGTCGCTGACCACTCTGTGAAATGGATCCACGCCTTCCGGCGCCACGGGCATGCGTGTTCCGCCGTAGGGAATGAGGACATGGCCGTTGTTTGCAGCCACACTGGCGAACTCGGCGCCGAGATATGTCGCGACTGCGCGCTCGGGGCGGCGCTCAGGACGATTGAGGCTTACGATGAGCGCCGCGGCGCTGTCGCCATGGGTCCAGATTCCACGATTAGCGGCGTTCGAATAGTCGATCGTATAGGACCAGCGCTCCGCGACGACGACGGCGCCAAATCCGTCGCCTCGCAAAGCAAGCCAACCATGCACGAGTTCAAGCGCAGCAAGCGTCGCCGCGCATCCGGCCGTCACGTCGAGCCCCAGGCACCCGCTCGATGCGCCCACAAGCCGCATGGCTTCCGTCGAAACGGACCAGGACGGCGGATAGTCGCGCGAGGCGCCCGCGAAGATGACGAGGCCCAATTGCTCCGGCGCGACCTGCGCCTGATCCAGCGCCTCCGCGAGCGCGCGCCCGGCCATGAGGCCGGGGTGATCCTCATCGCGCGCGATGCAGACATTGGCCCAGCCCGCGTACTGGCTAAGATCGCCGCCGTGCGCGGCGACGAGTTCGCGCACATCCTTGGCCGGCGGCAGATACACGCCCGAACCCAAGATCGAGAGAGACATGCCAAAGCTCCGCTACCGCCGGAGAGCGCGCGATCCCGCGCAGCGAAGCCTCGCGCTTCGGCTCTCCCCAATTCTCGTCCTGCGGCGATCTTGCGTCGCCCTGCGATGACTAATTATAATAAGTCTTACAGGTAGACAATTGAAATCTTCAGGCTGCATCATGGGAGGCCGCGATGGTGAGCTGTTCCCGCTTGTGGCGGCGTGGCCGGCATGATTTGAGCGCGCAAGGGGAATGAAAGTGGCCGAAAAGCTTGTCAGCACGCCGCGCACGCCCGCGCCGAAGAAGCGAGCGATCCGCGCGCCCAAGATGGCCGAACTCGTCGCCGCGGAACTGCGCCGTCAGATCATCGACGGAACGCTCAAGGAAGGCGAAAGGCTTCCGCCCGAAAACGAGCTTGTCGAGCATTTCGGCGTCTCGCGGATCACGTTCCGCGAAGCTTTCTGCATTCTCGAATCCGAGGGGCTCATCAGCATCTCACGCGGCGTGCGCACCGGCGCGGTCATTCACAGGCCGACGGTGGCGATGGCCGCCCGCTACATGGATTTCATACTGCGGGCCAACAAGGTCTCGATCGACGATATCTACATGTCGCTCTCGATCTTCGAGCCTGCAGCGGTTCGCATGCTCGCCGAAAAGCCGACCCGCAAGACGGTGCGCGCGCTCCGGCAGCAATTGCAGGCGACCTATGAGGTCGTCGACGACCATCATCAATACGGCGTTCACTCCGCCCAATTCCATCAAATGCTGATGGAATTATCGGGCCTGAAGAGCCTCGGCCTCTTCATCGGCATGGTGAGCGGCGTGCTGGCCACTTATGTCGAGGCCTCGGCGCAACCTTCCGTGCAGGTCGTGGCCGAGAGCCGGGAGCGCAAACTCCAGATCATGGCGATCAAGGAGGAGTTGGTCGACGCGATCGAAGCGCGTGACCCACAGAGAGCCGAAGACATCTGGAAGGGCTATTTCGCGCGCATGCGGGAGTTCATTCTGCGCATCCATCCCCTGCCGCTCGTAGGCGATCTCGAACGCATGATCCCGCGTTAAGCGCGCAGCGTGGATGCCGCCCCTCGATCAGTTCGCCGAAGCCGGTGCGCATATCGGCGCGCTGGATGGAGCGCCGCGTTAGCGCGATACTTTCGTCGCCAGGGCGCGGCCCTCCAGGAAAGCGGCGATGTTTTCCAGCAGCAGTTCATCCAGATTTTTGGCGGCGCGGGCGCTGAAGCCCGCAACGTGAGGCGTGAGCACCGTATTCGGCGCGCTGCGCAGCGCCGCCGATACGTGCGGTTCGTCGGCATAGACGTCCAA
>CAADHA010000212.1 GCA_900696685.1 uncultured Planctomycetota bacterium
GAAAACGTCGACAACGGCGGCGAACCCATTGGGTGACAACCACGACCCGCCCGCCGCGCCGGCAACCGGCGCGTGCGAATCCTCCGGCCACTCGACAGGTTGGCGCGGCCTCACGGCCGCGCCGGACGACGGCGCGGCGGGGAGCCTCCACCAGCGGCGCAAAACGAGAATGGAAACAGCCGTTGCGCGCAAGGAACCTTCCCGCGCACCACCCCCATTCGTCCGGTTGCCTCCGGGATTCGTCCGGCGCAGGACGGTGTCGATGGGACGGCGGAAGGCGGGTTGGATCGACCGGGCGGGGCAGGTTACTGTTGCCGGAGTACGAAGCGAACGACCGGTAGGAAAAGGAGCAACCTATGAAGGACGATCTGCTCAGGCAACTGGCGCTCATCAGCAACCGCTTTTCCACGTACCACAACCACAAGGAGAACAGCGCCTGGGCGGCGGCTGCGCTGTACATCGGCCTCGCACTCCTGATAGCGCGTCAGTCCGAGGCAACGGTTTCGAGTGCGACGATCGCAACGGTGATGGTCGCCGCCTTCGGCGTTGGCGTATGGAAGTTCATGCACATCCAAGACGGTCTCCGTCTTATCGGCTATCGCACGGAGGCAGCATGTGATCGGTTGATGTGCCAGATTGCCGCCGGGCGAGCCGTGACGGCGGATGACTGCCAACCGGGAGAAGTGTGCAGCGGCAAGCCTGTGAATGACTTTCGCTTCCCGCGGGCGCTCATTGCGGAGTATCAAGTGCTGACTGACTCGCCCCCACACGCTCGCAAGAATCTGCTCGAATGGGTGCGCTATCTGGTCGTTGCCGCGGCGCTTCTGTCGGCGGCGGCGGTTTGGGTTCGCGTCATTGTTCTCCCGTAGCTGGTCGCCTTCATCGCACCGTACCTTGCATGGAAGCTGTTGGCGGCATGCACCGCCCGGAATGATCGATCGCTATACTGACCCGTGCCCCTGTCCTGGAACGAAATCCGCCAGCGAGCCATCGGCTTTGTCCGGGAATGGACAGGCGCGGAGCGGGAACGTGCTGAGGCGCAGACGTTCTGGAATGAGTTCTTCGAGGTCTTTGGCGTCCGCAGGCGCACCGTCGCGAGTTTCGAGGAGCCGGTCCGCAACCTGGGCGGGGCCTTTGACTTCATCGACCTCTTCTGGCGCGGCAAACTGATCGCCGAACACAAGTCGCGCGGCGGCGATCTCGGCAAGGCTCACACGCAGGCCATCGGCTATATCCAGAACCTCCACAACAACGGGCGCGGCGAGGAAGTCCCCCGCTACATCCTCGTTTCAGACTTCGCGCGGATCGCAATCCACGACCTTGAGGCCCCGGAGGGATCGCCGGAAACGATCGAGTTTCCTCTCGCGGGATTTGCTGAGCACATCCGACACTTCGCGTTCGTCGCGGGATACGAGACCCGCCGGCTCGACCCTGAAGACCCGGCCAACTTTCGGGCGACGGCGAAACTGGCGAACCTCCACGACCGGCTGGAGGCGGCGGGCTACGCCGGGCACGACCTCCAGCGCTTCATGGTCCGCATCCTCTTCTGCCTCTTCGCGGAGGACACGGGCATCTTCGAGCCCGAGGCGTTTGCGCAGTTCATTCGTGACCGCACGCGCGACGACGGCTCGGACCTCGGCGCGCAACTCAGCCGCCTGTTCAACGTTCTGAACACTCCAGCCGACGCGCGCCAACGGACGCTTGATGAGGATCTGGCCGCGCTGCCTTACGTCAACGGCGAACTCTTCGCCGAGCGGCTGGACTTTCCCGACTTCGACAGCGCCATGCGCACCGCGCTGCTCGATTGCTGCAATTTCCGCTGGGAGAAGATCAGCCCCGCCATCTTCGGCTCGCTTTTCCAGTCGATCATGGATGGCCCGGAGCGCCGGCAGATCGGCGCGCACTACACCTCCGAGCGCGACATTCTCAAGCTCATCCGCTCTCTGTTTCTCGATGAACTGCGCGAGCGGTTCGAGTCGATCCGCCGCGACCGGCGGGCGCTGGCACGCTTGCACCGCGAACTCGGCGAGATGCGCTTCCTCGATCCAGCGTGCGGGTGCGGGAACTTTCTTGTGATCGCGTACCGCGAATTGCGCCGCCTCGAAATGGACATCATCGAGGCCCGCTACGGCGAGAACCCGACTGAAGCCGACATCCGCGCTGAAGCAAGGCTCAACGTCAGCCAGTTCTACGGCATCGAGATCGAAGAATGGCCGGTGCGCATCGCGGAAGTGGCGATGTGGCTCATGGACCACCAGATGAACGCGGAACTTTTCGAGCGCTTCGGGCAGGTGAAGGCGACCACGCCGCTGACCCGCTCGCCACACATCCGCCACGCCAATGCGCTGCGGATCGACTGGAATGAAGTGCTGCCAGCGGGCGAGTGTACCTTCGTGTTCGGGAATCCGCCGTTTGTGGGATCAAAGCACTTGAGCGCAGAGCAGCGAGATGATATTGCGTCGGTCGCAGATGGCGTGCGCCGCGCCGGTGTACTGGACTACGTCGCCGGATGGTACTTTAAGACGATCCCCTACGCGCTGGGGAACCGTGCCATACGCGCCGCGTACGTCTCTACCAACTCAATCACGCAGGGAGAGCAGGTCGGTACACTGTGGCGCGAGCTGTTCCGTCGCGGCGCGAAGATCCACTTTGGGCACCGCACGTTCGCGTGGTCCAGCGAGGCGCGGGGCGCGGCGCATGTGCACGTGGTCATCGTTGGATGGGGAGTTGGCGACAGAGGCGAAAAGCGCATTCTCGACTACGAGACTGATCCCGCACATCCGACAATCCTTCAAGTACAGAACATCAGCCCTTATCTGGTCGAAGGATCGGACCGAGCGATTGAGAGTCGCAACGTACCACTGTGCGATTCACCTAGCATAGGCATAGGCAGCAAGCCCATTGATGACGGCAATTACCTCTTCACTGCCGAACAGAAGGAAGCGTTTTTGGCACAAGAGCCGGAAGCAGCGGATTTCATCCATGTGTTCTGGGGAGCGGACGACTACCTCTACCGCCGACCTCGATTCTGCCTTTGGCTGGCCGGCTGTGCACCGGAACGGCTTCGACGGATGCCCCATGTCATGCAGCGGATTGAAGCCGTGAGGGCATTCCGCGCGGCAAGCCGAAGCAGACCGACTCAAGAACTGGCGGAGACCCCGACGAGATGGCATGTAGAGAATCGCCCGGCCGCGCGGTATTTGCTGATCCCGCGACATACCTCTGAGCGCCGTGCATACATCCCGATGGGGTTCGTCGAGCCCGCGGAGATGGCTGGAGACAGCTGCCTGATAGTGGACGGCGCGACCGCGTTCCACTTTGGTGTCCTCTCCTCTGCTATGCATATGGCGTGGGTGCGGCAGGTCTGCGGAAGGCTCGAATCGCGGTATCGGTACTCAGCGAAGCTTGTCTACAACAACTATACTTGGCCGCAGGAGGTGACTGAAGCGCAGCGGCGGCGCGTCGAAGAAGCGGCGCAGTCGGTGCTTGATGCCCGCGCTCAGTTTCCCAACGCGACGCTGGCGGACCTGTACGACCCGAATGCGATGCCGCCGGCGCTGCGGCAGGCGCATACACGCCTCGACCGCGCCGTGGACGCCTGCTACCGCCGCAATCGCTTTGACACTGAGCGCCAGCGTCTCGAGTTTCTGTTCGCACTTTACGAGCGGTTGACGGCGCCTCTGATTCCTGCCGCGCCGACCCGCCGCCGACGAAGGCGGAATCAGCCGGAGTGACCCGCACAACGAAGCGATTCCACGTGCAGCGGAGGCCCCCCCACGACCTTCATCCTCGCACTCGATCCGGGCGCGACCAGTTGTCGGGCGATTGTCTTTGATCGGGTCCTCGGCCTGATTGTGGACAGGCTGTGCATGGGCCGCTGGCCAGCTGTCGATCTCCAGGAACGTGAAGGCGAAGCCTTCATCCAGGAGTCGCCGGGGCACGCAGGAGCGGCCGTAGAGGGCCAATTCGGGGTCGGTGCGCAGCACCAGAGGCGCGGGAGGCGAACTGATCGGCTAATGTCCGAGCAGGGCCGGAGGCGATCGTGAGCCACAGCGACCAGGCCAGTGCGGATCAGCGGCGAGGGGGCGCGTGCAGCTGCGGCGGCGCGTGCGGCGGCGAGGTCAGTCGGCGCGACTTTCTGCACACCGCCGGCGCGGGACTGACGGCGCTCTCTTTGCCGGGCTTGCCACGCGCGGTGATGGCCGGGCCCTCCAGCCAGCC
>CAADHA010000213.1 GCA_900696685.1 uncultured Planctomycetota bacterium
CTTGGCCGGGCGACGTATCAACCCCGCCACGGGGCCGCCCGGCGATCGGACGGGCGAAACAAACTCTGTCGCCAAGCGCGGCTGTTCCCGCGGGCCAAGCCTCGCGTCCCCGCCCGGGAAGTACCTAACGCCATCCGCCTCCCCACCTGTAAGGCTTCCGGCTGTAAGGCTCCCACCCGGGATTGCCACCCCGCGCTTCAATGAAGTTCGGATGGCGGGATCGTGGCGGCGGGCGCATCGGGGCTTCCGACGCGGAAAACGAGTGGTTTGGATTGAACAGAAAGATGATTGCTTGTTTGCATACCACCTCTTTGTGGAGCGGCGCGCGCACATATACGAGGCCGACCCACAAAGATGCAGCGAAGACCGCGACGTGGCTTCAGGCCCTGGAAACATAGCGGGTTGCGCTCCTTCCCTTCGTTGCAACGCGGACTACATTGATCTGCCCGGTGGCAATCAGGTTCTCGACCACCTCCTGCCGCTCGCGGACGCTGAGCCAACGGGTCTTCCACAGCAACTGCGTGTGGCTGATCCCCTGCGTGCCGCCGTGCTCAACGATGAGCCGGAGCACACGCTTCTGGCGGGCGTCGAACTGGCCGTCGGCCACTCGGACGTGCGCCTCGAAGAGGAGGCGCTTCGTCACGTACGCCGACAGCTCGCACGCCCATGCTGCCGCCCGCTCGTCGATCACTGGCTCCTCGGGATTCGCTGAGCACGCGTAGATCAGGGCGAGTCGGCACGCTTTCTCCTCGGCGCGCGACCATATGGCGGCGATGCCCTCGCCCTTGGCCTCCATCTCGGCGTCGGCATGGTCGGCCAGCGCGTCGAATCTCGCCGAGGCTTCCGGCGTGGCGGTGACGACCAGCGGCCGGGGGTGTTCCTTGTGCAAGTTGCCGCCGGGCACGAACTCCGACCACCACCTCACGCGGTCTACCACTGACTGCGGAGGAGCAACCCGGGCGCGCCGCTGCCGCTTCGGTCGCTCGGGGCTCTCGAACACCAGGAGCCGCCCGATGAAGCCGTCGCTGAGGCTCTCGGAGGTCATCGACTCCCAGAAACTGTCCGGCACCGTCGTGCCGTAGAGCACGACGCACGGCTGGTCCACGGACTTGTTCCGTTTGGCGTCGGCGTACGCCTTGCCCCTGACAAAGGTGTCGGCCGAGCTGTAGAACTTCATGAACGCCGTCAGCACGTTGAACAGGTGCGGAGCCTTCTTCGGGTCGCCGATGGTCCGCAGGAAGCGGCCGAACTCGTCGAGCTGGAACAGGATCGCCGGCTGGGTTTCGACGGCGGTGAAGAGCCCGGCGTCGCTCGCGAGGTCCTCGTTGCCCTCAAGAGCATCGGCGCCGGCGGCGAACAGGATGTCGCGCGTGAGCTTGCGGGCGTGATCCTTGCCGGCTCCGCTCTTGGCCAGGCCCACGCAGTAGACGTTGGTCCGGTTGCCGCGCTCGTCGCAGACCTTCCTCCCGGCCAAGACTGCCTGAAGGGCGATGGCACCGGCGAGCGCGAGTTGCGGCTGCGGCCGCGGCGCGTACTCCAGGTTGTGCGCGACGACCTCTCCGATCAGACCCGGCACGGTCAGCAGGTGGGACGGGAACGGGCCCGGGTCGTTCGGCCGCTCCACCCGCTCCGCGGGTTCGCATTCGCCGGCCAGCCCCGACAGGTCTATGTCCCCGCACTCGGGCTGCTCAGTTCCGAAGCCCTGCCGACGCAGTTCTGAGGCTGCGGCCGCGAAGTCGCCGCCGTGCTCCAGCATTGCGTACACCGCGAACGGGGCGTACGCCTGGTTGGGCTCGAAGGGCGCGGCGTTGCTTGAGAAGACGTAGAACACGCCGCCCTTGAGCGTTGCGCTCGTGCCGCTCACTTTGCCGGGGCGTCGCCAGTGCTCGTTCTCGCCGCCCTTGACGAGTTCCCAGCCGTGCCGGCGCAGGATCTCTCGGGCGTCGCCCCGAGCGTTGTAGTCGTCGCCAGGCCTGAGGTGTGGCCCCGCCGCTCTTGCAGGCGCACCGGCCACGACGGGCTCGGCATGATCCATACGCCACGCGCAGCCGAGGAGCACCTCGCGTTCCTCGGTGGACACCATCGGCGGGTTCTCGAGCGACCCAGTGATTGCTTCGTAGCCCGGCGACGGCGCGCACAGGAACATCCCGCCTTCCCCGCGCGTCTCGATCAGCGTCACCGCGACCGACCACGTCCCGTCCGGCCCGCGCCGCGGCGTGAGGGTCTTGCCAGCGACTTCCACAGCGGCTTCCCCACCTACAACGTCCCGCCGCTGGGCCAGCTTGGTGTTGCCGCACACCGGCGACTCGCACCGATAGACCAAGTGTCGCCCCCCGGAGGGCGTCGACTCCACATAGAGCCGGTCGACCAGGCCCGGCTCGAGATCCTCGACCATCGAGCGCCACGCCTCGTACGCCTCCCCAGCGCAGTCGAAGTCGATCATCTCGAGGTTGCCCGAGACCGCGCCGCAGACGATGCACAGCGCGTCCGGGTTAAGGTCGATCCAGGCGGACACCTCGGCGTCGGTCGGGAGCCGACGCTGGAACATGGCCCACTTCGGCAGCGCGACGCGCTTCTCATCGCCACGCCGCACCGCCGGGAGCACGGACAGCCCGGCGTGGAGATACGCCGCGGCCACAGGGCCGAGATGGGAAGCGCTTGCGGTGCTCAGAACGGGATCTCCTCATCGGGGATGCCGTACGTCATGCCCGCGGGCTCTGGCGGCCGGTCCGGCAGTCCTTCCTCGCTTTCCAAACGCGGCGGCTTGTCGCCGAGCACGTGCTGGGTGACACGCTCGAACTGGTCGCCGGCCTTCTTCTCGACGGTGATGGAGAGCGTCGGGGCGAGTGCCCCGGCCTTGGCCATCTCGACCGCCTCCTCCGTACCGCCGGGAACGGGCTCGACGGAGCGCGCACGCCACCAGGCCTCCGCCTTCGAGCGGGCGTACCCGGTGTGGTCGAAGCAGAGCCACTCGCGGAAGTAGCGGTTAAAGCCGACGCGATACTCGACACGCATGGTCAGCGGCGCGGAGGGGTCGCTGCGCTTGTAGTGCACGTGGTACGTGGTCTCACTGACGCGGTGCTCCTCGCGCGTGGTCTGACCGCTGAGGATGCCCTCAGTGCTCGCCTTCGCCTCGTGCTGCTGGCGGTTGGGCTCGGGGAACTGGTGGCCGCACTGCGGGCAGGTCTGGTAGCCCGCCGCGATGAGGGCCTGGCAGTTGGGACACTCCTTCGCGGGCGCTTCGCCGTCGCCGCGATCGTCGGTGGCGATGCGGATCGCGTCGACCGGGCCATGCCGGAGCACGTTGCCGCCGAAGTCCAGCACGAGGCAGTCAGTCTTGCCCGGATGGAGCCGGAAGCCCCGGCCCACCATCTGGTAGTACAGGCCCGGCGACATGGTCGGCCGCACCAGCGCCACGCAGTCGATGTGCGGGGCGTCGAAGCCGGTCGTCAGGACGTTCACGTTGCACAGGTACTTGAGCCCCCCCTCCCCGCCCGAACGGAAGCGGCCGAGGATCGCCGCCCGCACGCCGTCGGGGGTGTCGCCAGTCACGAATCCGCACTCGATGCCGTGCTTGGTCTTGAGCACATCCACGATGTGCTGCCCGTGGCGGATGCCCGAGGAGAAGATCAGCGTGGCGCTGCGGTCCCTGGTGTGCGCCGCGATCTCGGCGCACGCGCCCTCGACGAGCCCCTCCTTGTCCATCAGGTCCTCGACCTCGCTGGCGACGAACTCGCCGGCGCGGACGTGCAGGTCGTCGGTGCTGATCTTCTGAAGCCCCGCCTTGGTCTTGAGCGGCGAGAGGAATCCCTGCACGATCAGCTCGCGGACCCCGACCTCGTAGCAGACGTGGTTGAGGATGTTCTCGGGGGCGCAGATCGCGCCCGACTTGAGGCGGTACGGCGTCGCGGTCAGCCCGATGATGCGGACGTTGGGGTTCACCACCTTGGCGTCGGCGATGAACTGGCGGTACATCCCGTCGTCCTCGGCGGGGACCATGTGGGCCTCGTCGACGATGATCAGATCGACGGGGCCGAGGTCGCACGCCTTCTTCCAGATGCTCTGGATACCCGCGACCGTGACCGCGTAGCCCAGGTCCTTGCGCTTCAGGCCCGCCGAGTAGATGCCCATCGGCACGTCGGGCGCGATGACGCGGAGCTTGTCGGCTGCCTGTTCGAGGAGTTCCTTCACGTGCGCCAGCAGCACGACGCGTCCGCCCCAGTGGCCGACGGCGTCGCGGCAGATCGTGGCGATGACGGGCGTCTTGCCCCCGCCGGTCGGGATGACCACGCAGGGGTTGTCGTCGCGGGTCCGCAGGTGCTCGTACACCGCGGCGATGGCTTCGGATTGATAGGGACGGAGGTTCATGGGTTGCGGGGGTTGAGTTGCGTGATCTCCACCAGCACCTTGCCGCCCGGCGTCACCGGGCCGCGTTCAACAACCAGCCGATCGATCTGCGAGTCGTCGCGGTACGCCCCGCCCTTGGCGAGGGCGTCGAGGAGCGATTTCTGCACGTTGTCCAGGTCGCGCCGGCGGTTGTCGGGTGGGCAGACGGTGACACGCACCTCCAGCCTCCCGTTCATCCGCACCACCCGCAGCACCGCGAGGGCGGCGCACACGCTTGCGCGGTAGCGCCGCCCTTCGCGGCTCAGCACGGTCCTGGAGCCCATCCGTCGCCAGATGTGGTTCACACTGGGCGGATACGGGAGCTCGAGGACGCGACCATGTGGGCTTAGCGCTTCCAGGGCGGCGTGCTCCCCGGGCCGACGCCGACGGGAGCGCGGGCGCTCACCGGCGAGCCGCCGCCGCCCTTCTTGGCATAGCCCTTGATGACGTTGGTGAACTCACCGTTGTCGTCGCGCTTCTTCAGCCCGACGTTGATCTCCAGCGGGACGTTGTGGAGCTCGACCGAGTCTTTCGGCTGCATCACGCCGATGGCGCGGCAGATGGCCGAGAGCTCGCCGCGGGCGATCTTGACCGTCATCTCGCTCTTGTTCTCGAGGTTGAGGCGGGCCCAGACCAGGCGGCCCTTGAACTCGCCGTCGA
>CAADHA010000214.1 GCA_900696685.1 uncultured Planctomycetota bacterium
GCGTGCCGGACGGTGGATCGACTGTGGCAAGCGATGCAGTCCGTGCTCGATCGAGTCACGCCAAGCGACGCGATCAACTGCTTCGCCCACTCAGGATACCGCTACACATGAAGCGGGAACGCTCTAGGCCGGCCAGTTGCCTCTCCGTGGCACATGGTTTGCTCGATCCGCCTCACGAAAGCGAATCGCGCTCCGCCCATTGCGCCGTGAGCGCCAAGCCGATGAATGGGAAAGGCACATCTGAACGGGGAAGGCACAGCGCGCATAGCCTTCCTCGACATGCCCATTCACTTTGACAACCCCGGCGCGCTGCTCCTCGCACTGATCATCATCCCGGTCGTGTGGATCGGCTGGCGCTACCTCACGGGCATGTCGCCGCTGCGCCGCGGCATCATCTGTTCGTTTCGCTCGCTCGTGATTCTGCTGCTGGCCTTCACCCTGGCCGAGCCGAAGTGGCTTGAACGCAGCGAGAGCATGACGGTCATCCTGATGATCGACCGGAGCCACTCGATTTCGCATCAACTGGAGTTGGAAGCGCTGAAGTACCTCGTGGACGCGACGACGGATCCGAAGGACCGTCAGCCCTTTGACCGCCTCGGCGTGATCAACATCGGGGCCGAGGCGCGGGTGGTGCAGGCGGTGGACCGCTCCACCGTGCTCGACTCGAAGACCACGATCGAGGAGCGCAACGCGACGAACCTGGCGCACGCGGTGCGCCTGGGCCTGGCGATCGCGCCGCGCGACTCGGCCGTTCGCTTTGTGCTGGTGAGCGACGGCAACGAGACGACGGGCAACGTGATGGCCGTCGCCGATATCGCCCGCGCCAACAAGATTCCCATCGACGTTCTCAAACTCACTTACGACTATCCGCGCGAGGTGATGTTCGACCGCATCATGGCCCCGTCGATGGCGCGCGAGGGCCAGCCGATCTCGCTGCGCTTCGCTCTGCGCTCGCGGCAGGCGACGTCGGGGCGCATCTCGCTCTACCAGAACGACACGCTTATCGACCTCAACCTCGACGACCCGGCGAGCATGAGCGTGCCGGTCACGCTCGAGGAAGGCGTCAACGTCCGCACGGTGACGCTGACGCTCGCGCAGAAGGGGCCGCAGCGTTTCCGCGCGGTCTTCGAACCGGACAACGCCGAAGATGACCCGATCTCGACGAACAACCGGGCCGACGCGGTGGTGGTGGTGGGGGGCGAAGGGCGCGTGCTGGTGATCCACGAACAGGCGGAGGAAACGGCCTCGCTGCGGGCGGCGATGCGCGATGCTGCAATCGACGTGGACACGGCGATGCCCAACGAGGTAACCAGCGACCTGCTCTTCCTCTCGGGCTACGACTCGATCGTCCTCGCGAACGTGCCGCTCCATGCGTTCGGGTCGGGGGTGGACAATGCGCTGCGCCGCTACGTGCATGACATCGGCGGGGGGCTGGTCATGCTCGGCGGGCCGGAGAGTTTCGGCGCCGGCGGGTGGATCAACAGCGAAGTGTCGAAGGCCCTTCCCCTGCGTCTCGATCCGCCTGAAAAGAGCCAGATGCCCAAGGGGGCGCTGGTGTGCATCATGCACAGCAGCGAGATTCCGCAGGGCAACTACTGGGGCCAGCAGTGCGCCATCGCCGCGGTTGAGGCCCTCAGCCGGCTTGACGAGGTCGGCGTCATCGACTTCGACTGGCAGAACATGCAGGGGCCGACCGCGGGCTGCAACTGGGTGTACCCCCTCTCTCCCGCCGGGGACAAGTCCGCTCCGATCAATGCCATTCGCAAGATGACGATGGGCGACATGCCCGACTTTACCCCGTCGATGCAGATGGCGCTCACCGCTCTTCAGAGGTCCACGGCAGGCCAGAAGCACGTGATCATCATCTCGGACGGCGATCCCAGCCCGCCGCTGCAGGCGCTGCTCAACCAGTTCGTCGCGTCGAAGATCACGATCTCGACGGTTATTGCCGGCGGACACGGCAACCCGCAGGATGTCCAGAACATGGCCAACGTGGCGCGGCAGACCGGCGGAACCGCCTACAACCCCCAGCGCCCCAACCAGATGCCCAAGATCTTCATCAAGGAGGCGATGATCGTCCGCCGCTCGCTCATCGTAGAGGGCGAGACGTATCGCGCGGTCCACCAGCCCACCGGCCGGCCCGGGCCTTTCGCCGGCCGCTGGCCTGCGCTGCCGACGATGCGCGGCTATGTCCTCACGGCGCCGCGCCCCGGCTACGACCCCGAGATCGTCAGCAATTACGGCGACCGCGACCCAATCATGGCGCAGTGGCAGTACGGCCTGGGCAAGAGCGTGGCGTTCACGACCGATGCCACGAGCCGCTGGGGCCAGGCCTGGGTGGACTGGGGCGACTTCCAGGCCTTCTGGGAGCAGATCGTCCGCTGGTCGATGCGCCCGGCCGCCCCCTCCAACATCCAGCAGTCCACCCGCATCGAGGGCAACAAGGCCGTCGTCGAGGTCAACATCCTCGGCTCGGACAACGCCTTCGCGAACTTCGGCGAGATCAGCGGGCTGGTCATCTCACCCGATCTCAAGGAGCAGGTGTTCAACCTCCAGCAGATCGGCCCCGGCAAGTGGCGCGGTGAATACTCGGTGGACCGCGAAGGATCGTGGGTCGCCAACATGATCTACCAGAACCCGGACGGGGAGCGCAGCAGCATTCAGTCCGGCGTGTCCGTTCCCTACAGCCCCGAGTTCGCCGCTCTGCGCGACAATGCGCCGCTGATGGCGACGATCGCAACCATCACGCACGGGCGAGACCTGCCGAGCGATCCGAAGCAGGCGGACCTCTTCAACCGCGAGGGGCTGGAGACGCCCACCAGCCTCTCGGACATCTGGCCGCTCATGGCGATCCTGCTCGCGTCGATGTTCCTGCTCGACGTGGCGGCGCGGCGTCTGGCGATCGATCCGATCGCGCTGCGGCGCCGCCTCTATGCCCTGATGCATGGCGGCGAATCGACCGCGGGGCAGAGTCTCGACCGCCTCAAGCAGACGCGCACAGAGGTGCAGCAGCGCGTTGCAAGCCGCAAGCAGCGGGCCGCAGAGGCCGAGACTCGGTTCGAGGCCGACGAGAAGGCGCGGGCAGCGGCGATCGACCTCGCTGATCTCGACTCTCCCTCGACCGAAGGCTCATTGAAGAAAGCAGCGCCGGCTCGCCCCGCGCCGGAAAAGAAGACCAAGGACGTCGAGGACGGCTCTTACACCTCGCGTCTCCTCGAAGCCAAGCGCCGCGCCCGCGACAAGGGGAAGGACAAGCCGCCGGGAGGCTCGCGCAATGACTGATGCGCTGCAACTCCCGGAACTGCGCCTCCTCCAGAACTCCGCCTCCGAAGTCGTCAAGCGCTGCGACGCCTTGCGCTCGGTGCTGGGCGACCTCAAGCGCGAGATCGGCAAGGTGATCGTCGGCCAGGATGGGATTGTCGATCTTACGCTCGTGGGCCTCTTCGCCAACGGGCACATCCTGCTCGAAGGGGTGCCGGGGCTGGGCAAGACGCTTCTTGTGCGCACCTTGTCGCAGGCGCTGTTGCTGCCCTTCAGCCGCATCCAGTTCACACCTGATCTGATGCCGGCCGACATCGTCGGAACGAACATCGTGATGGAGAATCGCACCACGGGGCGGCGGAGCCTCGAGTTCCGTGCCGGACCGATCTTCGCGCAGATCGTCCTCGCCGACGAAGTGAACCGCGCCACGCCCAAGACGCAGTCGGCCTTGCTCGAAGCGATGCAGGAGCGGCGCGTAACCGTTGCGGGCAGAACCTACAGACTCAACGAGCCGTTCATCGTCCTCGCCACGCAGAATCCGATCGAACAGGAAGGAACGTATGTCCTTCCCGAGGCGCAACTCGACCGTTTCCTTTTCAAACTCGTCGTGCCTTACACGACGCGGCAGGAGATGACGAAGATCCTTGAGCGCACGACGGCAGGGGGGATGCCGCAGGTCCGTCCGATCATCGACGGCGAGCGCATCCTCCACGCCCAGCACCTGATCCGGGGCGTCGTTGCGGCGCCGCACGTGCAGGATTATGCGATCCGCCTCGTGCTGGCGACGCATCCGGGGGGAACCGGCGCCCCGGCCGTCACGAACCGGTACGTGCGCGTCGGCGTGAGTCCGCGCGGCGCGCAGGCGCTGATTCTCGGCGCCAAGGTCCGGGCGGTGATCGACGGCCGGTATGCGGTATCCTTCCGCGACATTCAGCAGATGGCCATGCCCGCCCTGCGGCACCGGGTGATCGTCAATTTCGAGGCCGAGGCGGAGAGCGTGACGAGCGACGACGTCATCAACGAACTCGTGCGGATCGTTCCCGTTGAGGTGGGGGCGAAAGAGGAAGAGGCGGTTTTCGCACAA
>CAADHA010000215.1 GCA_900696685.1 uncultured Planctomycetota bacterium
GCGGTTCACGCACCGCTCACCGAACGAGCCAACTGATCCCGAATTGACGGCCGGCCGCCGCCGACCGCGGCAGATTCAAAGCCGCCGGTCACGGAAGGCGCACAACATCACCCGATCGCCCACGCAACCACCCCAGAGCGCGGCTGCCATCGAGCAGTTCCTTAGCGGCCTGCGAGGGCACGCGGAACCTCCGCCGGTCGAGCCCGCGGATCCGCCGCCGCATTCGGCGGGCGCTGACCTGACTCGAGCGAGGCCGATGCTGGTTCATTCTCCGAGGCCTGCACTTCGAGCGGTCCGGTGTGCGGATCCTCCCACGGTTGAGTGACAGGCAACGCATGACCGGTGGGATCCCAACCGGTGAAGATGCGGTAGAGTGCGGGAAGGACGAGCAGCGTGAGCAGCGTACTTGACGTCAGGCCGCCGATCACGACGGTCGCGAGGGGCTCTTGCACCTCTGCCCCAGTGCCGGTCGCCAGCGCCATTGGGACAAAGCCAAGTGAGGCGACCAGCGCCGTCATGAGCACGGGTCGCAGTCGCGTCAGACAGCCGCGCACGATTGCCGTATCACGATCGAGTCCTTCAGCGCGGAGTTGGTTAATGAATGTGACCATAACCAGTCCATTGAGCACGGCCACGCCGGAGAGGGCGATGAAACCGACGGCTGCGGATATGGAGAATGGCATTCCTCGCAACCAGAGCGACACGATGCCGCCCGTGAGGCCGAGGGGGACAGCGCTGAAGACCAGGAGAGCGTACTTGACGCTCTTGAACGTCGAGAAGAGCAGCAGGAAGATCAGGAAGAAGCAGATCGGCACGACGATGGTCAGCCGCTGCTTGGCCGCGACGAGATTCTCGTACTGGCCGCCCCAGTCGAGCCAGCCGCCTGGAGGAAGCGGAACGTTTGCAACCTGTACCTGTGCCTCCTTGACGAACGAGCCGAGGTCGCGGCCGCGCACATTGCATTGCACGACGATGCGGCGCTTTCCGTTCTCGCGACTGATCTGGTTGGTCCCTTCGGCCACATCGATGGCGGCGACATGGCCCAAGGGAATGAAGCCCGTCTCGTCATGATCGACGCCATTCAACCCGCCCGTGGCGCTGGCGAGTTGTATTGTCTGCGCCGGTTCCGGACCACGGGGGAGGGGGATGGGCAGACGGTCGAGCACATCAATCCGACCGCGGAGCGCATCGGGCAGGCGCACGACCAGGTCGAACCTTCGATCACCTTCGAACACAAGGCCGGCCTCGGCCCCGCCCATCGCCACGGCGACGACGGCATGCACATCGGCGACGCTCAAGCCGTAGCGGGCGATGGCCGCCCGGTCGATGTCCACGGTCATGATGGGCAGGCCCTCGGTCTGCTCAACCTTGGCGTCGGCGGCTCCCGGAATGGACTCAAGCACTTTGAGTATCGCCTGGGCGGTCTCCTGCATCTTGTCGAAGTCGTCGCCGTAGACCTTGACGGCGATGTCGCCGCGCACGCCCGAGATGAGTTCGTTGAACCGCATCTGAATTGGCTGTGTGAATTCGTAGTTGTTGCCGGGGACGGCCTGAAGGGTGAGAGCGAGAAGTTGCTGAAGTTTGCCCTTGTGCCCTTCCAGTCGGATCTCTTCGTGTCCCTCTTCTTCTCCTTCGTGGGAGTCCTCGTGCGGGTCAGCAGTGCCGGTCGCCGCCTGCCGCTCTGCAATGAGGCGGTCGAGTTCCTCCTCGGATCGCCACTGGTCTTTTGGTTTGAAGATGATGAACGTGTCTGAAACGTTGGGCGGCATCGGGTCGGTGGCCATTTCAGCCGTGCCGGTCTTGGAGAACACGAACGCGACTTCTGGGAATTGCGCCACGACGCGCTCGACGTCAAACTGCATGGCCTGCGACTGGGTGAGGGAGGTCGAGGGGATTCGCATAGCGTGTATCGCGATGTCCTTTTCGTCGAGCGTGGGCACAAACTCCTGCCCGAGTCGAGTAAAGAGGACGGCTGACGCGGTGAACGCCACCACCGCTGTCGCGGTGACGAGCCAGCGAAGGCGCATCGCCCACGCCAGGACCGGCTGGTAGACTGCCTTGGCCCAGCGAATGAGGAACATCTCCTTCTCCTGCACTCGCCCGCGGATCAGGATGGCCACCATCGCCGGCACGAACGTGAGAGAGAGGATGAAGGCACTCGCCAGGGCGAAGATGACCGTCAGCGCCATGGGCCGGAACATCTTGCCTTCGACGCCGGTAAGGGCGAGGATCGGAATATACACAGTGATGATGATCGCCTGGCCGTACACCGACGGCTGGATCATCTCTTTGGCGGCCACCATGACCTCGTGCAGCCGCTCCTGAAGGGTGAGCAATCGACCTTCATGATGCTGCCGTTCGGCCAGGCGACGAAGGCAGTTCTCGACAATGATGACCGCACCATCGACGATTAGGCCGAAGTCGATCGCGCCCAGCGACATCAGGTTTCCGCTGACGTTGTTCTGAACCATGCCGGTGGCTGCCATGAGCATCGACAGCGGAATGGCGAGCGCGCAGATGATCGCGGCGCGGAAGTTGCCCAGAAGCAGGAGCAGCACGACGATGACGAGAATGGCGCCCTCAATGAGGTTCTTCTGAACGGTGTAGATCGTCGCATCGACGAGTTTGGTTCGGTTGAGCACGGGCTGCACGACGATGCCCGGCGGAAGGCTGCGGCGGACCTCGGCCATCTTGGCGTCAACGGCGGCGGCGACCGTGCGGCTGTTGGCACCGATGAGCATGATCGCCGTCCCGACCACGACCTCTTCGCCGTTCTCGCTGGCCGACCCCGTCCGGAGTTCCCTTCCGATTGCGACGCCCCCGGGGACGGCAATGTCACGGATATAGATCGGGACGCCATTGCGCGTGCCGACCACGACCGATTCCAACTGTTCAACGGTCTCGATTCGACCGGTGGCGCGCACGAGGTATGACTCGCCCTTGTGCTCAACGTACCCGGCGCCGGTCGAGACGTTATTCCTTTCGATCGCTTCAATGACCTCGGCGAAACTCAATCCATAAGACACGAGCCTCATCGGATCGGGCTGCACATGGTACTGCTTGACGTAACCGCCGATGGCGTCGACGCCCGCGACGTCTTTCACGCTCTTGAGCTGCGGCCGAATGATCCAATCCTGCACCTCGCGGAGATAGGAAGATCGCTCCAGGTCGTTGGTGAGGCGGCGGTTCTCCGGAGTCAGGTAGGAACCGTCGCTCTGCCAGCCAGGCTGACCGTCTGACACCGGGGCGCCCTGCCCGTGCGGATGTTCGTAGGCGACGGTCCACATGTAAACCTCGCCCAGACCGGTGGCGATCGGCCCCATGACCGGCTCGACACGCTCGGGCAGCGACTCCTTGGCTTCGCCAAGACGTTCGGTCACCTGCTGGCGCGCGAAGTAGATGTTGAGGTCGTCATCGAACACCGCCGTGACCTGGGAAAAGCCGTTCCGTGAGAGCGAACGAGTTGATTGCAAACCTGGAATCCCGGCCAGGGCGTTCTCAATGGGGAACGTCACCTGCTTCTCCACCTCGATAGGAGAGAGTGACGGCGCCATCGCGTTGATCTGGACCTGGTTGTTGGTGATGTCCGGAACGGCGTCGATCGGAAGCCGCTCGAGCGAGAACACGCCGAGGGCCGTGACGAGGGACGTCAGGAGCAGGATGAGCCAGCGGTTCTTGATGGAAAAGTGCAGGACCGATTCGAGCATGAAAGGGACTCCGGATAGGGGCCGGCCGTGGCGGCGAAGGTGGACCAGTGATGAGGGCACGAATCAGTGCTCGTGAGCAGCGCTGCCCTTACCCAACTCGGCTTTGAGGATGAAACTCCCTGCGGCAACGAACTCCTCGCCCTCCTGAAGACCAGAGTGGATCGGCACAAGCCCGCCGATGGTCTTGCCGATGCTCACCGCTCGCTTTGCGAAGGTGTTGGGTTCACCGGCGACCGGGACGAACACAGCGGGGCCACCTTCGACGGTCTGAATCGCTTCATCGGGAACTGCGATCACCGCCGCAGGCATGGTGCCGCCGGGATCCGACGCGACGATCTCGACCTGCGCAAACATGCCCGGCCTGAGTGCAATTTCGGATGCCGGCACTTCGATCCGAACCTGGGCGGTGCGGGTCGTCGGATCGACGAACGGAGATACAAACGCCACCTGCCCCTGATAGTTCAGACTGCCGACGGTTCCGACGGTCACCCATGTCGTCGCTCCGACCTGTACCTCGTGCACGCGCGCTTCCGGTACATCTGCCAGCACCCAGAGAACCTCGGTGTTCGCGATGACGAGCAGTTTTTCCCGATCGGGTCCGACCAGTTCGCCCAGCGTGACTTCGCGTTCGACGACCTGGCCTGCCAGGGGCGCGTGAATGGTGAACCGGGGATCAACTTCACCGCTCTGAATGAGCATCTCCACTTCCGCCTGCTTCATGCCGAGGATGTGAAGGAGATTCTCCGCGGCGGTCGCCGCCGCCTGCGCGGACTGCTGCGCGGCGAGGGCGGACTTGTACTCGCCCTCTCGCGTCTGCACCTCGGCCAGCGCAATTCCCTCGGACTTCTCGTAGAGTCCTCGCGCCCGGTCCCACGCCGACTTCGCGAGCTCGACCGTCGGAATGATGGTCTGCGTCGCCGTTCGTTTGATGAGAAAGTCACTCTGCGCCTCGCCGAGTTCCGGGCTTTCGACGACGACGAGGTCGTCGCCCGCATCCACGATACTGCCAAGCCGAACCTTTATCTCCACGGCGCGGCCCGAGAGAGGAGAGCCAACATGCGCCATCGCTTCGATGTTGAATCCGACACGCGCTGGAGCGACGAGTGTGTGCTGAAGGACTCTGGCTTGGGCGAGCTCCACCTTGATGCCGTACCGCTCGATCGCGTCGGGCGCGAGCGTGACCTCATCCATGTGAGCCTCTGACTCCCCTTCAGAGTGGGAGTGGCCGTCGTCTTCCTCGTGCTCGCCAGCGGGCGTGGCTCCATGCGCCTCATCATGATCGTTCCCGTCTCCTTCCTGGTGGGCGCGAGTCATCTTGACGGCACTCGTCTCTCCGTGGTCGTGGCCATCCTCCTCCGAGTGCTGATCCCGATCGCATCCGGTGATGGTGACCGCCGCGATGACGAGTATCGCCGCGACGATCGGTGGATTGACCCGCAGGTGCGGGAGGCTGATTGATCTCAAGGTGCTCATGGTGATGCTCTCTCCGGGGCAGTGATCTGCCCGAGTGTTTCCGTTACATCCGCGCTGCCGCGGTGGATTGGTGCGTAGCGGGCTCGCCGCCCTCGTTTCCAAGACCTGTTGCCCCAACGACACCGGAGCCGCCGACGGCACGCTGCAAGCGGATCTGTGCGAGCGCGGTTTCCCGTTCGATGTCTATCGCCCTGGCCTGCGTTGCCCGAAGATCCTGCTCGGCAAGGAACAAGCGCGTCACATCAGTCTGACCGGCGCGGTAGGCGTCTTCCGCCTGCTGCCGGCGCTGCTGCTGGAGCGGGATCAACTCCCGGCGGACCCGCTCAAGGTTGGCGGCGTTCGCGGCGAGCGCTTCGTAGGCTCGACGGACCTCTTCGACGACCAGCCGCTTGGCACGCGTGAGATTGTGGCGCGCCTCGATCTGCTCGGCACTGAGGCGCGCGCGCCGGGCCTGGCCCATGTCAAACACCGGAAGCGGCAAGGCAAGTGCTGGTCCCGCCGTCCACTCGCCGTCCCGCTCGGATTCAATGCCCGCCTCCGCGCCCTCCCAGGGCAACAACCGCAGCAATGCGGCATCATCGGCAAGTGCGGCAATTTGCCAGGCAATGGCCTGCACCTCGGGTCGATGGAGCAGGGCCACGTCCACCCATCGCGACTCAACATCAGACCGAGGCAGCGGCGCAACCCAGGAATCCAGCACCCACGCCGCTGCCCCCGATGGCTCGCCGATGAGTCGCGCCAGCCTCAGGCGTTCCTGACGCTGTCGAAGGCGGGCATCAGCGATCTCCACTTCGAGTTCGACGCGCTGCGCCTCAAGTGTGGTCAGGTCGCCGCGAATCCCCTCTCCGGCCTCGAGACGGTCGCGCGCCACACTGACCAACTTCTGAAGCAGGTCGAGTCGCGTCTCCAGAATCGGAACGAGTCGATCGGTCGCCTGTGCCGCCACATACGCCTCCTGCACCTCCGACGCCACATCCAGCGCGACGGTCACCCCATCGGCCGCTGTCTGCCGGAGGCGATTGTCCGCGGCGCTGGAGCGTCGCGGAATCTGCAGCGCGGCAATGAAGTCCTGCGCGAGCGAGGCCTCGATGACCGGTGACCCGGCGCCCCACCTCAGTGCGATGTTGAGGACCGGGTTGGGCAGGAGTCGCGCCTGATCGGCGTCGGCCAGGGCGATGCGCACTCTCGCCAGCGCCGCCTGAAGACCCGGATCGGTCGTGACGGCCCGCTCCACGGCCTGACCGAGAGTGAGGGTGTCGGCCGATACCGGTTCGTCGAGTGGGCCGCCTTCGACCCTGAACTGGACGACAACTTCCAGTCCGGTCGCCTCCGCTACGGCCTGCTCTGCTACAGGGTCAGGCGGGGCGGTCGTCTGGCACCCGATCAGGCATGCGAGTATCACAGCGGGGACGGCAGCGCGGGGTGCCATGCGGCGCCACCGCCGCGGAGTATGCAGATGAACGAACATGGTATTCCTCGTTAGCGCTTCAGGAGGGACTGGACGGAACTGGCGACGCATCGGCGGGCGCGCAGTCCACAAACCAACGCCACGACGGCTCAACGGCAGTCGCCGTCAAGCGTGGGCGATGAAGTCTCTGGCGCTAGACGAGGAGGATGACTGATCGAAGCCGGACGACGGAATCGGGCGCACGTGCCGACGAGAATCGCAGTCTCGCGCACAAGCGACTCCTGACCTGATCTGTGTCGCTCGCAACCGTGGCCGCGAGAAGTGATGGACCAATCGCAGGCAACACGTCCACGCGTGGGGCGATCTGGGCGCCGGCGCTGCCCACACTGAGCGGGGTGTCCTCGCAGGGGTGCGGCCCGCA